>NZ_JBVAXQ010000001.1:166029-433661 GCF_055419425.1 Mycobacterium sp. IDUB_21 | reverse complement strand
GCCACTGTTGTCAGTACCGGCCGCCCCATCAGCGCCACCACCACCAACCCCACCGACACCACCATTGCCGCCATCACCTTGAGCGCCCGCCACACCCGTGGCACCCGAAGCCGCCTGCCCGTCTCGGCCCGTACCACCGGCACCGCCCTGGCCGGCCGCGCCCGCGGCGCCACCAGTGCCACCGGCGCCACCCGCCGCGGCGTCACCACCATTGGTGCCCGCCGCCGCATTCGGATCTATCGCGGCGTCATACCCATTACCGCCGTTACCGCCGGTGCCACCGACACCACCGGTGCCGCCATTGCCGCCGGCACCGCCGACACCACCAAGACCTTCGACGCCATCGGTGGAGCCATGACCCGCTGCGCCGCCCTTGCCGCCGGAACCACCATTGCTGCCGGCCCCGCCGGCATCACCGGTGCCACCGGTATCACCGGCCGCACTCGCCGTGGTCGCCGTGCCGTCCGTGCCGTTGCCGCCGGTGTTGCCGACCCCACCGGTCGCCCCATCGAACCCGCGGCCACCCACACCGCCATCGCCACCGTCGCCACCAGCGCCCTGGGCGCCATCCAAACCACTGGCCGTCCCGGCAGCCGTCAAACCACCCGTACCGCCGGCGCCGCCGTCGCCACCCACACCACCATCACCGCCAGCACCACCGGCCACCCCCGCCGCCGTCGAGTCCACCCCGGCCACACCATCAGCACCCGCACCACCGACACCACCATTGCCACCCACACCCGCCGTGCCATCCACACCATCAGCGGCCGGGCCATTGAGGCCACTGCCGCCAGTACCACCGGCAGCGGCATTACCACCGTTGCCGCCCGTACCACCGGTGCCACCGTTATCACCCAGATTCACACCATCGACACCGACCGCACCGGTGGAACCATCCCCACCAGAACCACCGGCGCCACCGACACCACCCTCGCCCTGAACACCCGTGCTGCCATCAGCACCCGAGGCGACCTGGCCCGTGCGGCCGGTACCACCGGCACCACCATTGCCGGCCGCACCCCCGGCACCACCATTGCCGCCGCCGCCGCCGACCGCGCCATCACCACCACTAGTGCCCGCCAGCGCATTCGCATCGGTGGCCCCGTCATACCCATCGCCACCAGCGCCACCGGTGCCACCATTGCCGCCGGTGCCACCGTTTCCGCCGACACCACCCACGCCACCCAAGCCCTGCAGGCCATCGACAGAACCCTGCCCACCAGCCCCACCATTGCCACCGACACCACCATCGCTGCCGGCCCCACCAGCACCACCATCGGTGCCCTCAGTGCCCGCCGTACTCATCGTCGTCGCGGTGCCATCCGTGCCATTAGTGCCCGCGTCACCGACCCCACCAGCGCCACCATCAAAGCCCCGGCCACCCACACCACCATTGCCGCCAGCACCACCGATTCCCTGGACACCATCGAGACCACTGGCCGTCCCGGCCGCCGTCAAACCACCCGTACCGCCGGCACCGCCGTCGCCACCAACACCACCATCACCGCCGACACCACCCGCGACCCCCGCCGCCGTCGAGTCCACCCCGGCCACACCATCAGCACCCGCACCACCGACACCACCATTGCCACCCACACCCGCCGTGCCATCCACACCGCTGCCGGCGCCGCCGGTACCGCCCGCACCGGCATTGCCGCCGTTGCCGCCCGCACCACCGATGCCACCGTTATCACCCAGATTCACACCATCGACACCGACCGCACCCGTGGAACCATCCCCACCAGAACCACCGGCGCCACCGACACCCAGCGCGCTTCCGGTCCCGCCCACGCCGGCGTTACCGCCGCTGGTGCCCGCCGGAGCATTCGGATCACTCGCGGCGTCGTAGCCGTCGCCGCCGACGCCACCGTTGCCCTGCGGGCCGGTCGGGCCGGCACCGGCCTGCCCGTCACCGCCCGGTGTCGAGCCGGAGCCGCCCGTACCGCCCGCACCGGCGTCCCCGAGCGCACCGCCGTTGCCGCCGTTGCCGGCGTCGTGATGCAGCGCAGTGCCATCGGCGCCATCGCCGCCGTCGCCGGCCACACCCGCGTCGCCCCCGTCGCCGCCGGCGCCGCCGGCACCCTGAAGACCCGCGGTCGCGCCGTTGAGGCCCTGGCCACCGGCACCGCCCACACCGCCCGCGCCACCCGCCGCGCCACTCCCCCCGGCACCGCCGTCACCACCGTTGCCGTTACCGCCGTTCGCGAAGGTGCCCGCGGCGCCGAGGGCACCGTCACCACCGTTGCCACCCTGGCCGCCGTCGGCGCCGATTCCGCCCTGGCCGCCGTGCTTGCCGGCACCCGAACCGCTGCCACCGACACCGCCGGTGCCACCGGTTTGACCCGCGGTGCCGTCACCACCGGCCCCACCGGGCTGCGTGGCAGTGGCGCCGTTCGCGCCGGCTGCGCCCACGGTGCCGTCGCCACCGTTACCGCCGTTGCCGCTGCCGACGGCGTCGCCACCATTGCCGCCGCTGCCGCCGTTGGCTCCGCCGCTTCCGGCGTTACCTCCGTCGCCCTGCACGGTGCCGCCGTCGCCGCCGTCGCCGCCCTGGCCGCCGGTGCTTCCACCGGTTCCGGTGCCGCCTCCACCGGCGCCACCATTACCGCCATCGCCGATCGTCCCGCCGCTGCCGCCGGCACCGCCCGCACCCCCGGACACCCCCGGTGTCGTCGAGGTGAAGCCATCACCACCGTTACCGCCATGCGTCGCCGTGGGCGCCGGGTCCGATCCGTCGGCTCCGCCGGTGCCCGCCTGCCCGGTATCGGTTGCCCCGCCGGTACCGGCTGCGCCACCGGCACCACCTGCACCGGCAGCTCCGGCGTCACCGGCGTCGCCACCCTGACCGCCATCCGGATGAGTCACATCTCCGTCAGCGCCGTCCCCGCCGACACCTCCGGCCGCCGCATTGCCTCCGGCACCGCCGTCGCCGCCATTGCCGTTGGTGCCGGCCGTGCCGGTCGACGAGGTCGCCGCGCCGCCGCTGCCTCCGATGCCACCGGCCCCACCGGAACCGCCGTCGCCACCGGAGTGCCCGTCGGTTCCGGCGTCACCCGGGTTGGCGCCGTTCGTTCCGGCAAGGCCGGCCACTCCGTCACCGCCGCGACCGCCATCGCCCGCATTACCGCCGGCGCCTCCGTCGGCACCGGTCCCGCCGGCACCGCCAGCACCGCCGCTGCCGCCGTTGCCGCCCGAAATCCCCGGTGCGGCACCGGGATCGGCCGCCGGGTTGTAGCCGACACCGCCATTGCCGCCGACACCACCGGCACCGCCATCGCCGTCGGCGGCGTACGTTGCGCCGTCGGCTTCCAGTCCCCCGTGGCCGCCGTTGCCACCCGTGCCGCCGTTGCCACCCGCCGTCCCGTCGGGGTCGGCTGCGGTTCCATCGACACCGTCGATCCCGTTACCGCCGTTGCCGCCGCTACCGCCGACACCCCCGGCACCATCCGCGCCGCTGCCCTCGTGATCGGCGCTACCGGCCGCACCGCCATTACCGCCGACGCCACCGTTACCGCCGGAACCACCATTACCACCGTCAGCGGCGGTTCCACCGGCACCGGCCTGGCCGCCCTGACCACCAGCACCACCGTTACCGCCGTTGCCATACACCGCACCGCCGGCACCACCAACACCACCGTTGCCGCCGGCAGCACCCGCGCTGCCAGCCGTGCCGTTGCCGTCGGCGTCGGTAACCCCCTGCAAGCCCTGGCCACCGATACCACCGGCGCCACCATTACCACCGTTGCCGGTGTGCGGCCCGGCAGCACCACCGTTACCACCCAGTCCACCAGCGGTGGCCGCATAGCCATCGGTGGCATCCAAGCCATGCCCACCAACACCGCCGGCACCGCCGTTGCCGATACCGAGCTGACCCATGCCGTCGCCACCGTTACCACCGGCGCCCGCCAGGACCACGTTCCCGCTGTCGTCGACGAAAGCATCGGCACCGTTACCACCGGCACCGCCGTAACCCATCAGGCCGCCACCGGCACCGCCATCGCCACCGCTGCCCGCATACATGACGTCGTCGATGGTCACCGTCGAACCAGCAGCCGCATCCCCACCGGCGCCGCCGTTACCGAACAGGCCCGCCACACCACCATCAGAACCATCAATACCGTCGCCGCCATCACCGAACCAAGACCCACCATCCTGGGCAGCCACCAGATCACCATCACCGTTGATGAAGGCATCCGCGCCGTTGCACAACACGCCACACGAATCTCCCGTGGCGAACATCTGGTTCATCGGGTCCAGCCACCAGTCGTTGGCCGAATTGTTGATCGTGGCCTGCATCGAGTCATAGATCGACAGATACAACTGGTCATCGAAACTCACCCAGGCACCCGGGTCGCCACCGAACAACCCATCCCAGTCGTCAAAGGTCCACGCCGCCGACCCCGGCAGGTCCACCGCCGCACTCGAGTCGAACCACGCCAACGGGTCCAACCAGTCGAAGTCGAAATCAGCGTGAGCCGGCGAAGCCGCCAACGGCGACATCCCGAACGCCAGGAACGCCGCAACCGCACTGCCGGCACCCGCTACCCGGCGAGTGGCGCTGCCGCGCCGCCCGTTGGAGCCTGAACGCAACCGACGCCTCATGTGATCGCTGCCTTCCCACAGCCTCCACCCGGATCAGTGCCGCAGGTCACGTCCGCTCACGATTGTTACGTAAGGCTGTGAGACACATAGTAAGCTTTTATTTTTCCTGCACGTAAAAACAGCCGTTAAACAACAAAATCGCACCCCATCCGGTCAGATGGGGTGCGAGATTGTGACGTGTTTTTTCGGAAAAGCCTTACAGCTCGGTGGCCGAGCCTCCCGCTGCGGTGATCTTCTCGCGGGCGCTACCGCTGAACTTGTGCGCGGTGACGTCGGCCTTGACGCTGAGCTTGCCGTCGCCGAGCACCTTGACCAGCGTGTTCTTGCGAACCGCGCCCTTGGCGACCAGCTCGTCGAGGCCGATGGTGCCGCCGGACGGGAACAGCCGGTTGATGTCGCCGACGTTGACGACCTCGTACTCGGTGCGGAACCGGTTGCGGAAGCCCTTCAGCTTGGGCAGCCGCATGTGGATCGGCATCTGCCCACCCTCGAACCGGACCGGCACGTTCTTACGGGCCTTGGTGCCCTTGGTGCCGCGGCCCGCGGTCTTACCCTTGGAGCCTTCACCGCGACCGACGCGGGTGCGCTTGGTCTTCGACCCGGGCGCGGGGCGCAGGTCGTGCAGCTTGATGGTCATTCGGCTTCCTCCACTTGTACGAGGTGGTGGACAACCTTGATCAGCCCACGGGTCTGGGGGTTGTCCTCACGCACCACCGACTGGCGGATCTTGCGCAGGCCCAGGGTACGCAGGCTCTCACGCTGCTTCCAGCGCGCGCCGATCGTTCCCCGGACCTGGGTGATCTTCAGATTTGCCATGGTTATGCCGTGCCTTCCCGCGCGGCACTGGCGGCAAGCGCCTCGCTCTCCCGACGCGCCTTGAGCATCGCGGCCGGCGCGACGTCTTCGATGGGCAGACCGCGACGGGCCGCCACCTCTTCGGGACGCTGGATCATCTTGAGCGCGGCCACGGTGGCGTGCACCACGTTGATCGCGTTGTCGCTGCCCAGCGACTTGGACAGGATGTCGTGCACCCCGGCGCATTCCAGCACGGCACGCACCGCGCCGCCGGCGATCACACCGGTACCCGGGCTGGCCGGACGCAGGAACACCACACCGGCGGCGGCCTCACCCTGCACCGGGTGGACGATGGTGCCACCGATCAGCGGCACCCGGAAGAAGCTCTTGCGGGCCTCCTCGACGCCCTTGGCGATCGCGGCCGGCACCTCCTTGGCCTTGCCGTAGCCGACCCCGACCATGCCCTTGCCGTCGCCGACGATCACCAGCGCGGTGAAGCTGAACCGGCGGCCACCCTTGACCACCTTGGACACCCGGTTGATCGCGACAACGCGCTCCAGGTAGTTGCTCTTGTCGCCGTCCCGGTTGTCACGACCGCCGCGACCACCGTCGCGGCCACCGCGCCCGCCCCGGTTGTCACGGTTATCACGCCCGTCGGTACGGGGGGCGCTGCCCGTGTCGGGACCCGTCGAGGAGGCCCCTGTCGGCTGCTCCGCCATCATGCGGTCCTTCCAGTCATGTTCATGAAGTCAGTCATCTGGCGCATCAGAACTTCAATCCGCCCTCGCGCGCCGCGTCGGCCAGCGCCGCGATCCGTCCACCGTAGGTGTAGCCACCGCGGTCGAACACCACGGTGTCGACGCCGGCGGCCTTGGCGCGCTCGGCGATCAGTTGGCCGACCCGCACACTGTGCGCCTTCTTGTCGCCGTCCACACCCCGCACGTCGGCCTCGATCGAGGACGCCGCAGCCACGGTGTGACCGGCCAGGTCGTCGACCAGCTGGACGTGGATGTGCCGCGCGGAGCGGTTCACCACCAGGCGGGGACGCTCCGCCGTGCCGGCGAGCTTCTTGCGCAGCCGTGCGTGCCGACGCACCCGGTGGGTGCGACGGGCCTCCGAGACGCTCTGCCCGATGGGCTTGCGGGCCCCGGTGCCTGCTTGTGATTGCGCCATGACTACTTACCTGTCTTTCCGACCTTGCGGCGAACCTGTTCACCCTCGTAGCGCACGCCCTTGCCCTTGTAGGGGTCGGGGCGGCGCAGGCGACGGATGTTCGCCGAGATCTGACCGACCTTCTGCTTGTCGATGCCCGTGATCGAGAACTTGGTGGGCGTCTCCACCGCGAAGGTGATGCCGTCGGGAGCCTTGATCAGCACCGGGTGGCTGTAGCCCAGGGCGAACTCCAAGTCGGAGCCCTTGAGCACCACGCGGTAACCGACGCCGAAGATCTCCATCTTGCGGACGTAACCCTCGGAGACTCCGGTGACCAGGTTCGCCACCAGGGTGCGACTCAGGCCGTGCAACGAGCGGTTGCGACGCTCGTCGTCGGGACGGGTGACCACCAGGGCACCGTCGTCGTTGCGTGCCACCCGGATGGGCTCGGCCACCGTGAGTTCCAGGGTGCCCTTGGGCCCCTTGACCGAGACCTGCTGGCCGTCGATCGTCACGTCGACCCCGGACGGAACCGGGACCGGCTGCTTACCAATACGCGACATGTCTGCTACTCCCTCACCACACGTACGCGAGGACTTCGCCGCCCACGCCCTGTCTGGCAGCCTGACGGTCGGTGAGCAGGCCCGAGGACGTGGAGATGATCGCCACGCCCAGGCCGCCGAGCACCCGCGGCAGGCTGGTCGACTTCGCGTAGACCCGCAGTCCGGGCTTGGACACCCGGCGCAGACCGGCGAGACTGCGCTCCCGGTTCGGGCCGTACTTGAGGTTGACCACCAGCGCCTTGCCCACCCGGGCTTCTTCGACGTGGTAGTCGGTGATGTAACCCTCGCGCTTGAGGATCTCGGCGATGTTGGCCTTGATCTTCGAGTGCGGCAGGGTCACCTCGTCGTGATACGCCGAGTTGGCGTTACGCAGACGCGTCAAGAAGTCCGCGATCGGGTCCGTCATAGTCATTTAGCGCTGCTCCTCCGCCGTCACCAGCTGCTCTTCTGCACACCGGGCAGTTCGCCGGCGTGCGCCATCTCGCGAAGGCAGATTCGGCACAGGCCGAACTTGCGGAGTACCGCGCGCGGACGGCCGCACTTGTTGCAGCGGGTGTAGGCGCGCACCGCAAACTTGGGCTTGCGGGCCGCCTTGTTAACCAACGCCTTCTTCGCCATCAGGTCACTTCTCCTTGAACGGAAAGCCGAGTGCCCGCAGCAGCGCTCGTCCTTCGTCGTCGTTCGTCGCCGAGGTGACGACGGTGATGTTCATCCCCCGCGGGCGGTCGATGGAGTCCACGTCGATCTCGTGGAACATCGACTGCTCGGCCAGCCCGAAGGTGTAGTTGCCGGAGCCGTCGAACTGCTTGGGCGACAGGCCGCGGAAGTCGCGGATACGCGGCAGCGCAATCGAGGTGAGCCGGTCCAGGAACTCCCACATCCGGTCGCCGCGCAGCGTCACCCGGGCGCCGATCGGCATGCCTTCGCGCAGCTTGAACTGGGCGATCGACAGCCGCGCCTTGCGGATCTCCGGCCGCTGGCCGGTGATCAACGCCAGGTCGTTGACCGCGTTGTTGATCAGTTTGGCGTCGCGGGCGGCTTCTCCGACGCCCATGTTGACGACAACCTTCACCACGCCCGGGATCTGCATCACGTTGGCGTAGTTGAACTCTTTGTTCAGCGCGTCGCGGATTTCGTCGCGGTAACGCACCTTCAGCCGGGGCTGGGTCTTTTCTGCCGTAGTCATCCCTAGATGTCCTTGCCGTTGCGCTTGGAGACGCGAACCTTCTTGCCGGACTCGGCGTCCACCCGGTAGGCGACCCGGGTGGGCTTACCGTCGGAGTCGACGACCATCACGTTGGAGATGTGGATCGAGGCCTCCTGCGTGACGATCCCGCCCGAGGACGCGCCGGCCTGGTTGGCCGAGTCCGCGACGTGCTTCTTGATCCGGTTGACGCCCTGGACCAGCACCCGGTTACGGGTGGGGAAAGCCTTGAGGACCTTGCCCTTGGCGCCCTTGTCCTTGCCGGCGATGACCAGCACCGTGTCGCCCTTGTGGACCTTCATTTACAACACCTCCGGGGCCAGCGAGACGATCTTCATGAACCGCTTCTCGCGCAGTTCACGGCCGACCGGCCCGAAGATGCGCGTCCCGCGCGGGTCGTTGTCGGGCTTGATGATCACCGCGGCGTTCTCGTCGAACTTGATGTAACTGCCGTCGGCACGGCGACGCTCCTTGACGGTGCGCACCACCACGGCCTTGACGACGTCACCGCGCTTGACGTTGCCGCCCGGGATGGCGTCCTTGACGGTCGCGACGATGACATCACCGATGCCCGCGTAGCGCCGCCCGGAGCCGCCGAGCACCCGGATGCACAAGATCTCCTTGGCGCCGGTGTTGTCGGCGACCTTCAACCGCGATTCCTGCTGAATCACCAGATCTCCTCAATATTCGGGGCGACGCGCGGCATGGCGGTACCAGCCGGAGTCTCCCCGGACGTGCGTTGTCCTACAGTTCTTGCGAGGCCGAAGTGCACGCAGGGCCAACTTTCGCTGGCCGAGGTCTGCTCACGGCAACCCCTAGAGCTTAGGTGACGAGGCTCCCAGCACCAAATCGGTCTCCCACTACCCGCGAGCGTGCGTGCCCCCGGCCGACACGCCGCAGTTTTTACCGGAAGTACGCACCCTCACGAAGCCCATTAACATTGCTACCCTGCGGTGATGGCGACCCGCCTCGACACCGGTCGCATCCGGACTGCGCGTCAGGTGATCAACCCGATATTTCTCGACACCCCGCTGTATCGCTGCGAAGCTCTCGAACCCAGCCTGGGCTGCAGGTTGAGTATCAAACTCGAAACCGCAAACCCGGTGCGCAGCTTCAAGGCGCGGGGAACCGAGGTGGTCACCAGCCGACTGGCCGACAGTGGATTGCAGGCCGTGGTGTGTGCCAGCGCCGGCAATCTCGGCCACGCCCTGGCCTGGTCCGGCCGCCGCCGCGGAATCGACGTCACCGTCGTGGCATCGCGCTTCGCACCGCCAGCCAAGCTCGACCGCATCCGCGCCCTGGGTGCCAGGTTGAAACTGGCGGACGGCGACTTCGACACGGCACGCGAGCAGGCGGCCGCAATCGCTCAATCCGAGGGCATCCGGCTGATCGAAGACAGCCTGGATATCGAGACTTGCGAGGGTGCGGCGACCATCGGCCTGGAACTGGTGAACGCCGCGGGGTCGTTCGACTCCGTCCTGATCGCTCTCGGTGGCGGGGCACTGGCCACCGGTGTTGGTCATGTACTGAAAGCTCTCGCGCCTGAAGTAGAAGTGATCTGCGTCCAGCCTGCGGGCGCCCCGGCGATGACGCATTCGTGGCGCCAAAGACGGATCGTCACCACGGATTCGATCGACACCATCGCCGAAGGCGTCGCCAGCGGCCGTCCCATTCCCGCCGTACTGGACGACCTCCTGCTGGTCGCCGACGACGCGCTCCTGGTACAGGAGTCCTCGATCATCGCCGGCATGCGAATGCTTTTCGCCCATGCCGGTCTCGTCGTGGAACCGTCAGCCGCGCTCGGCATCGCGGCGATCCTCGAAAACCGGGAACGATTCGCCGGCCGGCACGTGGTCACAATCGTGTGTGGCAGCAATGTCGACGCAGACACGTTCTATCGCTGGGTCGGGTCGGCCGAGGGCTGAGCGTGCGCAATTCCGGTCGCGACACGGCGTGTCAGGCCGGGGACACGCCCGCTCGGCGCAGGGTGCTCACCCGCGCCGGTTAGTCCGCCACGCAGCGGAACCCGATGTGGCTGGTGGCGGTGTCCTGCGACTGCGGGGAGCGCGCCGCGGGCCGGTAACGGTGGCAGTACTCCGGAGCGCACAGATGCGATCCGCCCTTGAGGGTCTGACTGACGGCCGGATCGGCGGGCCCGGCCGGCGCGCAACAGGACTTCGGCGGTGTGTCGAGCCGGTGATGGGCGCTGAACTCGGTGGTCGTCCACTCCCAGACATTGCCGACCATGTCCAGCAGGCCCCACCCGTTCGGCGGGAACGTCCCCACCGGCGACGTCGCGAACCAGCCCGCGGCGCCGTCGTTGCGATGGGGAAAGGCGCCCTGCCAGGTGTTGGCCATCAGCACCCCGCCCGGCCTCTCCTCCTCGCCCCAGGGGTAGGTGGTGCTGCGACCCGCACGGGCGGCGTACTCCCACTCGGCTTCGGTCGGCAGACGCCGGCCGCTCCACCGGGCGTAGGCGGCCGCGTCGGGATAGGCGACCTGGACCACCGGGTGATCGGGCTTGTCCTCGACGGTGCTGCGCGGGCCGATCGGATGGCGCCAGTTCGCGCCGGGAACCCACCGCCACCACTGTCGCCAATCACGCAGGTCGACCGGCCCGGCGGTGGGGGTGAAGACCAGGGCACCCGGTTCGGCGGCGTAAACCGGATCGGGTTCCACCTCGGCGACAGTCACATACCCTGTCGCGGCGACGAATTCGGCGAACCGGGCATTGGTCACCGGATGTCGCTCGATCGCGAACGCCGCCACGGCCACGGTGTGAATCGGGGCCTCTTCGGGATAGAAGCTCGTCGAGCCCATCCGAAACACCCCACCGGGAACGTCGACAAGTTCGGTCAGCATCGCCTCAGTCCCGCGAAAACGCCGCCGCCAGGCTACTTTTCACATCGAGGTACGGCTCACCACTGACATCCACCGCGACGTCCGCGATGGTGCCGCCGGTGAAGCCGAACGGCACCCGGTACGCCGACGACACCGCCTGGCCGGTATTGCGCCCGACGCTCACCCCGCCGCCGGCCAACGCGAACGCGCCCGGCTGGGTCATCATGTCGGGCAGCGTGGCGACCACCGTGTCGTCGATGTAGAGCGAGGAATCGCCGACCGGCGTGTGACTGCCTTCTACCGTGCCGCTGCGTTCGAAACGCACTCCGAACATGTGTTGTCCCAACGGAATCGGATCAGGAGATGACAACCACTGTTCGCGCTCACCCAGGAAGTTGTAGACGTAGTGCAGTCGACCGTCCTGGATGAACAGCACCTGGCCGCCGTGCCGGGCACCCTGTTTGAACAGCACACCCTCAGCGGTGGCGGATTCGACCGTGACGCGCGCCAGCACCGAAAACGAGCGGCCACGCAACTCCACGCACGCGCCCAACGGAACCTCGGCGGTGTTCGGGTAGTAGCTGTAGCCGGTGCGGTCGCCAGCCAGGTACGGCCGCTGCCGACTCGTCATCTCGAAAATGTTGAGGTCGGCCAGCGGTAGCCCGTTGTACTTCTCCGCCTCGGTGAACCACAGCTCCCGGAGTTCTTCGAACTTCTCGGGATGTTCACCGGCCAGGTCGCGGCATTGACTGCGATCCTCCTCGATGTTGTACAGCTCCCAACGGTCGGCGTCGAAGTGGCCCCAGCCGGACGGCGTCGCCGCATGCACGGTGTTGGCGAACCAGCCCCGGTGCCAGATCCCGCGAGTACCGAGCATCGTGTAGAACTGGGTGTGCTTGCCGGTGTCTGCCGCCGGATCTGCAAGCGCCGCTTTGAAACTGACTCCCTCGAGCGGCCGTTGTGCAATGCCGCGCACCGTCTCGGGTGGAGTGATACCGAGCAGGTCGTAGACCGTCGGGGTCACGTCGCACACATTGACGTAGGTGTCGCGTACCTCGCCGTGGGCGGCGATTCCGTTGGGCCAGCTCACGATCGCAGGATCGGCGATACCGCCCTCGTGGGAGGCGTACCGCTTGTAGAGCTTGTAAGGCGTGTTGAACGCCATCGCCCATCCGACCGGGTAATGGTTATAGGTCTCCGGGCTTCCCAACTGATCGAAGAGTTTCATCGCCTCCTCGACGGTGTCGAGATAGCCGTTGAAGAACTTGTTCTCGTTGGGTGAACCGTTGGGCCCGCCCTCCCCGCTGGCGCCGTTGTCGGAGATCACCACGACGATGGTGTTGTCGAGTTGGCCGGATTCCTCCAGATAGTCCAGGATCCGGCCGATCTGGGCGTCGGTGTAGCTCTGGAATCCGGCGAACACCTCGGCCATCCGGGCGAACAATCGCTTCTCGGTGTCGTCGAGGCTGTCCCACGGGCGCACCGTGTCCAGCGCGGGCCAGGGCTGACCGTCGGCGCTGGTGGCATCGAGGTAGGGGTTGATCTCCGAGAGCTCGGTGTCCGGCGGGACCAGGCCCAGCTGCTTCTGGTTGGCCAGCACGATCTCCCGATAGTGTTCGTAGCCCATGTCGAAGCGGCCGGCGTAGCGGTCTGCCCACTCGGCGAAGACGTGGTGCGGGGCGTGGCCGGCACCCGGGCAGACGTAGGAGAACCAGGGTTTGCCGGGAGCGATCGTCTGAGCATCGCGGATGAATTCGATCGTCTTGTCGGCGATGTCCTTGGACAGGTGATAGCCGTCCTCCGGTGTGGCCGGTGGCGCTACCGGGTGGTTGTCGTAGACCAGATCGGGATACCACTGGTTGGTCTCACCGCCCATGAACCCGTAGAACCGTTCGAATCCGCGCTGCGTCGGCCAGTGCCGCCTGGTGGCGGCCATGTTGGACTCTTCCAGCGGGGTCAGGTGCCACTTGCCGACGCAGAACGTGTTCCAGCCACGTTCGGCGAGGACCTCACTCAGCAGGGCGGTTTCGAACGGGATACGGCCGCTGCAGTTGGGGAATCCGTCGGTGAACTCTTCGATGGTGGCCATACCCACGCTGGTGGCGTTGCGACCGGTGAGCAGCGCCGCCCGCGTCGGGGAACACAGTGCGGTGGTGTGGAATTGGGACAGCCGAACACCACGCTCGGCGATCCGGCCCATCGCAGGCATCTCCACCAGTCCGCCGAAGCAGTCCCAGGTGGCGATACCGGTGTCGTCCCAGACCAGGTAGAGCACGTTCGGCGCGCCCTCCGGGGCGGTCGGCGCAGCGAACGGCCCCCAGTCCGGTTCGGAATCCCGGATATCGAGACCGATCTTGCCCTGAAATTCCACCATCGCTCACTCCGCTGTCCAGCCCCCCGGATCGGTGAGAGACTACCGGCCCGGCGATGCCCCCGCGGTCTTTCACACCGCAGATGGCTCCGCCCGCCCGGATAGCCGGCGCTGCCCGGCACCAGCCGACAGCAACTCACCGAGAAATGCCGCAGCCGCCGGCGAGGGCGCCCGCTCGCTCGGGGTGATCAACACCAGCTCACGCGGGATCGCCGGATCGGTCGCCACCCCGACGATGTACTCCGACTTCTCCACCAACGCCGGTGGCAGCAGGGCGATGCCCAGACCGGCGGCAACCAGGTCGACCAGGTCGTCCGGAGTGTTGGTCTCCGCACAGATGCTCCGTTGGAAACCGAGTTCGGCACAGATGCCATCGATGTGCAGCCGAGTCCGCAAGTCCGCCCGGCGTTCGACGAATTCCCGCTGCTGCAGATCGGTCAGGGCGACGATGTCGTTGCCGGCAAGCGGATCGTCGTGTCGCACCGCCAGGACCAGGTACTCGGTCCCCAGGGACAGTTCCTTGACCCGGGTCCCGTCGAACGGGCGGCTGACGAAAGCCAGGTCCAGGCCACCGTCGACGGTCGCGTGTACCAGCGCGTCGATGGCGTCGTGTCGCAGCGCGATATCGATGCGCGGGAAGCTCCGGTGATACCGCGCCAACAGCGCAGGCAAGTCGACGGTGCC
Source organism: Mycobacterium sp. IDUB_21 (assembly GCF_055419425.1). NCBI lineage: Bacteria > Bacillati > Actinomycetota > Actinomycetes > Mycobacteriales > Mycobacteriaceae > Mycobacterium > Mycobacterium sp. IDUB_21. The sequence goes on along the minus strand of NZ_JBVAXQ010000001.1, from coordinate 419,449 downwards.
CAAGCCCTGGATCGCCCCGATCGCCAGTTGCCCGGACAGCAGGCCTCGGACCGCGTCGACGGCCGCCCGTGCGTGGTCTGCGGCGGCCAGCGCGTTCTGCGCATCCGGCAGTAGCGCCTGACCGGCTGCCGTGAGGTCGACGCGACGGTTGTTGCGCACCAACAGCGCGGTGCCGAGTTCCTGTTCAAGGCCGCTGATCGAGGCGGACAGAGTGGACTGCACCACGTGGACTTTGGCGGCAGCGCGGGTGAAGTGCAGTTCCTCAGCCACGGCGACGAAATGCCTCAACTGCCGCAGTTCCATAGCGATCAGTGTGCCGTCCGGTACCGATTGGTCAAATCGAAAGTTCCATTCCGCCAACGTGATTACTTTGATTCCGCTGAGACCAAACCGGGATAAACGCTTATCTTTACCATAGGCGTACTGCCGCAAGGACTTACATCGTCGCCTTAACGTGCGTCTATCGATGACGACGATTCCCTAGATTGAGATTAACTGTTGAAATATCCGCCGACAGGGGTGGTGGCGACGTCGTCGACCCGTTAGCGTCTGACGAGGAAGCCACGGGGGGTTGAGGAAAAGCCCTCGGCATCTGGACATCCGTTGTCGCCCAACGTTATCAGTGCACTTCCGGCGGTCACGCCGCAGTCGGCCATGCGCGAGACACGGGGCAATCGACGATGTTGACCTACGCCCGGCGGGTTCGACGGTGAACGCACAGGCCGGGTTCATCAAAGAGCGGAAGGAACGTAGCGAAAAATGAATCGTCGGATCCTATTCTCGGTCGGTGGTGCCACCGCCGGTCTACTCACGACCACATTCCTGCCCCTAACAGTCGCTTTGGCCGACAGCGGTGCCGGTACGGTCGGCGATGTCGGCAGCACCGCCCTGCCCGTCGACCTGGCGAGCAACGTGGCCGGCACGGGAGGCGCGGCACCACTGGGCGACACCGGGGCTCTCAGCCCGCAGGTGAACGCACCCACCCCTACCTCGCTGGGCGATCTCGGCGCGATTCCCGGCGCGGGCACGCCCAGCCCGCAGCCGCTCGGCGATACCAGTAGCTTGCCGCCGATCAGCGGCACCCCTGCCGTCACCCCCGGCGGCACACCTGACGCCACACCCGACGCCACCCCCGGAGCCACACCGGACGCCACCCCCGGCGCCGGCGATAGCTTCACCATCGGAGACACCACCTTCAACCCGGTCCAAGCCGACGGCTCAGAGGGCTTCACCCCGCTCAGCCCGCTGTTCAGCGCCCCGCCGCTGTTCCAGGTCGCCGAGGGCGACCAATCGTTCGATGTCACCAGCGGCAGCCCGACCGGCGCCACCGACCTCGGCAACGTCACCGCCAGCGAGAACGTCACGAATCTGTTCGGCGGTATCCACAACACGGAGTTCACCATCACCGACGTGACTCCGGCCGGTGACGCAACCGCTTCGGACCTTCCCGCCGTCGGGACGGTCTATGACGTCATGAACTTCGGCAACGGATTCGAGAACATCTACACCGACATCCCCGGCGCGGACGGTGCCGCCAACTCCATCACCGACACCCTGATGACACCGTTCGGCGACTTCAACATTCCGACCGATTTCGATGCGGCCGGACTGCTTGATCCCGGCGATGCGTTCAGTGGTGTGTCCTCGTTGGGTGCGGACGCAGCAGGAGGTGCGACCGATGCAGCCAGCGGTGCAACCGCCGATGCCGCGGGCGGTGCCGCCGATGCGGCAGCCGGAGGCGCAGCCGATGCGGCAGCCGGGGGCGCAGCCGATGCCGCGGGAGGCGCCGCGGACGCCGCCGGAGGCGCAGCTGACGCCGCGGGAGGCGCCTCAGATATCGCGAGCATGTTCGACCCGCTGAGCTTCCTGGGCATCTGAGCAGGCTCTCGTTTCGACCGCAGCGATCGACCACCCCAAACATCCCAGGTCTCCAGCAGCGGGGGCCTGGGATGTTTGGTGTGCAACCGGACCGGAAAACCCGGTCACCGCACAAGCTATGGAAATTCTCGGGGGGACCATGAAACAGGCGCAACGATGAAGGCGCAGCATACCTTTGGGCTCAACCTGTCCTGGATGCGCGTGACGACGGTATTCCTCATCGATCTCGCAGTCTTGCGCATCGCCGGCCATTGGCCCGATCAACTCGGCACGGCGGGCCGCGCCTGGTGGCCGGGAGTCGGACTCGCGGCACTGGTGACGATGGGCGCGCTGATCACCCACCGCCGAGTCCCGCTGACGGCGATCGTGCTGGCGCGGGTACTGGATCGGTTCGCCAGCCCGGCCTCGTTTCTGAACGAGGGCTGTACACCCGGCTTCGATCACCGCCGCCGCTACGGCCATGACGTGGTCGGAATGCGCGAATATCGGGGCCAGCTGGTCACGGTGATCGCTGTCGAGCCGCCCCGACCGGAAAGCTCCGGCCGCCATGGGCGCGGCCCCCGGCCGTCGCCCGCACTGCAGGCCGGAATCGTTGCCGACGCCCTGCGGCAGTTCGATGTGCGGCTGGACGGCATCGACATCGTCTCAGTGCGAACGTGTGACGCTACTCCCGACGCTGACGCCGCGCCGGGCGATGACGGACAGACGCCGGCCGCGCCCGCGCCCTCCGGTCCCCGCGACACCTGGTTGATGCTGCGGATGGACCCGATGCGCAACGCCGACGCGGTGGCCGTACGCGACTCGGTCGCGGCGACCCTGGCGGCGGCTACCGAACGGCTCGCACACGACCTGCAGGACCGACAAATCATCGCTCGCGTGCTGACGGCCGAGGAGTTCGGTCATGTCGACGCGGCGGTGTTGGCCGGTCTGCAACCCACCCGGATCCGTCGGCGACGCCGCCGGTTGAAGCAGAAGCAGCCCAAGGGTCCCAAGCAGTACGCGGCCACCTTCTGGATGTCGCCGCGCGACATCAGCACGGCGAATCTGGAGCGGCTCTGGCTGCCCGCGGCCGACACCACGGCGATCACCGTCCGGCTGGCACCGCAGAACCACCACACCGAGGTATCGGTGTTGGTGCGCTACCACAGCGCCAACCGACTGCGCAGGAACATGTGGAGCGGATTGAACCGCCTCAACGGCCGTCAACTGACCGCGTTGCGGACCAGCCTGCCGACGCCCATGCGCCGGACGCTGGCGGTACCGGCCCGGCAGGTGGGCGAGCAAGACTCGCTGCAGATACCGCTCGGCCCCACCGCACAGCAACCGCTGGCGCGGGTCAGGGTGCCGGCGTAACGAGAACGGCCTTTACTTCGCCTTCTCGAGGATCTCCACCAGGCGCCACCGCTTCGTCGCCGACAGCGGACGGGTCTCCATCAGCGACACCCGGTCGCCGATGCCGGCCGTGTTGTTCTCGTCGTGCGCCTTGACCTTCTTGGTGGTCCGGATGATCTTGCCGTAGAGCGGGTGCTTCATCCGGTCTTCCAGCTCGACGACGATGGTCTTCTCCATCTTGTCGCTGACCACGTAGCCGATCTGGGTCTTACGGCGACCCCGCACATCCTCCATACGCGGAGTGTGCTTGGGGCCCTTCTCCGTGGCCTCAGCCTTTGTCGCCTTTGCCATTACGATCCCTCGCCTTCAGAACCATCGGGACCGGACGCCAGGCCCAGTTCACGCTCGCGCAACACGGTGTAGACGCGCGCGATCTGGTGGCGCACCGTGCGGAGCCGACGGTTGTTGTTGAGCTGTCCGGTCGCCATCTGGAAACGCAGGTTGAACAGCTCTTCTTTGGACTCGCGCAGCCGCTCGACAAGCTCGTCGGCGTTAAGCTCGCGCAGTTCGCCGGCGGTAACTCCCACTGCCATCAGAACTGCTCCTCTCGGGTGACGATGCGCGCCTTGATCGGCAGCTTGTGAATCGCGCGGGTCAGTGCCGCGCGGGCGATGGCCTCGTTGGGGTAGCTGAGCTCGAACAGCACCCGGCCCGGCTTGACGTTCGCGACCCACCACTCCGGCGAACCCTTACCCGAACCCATGCGGGTCTCGGCGGGCTTCTTGGTCAGCGGACGGTCCGGGAAGATGTTGATCCACACCTTGCCGCCACGCTTGATGTGCCGGTTGATGGCGATACGGGCCGACTCGATCTGCCGGTTGGTGACGTAGGCGTGCTCCAGTGCCTGGATGCCGTACTCGCCGAACGTCACCGCGGTGCCGCCGCTGGCGATACCGCGCTGCCGCGGGTGATGCTGCTTGCGGTGCTTGACCTTGCGGGGAATCAACATGACTCAGCTCTCCGTGCTCTGCGTTTCGGTGCCCGCCTCCGGGGCCGACGATGCAGCGGCTTCGGCGGCCGGCTCGGCGGACACGGGGGCTTCGGTGGCATCCGTGGCGACCGAGGCGGCCCGGCCGGCGTCGGTGCTGGTCGCGGTGGTGCCCGCCGCGCCACTACGGCGCGGACGAGTGCCGGTCGGCCGCTCCCGACGGGGACGGTCGCCACCGGACGGTGCGCCAACGGCCAGCTCGCGCTTGCCGCCGACGATGTCGCCCTTGTAGATCCAGACCTTCACGCCGATCCGGCCGAAGGTGGTCTTGGCCTCGTAGAGCCCGTAGTCGATGTCGGCACGCAACGTGTGCAGCGGCACCCGGCCCTCGCGGTAGAACTCCGAGCGGCTCATCTCGGCGCCGCCGAGACGGCCCGAGCACTGCACCCGGATGCCCTTGACGTTGGGCTGGCGCATCGCCGACTGAATCGCCTTGCGCATCGCCCGGCGGAACGCCACGCGGTTGCTCAGCTGCTCGGCGACGCCCTGGGCCACCAGCTGCGCCGTCGACTCGGGGTTCTTCACCTCGAGGATGTTGAGCTGCACCTGCTTGCCGGTCAGCTTCTCCAGGTCGGCACGAATCCGGTCGGCCTCGGTGCCGCGGCGGCCGATGACGATGCCCGGCCGGGCGGTGTGGATGTCTACTCGAACTCGGTCGCGAGTCCTTTCGATCTCGACGTCGGCGATGCCGGCGCGCTCCAGCCCGGTCGACAGCAGCCGACGGATCGCCACATCTTCCTTGACGTAGTCCGCGTACTGCTTGTCGGCGTACCACCGCGACTTCCAGTCGGTGGTGATCCCGAGCCGGAAGCCGTGCGGGTTGATCTTCTGGCCCATTACTCTGAGCCCTCCTTCGCGTCGGACGTCTCAGGCGCCTTCTTGGCTTTGGACTTGTCGGTCGACTTCACCGACGAAGCCTTCTTGGCGGGCGCCTTGTTCGCCGCCGCCTTCTCGGTTGCCTTGGCCCCCGGAGCCTTCGTGGCCGCGGCCTTGCTGGCCTGCGCACGACGCGCCCGGGTGGCACCGGCGGACTGTGCCGAACCGCCGCCCTTGCCCGGCCGGCTCTCCACCACCACGGTGATGTGGCTGGTGCGCCGGCGGATTCGGTAGGCACGCCCCTGGGCGCGTGGCTTGATCCGCTTGGCGGTCGGGCCCTCGTCTGCGTAGACGGTGGCCACCACCAGGGTGGACGGGTCCAGGCCGTTGTTGTTCTCGGCATTGGCCGCCGCGCTGGCGATGACCTTGGCCACCGGCAGGCTGGCCTGCTGCGGTGCCCAGCGCAGGATGTCCAGCGCTTCAGCCACGGACTTGCCGCGCACCAGGTTGATCACCCGGCGCGCTTTACTGGCCGAGATACCCACATGGCGGGCCTTGGCGACAGCAGACGGATATTCAGTCGTAACGCTCACCGGCGCTTAGCCTTCCGGTCGTCTTTGATGTGTCCCTTGAAGGTGCGCGTCGGAGCAAATTCGCCGAGCTTGTGCCCGACCATCGACTCGGTGACGAATACCGGAACATGCTTGCGGCCATCGTGAACGGCGAACGTGTGCCCGATGAAGTCCGGGATGATCGTCGACCGACGCGACCAGGTCTTGATGACCTGCTTGGTGTTCTTCTCGTTCTGAGCGTCGACCTTCTTGAGCACATGGTCGTCGACGAACGGACCCTTTTTGAGGCTGCGTGGCATCGCTTTCCCTCCGCTTCCTAGCGCTTGTTCTTGCCGGTGCGCCGGCGTCGGACGATGAGCTTGTCGCTGGGCTTGTTCGGCCGGCGGGTACGACCCTCCGGCTTACCCCACGGACTGACCGGGTGCCGGCCACCGGAGGTCTTGCCCTCACCACCACCATGCGGGTGGTCCACCGGGTTCATCACCACACCACGGACGGACGGGCGCTTGCCCTTCCACCGCATCCGGCCGGCCTTACCCCAGTTGATGTTGGCCTGCTCGGCGTTGCCCACCTCGCCGACGGTGGCGCGGCAGCGCACGTCGACCCGGCGGATCTCACCGGAAGGCATACGCAGCGAGGCGTAGGCGCCTTCCTTACCCAGCAGCTGGATGCTGGACCCGGCCGAGCGGGCCAACTTGGCGCCGCCGCCCGGCCGCAGCTCCACGGCGTGCACCAGCGTGCCCGCCGGGATGTTGCGCAGCGGCAGGTTGTTGCCGGGCTTGATGTCGGCGTTGGCGCCCGACTCCACCACGGCGCCCTGCGACAGACCCTGCGGGGCGATGATGTAGCGCTTCTCGCCGTCCAGGTAGTGCAGCAGCGCGATCCGAGCGGTGCGGTTCGGGTCGTACTCGATGTGCGCGACCTTCGCGTCGACGCCGTCCTTGTCGTGGCGACGGAAGTCGATCACCCGGAAGGCGCGCTTGTGGCCACCACCCTTGTGCCGAGTGGTGATCCGGCCGTGGGCGTTACGCCCGCCGCGGCCGTGCAGCGGCCGAACCAGCGACTTCTCCGGGTGGGAGCGGGTGAGCTCGGCAAAATCGGAGACGCTGGCACCGCGACGACCGGGGGTCGTCGGCTTGTACTTGCGGATTCCCATGTCAGTTAGATCTCTCTCTCACTCCGGTCAGGCCGGTGCGGCGAACAGGTCGATCGGCTTGCTGCCGGGCGCCAGGGTCACGATGGCGCGCTTGGTGTCCTTGCGCTTGCCGTAGCCGGCCCGAGCACGCTTGCGCTTACCCGGCCGGTTCGCGGTGTTCACCGACGCGACCTTGACGGCGAAGATCTTCTCGATCGCGATCTTGATCTGCGTCTTGTTCGAGTCGGGACGCACAACAAATGTGTAGGTGTTCTCCTCGATCAGCCCGTAGGACTTCTCGGAGATGACCGGCGCGAGGATGATGTCGCGAGGGTCGGTGATGGTCGCCATCAGGCCGAAACCTCCTCGGTTTTGGCGGTGTGCGCCTCGATGTAGGCATTGAGAGCCTCGACGCTGAACACCACGTCGTCGGCACGCAGCACGTCGTGGGTGTTGAGTTGATCCGCCGCCAGGATGTGCACACCCGGCAGGTTGCGCACGCTCTTGGCGCCCGTCTCATCGGTCCGCCCGATGACCACCAGGACCTGCTTGCGGTCGGTGATCGAGCCCAGGAACGCCTTGGCGCTCTTGGTCGAGGGGGTCTGTCCACTCACCAACTCGGTGATCGCGTGGATGCGGCCATTGCGCGCCCGGTCCGACAGCGCGCCACGCAGTGCGGCGGCGATCATCTTCTTCGGGGTGCGCTGGCTGTAGTCGCGCGGTTTCGGGCCGTGCACCACGCCACCGCCGGTGAACTGCGGCGCCCGGGTCGAACCCTGACGGGCCCGGCCGGTGCCCTTCTGCCGGTACGGCTTACGGCCACCGCCGCGAACCTCGCCGCGGGTCTTGGTCGAGTGCGTACCCTGCCGGGCCGCGGCCAACTGAGCGATGACCACCTGGTGCATCAACGCAATGTTGGCGGGAGCGTCGAACAGCTCGGCAGGCAGCTCGACCGAGCCGCTGGACTTGCCGTCCGGAGTCTTGACGTCAATCTTGCGTGCTGTTTGCTCTTTGGCGGCCATCACTTCTCACCCTTTTTGATCGCGCTGCGGACCAGAACCAGTCCACCGTTGCGTCCCGGAATGGCGCCCTTGATCAGCAGCACGCCGTTCTCGGCGTCCACCTTGTGCACCACCAGGTTCTGGGTGGTGACACGGTCGTTGCCCATCCGGCCCGACATCCGGGTGCCTTTGAACACCCGGCCCGGGGTCGAGCAGCCGCCGATCGAACCGGGCCGGCGGTGCACCGCCTGGGCGCCGTGACCGGCGCCCTGACCGGCAAAGCCGTGCCGCTTCATGGTGCCGGCGAAGCCCTTGCCCTTGGAGGTGCCGGTGACGTCGACGTAGGCGCCGTCGGCGAAGATCTCGGCGGTCAGCTCCTGGCCGACTTCATACGCCGCTGCGGCTTCTTCGCCGGCAAGGCGCAACTCGACGAGGTGACGGCGGGGGTTGACACCCGCGGCGGCGTACTGGCCGGTGACCGGCTTGTTCACCTTGCGGGGGCTGATCTCGCCGTATGCGAGCTGCACGGCGCTGTAGCCGTCGCGCTCGGCGGTGCGGATACGGGTCACCACGTTTGGCCCGGCCTTGACGACCGTGACCGGCACGACCTTGTTGTTCTCGTCGAACACCTGCGTCATGCCCAGTTTGGTACCCAAAATACCTTTGCGTGCCATGGTTTTTCGGTGCTCCTACTGAATGTTGACGTCGACGCTGGCCGGCAGATCGATGCGCATCAGGGCGTCAACGGTCTTCGGCGTGGGATCGAGGATGTCGATCAGCCTCTTGTGAGTGCGCATCTCGAAGTGCTCCCGCGAGTCCTTGTACTTGTGCGGGGACCGGATGACGCAATACACGTTCTTCTCGGTCGGCAGCGGCACCGGGCCCACCACGGACGCACCGGTGCGGGTGACCGTCTCGACGATCTTGCGCGCCGAGGCGTCAATAGCCTCATGGTCGTAGGCCTTGAGCCTGATGCGGATCTTTTGTCCCGCCACGCTTCTGCTACCTCACTCCTGCAAAGGGGGTCCGTCTCCGAACCCTTCGTGCCCCAGCGTGCTTCTGCCCTGTCGGGCCCTTCGGGCCCTGCGTGGACTCTGCACTGGGAGCCGCCGCCGCTGTTTACCTGTCCTGGTCCACCGGTCCCCGCGGTCGGGCGTGTCGCCCGCACACGGTCTCGCTCACGGTGAAAAATCTCCGCGCTGCGAGATTGGGACCGGACGCGCCCGGGTGGGCGCTGGTCGTATGCCCGGCCAGGGGCAACCCCGGCGCAGGCGAACCTGAACAGTATGCCCCAGATCGGGTCAGCGGCCAAATCCCCAGTCGTATCGGCGCCGGTCCCCCGGCCGGGTCTGCGCGGAGCCGCCCGACAGGTGATCTTACTTGTCGGTAAGATACTTTGTCGTGACCGGATCTACCAGTACATATCAGGCCTGGCGACGCCTTGCGGGCCTCCCCGGCGGCACCCGGCTGTTCTCGGCTGCGGCCATGGCGCGGGTCCCCTACTTCGCATCGGTACTGCCGCACGTGGTCCGGATGGAGCCCGGGCTGGCCGAGGTGCTGGTGCCGAAGTGGCCATTCGTTTACAACCACCTGCACACCGTGCACGCGATCGCCTCCTGCAACGCCGCCGAGGTGGCGATGGGGATGTTGATGGAGGCCACCGTGCCGCGCAGCCACCGCTGGATCCCCAAGGCGATGACCGTGCAGTACTTGGCCAAGGCGACGACGTCGCTGCGGGCCACCGCCCGGCTGGATCCACCGGACTTCGGTGCCATCACCGAGGGAGTCGAGGTCGTGGTGTCCGTCAGCGTCACCGACAAGGCCGGCGCCGAGGTCGTCCATGCCGACATCACCACCTGGGTGACGCCGGCCTAGCTCTCTAACGGCCGTCGTTCTCTAACGCACCGTCGCCCAGAAATCGCACTGGTGCTCGGCCGCGAAGTCGGTGATCACCCGGCTGCCGTCGGGCCGCAGCGACATCCACCGTCGATCGGCCCCGGCTGCCATTGCCGGCCAGTCGAGCTGGCCGACGCCAACCGGTGCGCCGGTGACCACGAAGCCGGTCCAGTACTCGATCATCTGGTCGGACAGCCGGCGCTGCGCGGGGTCCAGGGGCGGGGCGCCGCCGATGTCGAACAGATAGCGCATCTCCAGCGAGTGGGTGGCGCCGATCGGAAACGGCACGTGGTCGAACAGTTCCGGCGCCGGCGCGTGCGGGTCGGCGAACTCGTAGCCGTACACCGGTGCGCCGGCGGCCAGCCCGCGGGCCATCCGGTCGGCCACGCACGCGAAGATGTCGTCGGTCGCCGCCGCCGCATACGCCAGCGAGACGCTGCCGCCGAACCGCTCCGGCGGGTAGTGGTCGGCCACCGCGGCGGCTTCACCGGAGCCGAAGGTGTCCTTCAACTCCTCGAGGTACTCCGCGTCGGCGATCTCCCGGCCCACGCGCAGATAGCGCAGCGCGACGAACAGAGTGAACTCGTCGCGGTTGACGCCCAGCAGCACGGGCACCCGGGAGGCCTGGCCGACTTGGCCGTCGCGAAGCACCCGCGCCGGGTCCTCCGGCAGCAGCGGGGTTCCCACCGCCGGGCCGCTGAGCTGGTCGGTGCCGAACCGGGCGTACCACAGCGGCTTGGTCAGCCGATCGGCCGACAGCCGGCGCAGGCAGGCGGCGACCTCTGACTCCTCCGGGGTGCCTGCCTTGCCCGGGCCTGCGCAGCCCATGGATTCGGTGTAGTCGCGACTGATTCGCCGGGCGTCGGGGACCTCGACCTGCGCCTGGCACGGTCCGCTCTGGATGATCGCGGCCCGGAACAGGCCGGCCGACTCCGGCGCGGCGAGGTGATCGCAGACCGACATGCCGCCGGCCGACTCACCGGCGATGGTCACCTTGGTCGGGTCGCCGCCGAATGCGCCGGCGTTGTCCCGAATCCAGCGCAGCGCCGCCTGCTGATCGGCCAGCCCGTAGTTGCCGGCCTCACCCAGTGCGGGGTCGGCCAGGAACCCGAGGGCGCCCAATCGGTAGTTGATGGTGACGACGACGATGCGTCCGCGGACCGCCAGCCGTTGCGCGTCATAGATGTCGCCGGCGCCACGCATGAAACTGCCGCCGTGGATCCACACCATGACCGGCAGCGGCTCGGCTGCCGAACCGGTCGGCGTCCACACATTGAGGGTCAGGCAGTCCTCGCTGATCGGGTCCGCCTCGGCGGCGTCCGGCTGAATGCACCACGGCCCGCGTTTGACGGCCTCGCGCACCCCCTGCCACGCCGGCATCGGAGCCGGCGGCTGCCAACGCAGCGGCCCAACCGGCGGTGCGGCGTACGGGATCCCTTGAAACAGCCGGTGATCCGGCCCCACCACCCCGCGCAGCAGCCCGGCGGAGCTTCGCACCACGTCGGCGTTGAGCGCTACCGCGCGGGCCCCGAGGCCCGGTTGCGACGCCGCACCGTCGGAGCGCCCGCACCCGGCGGCCAACGCCGCGAGCAACGCCAGTGCGAGAGCGCCTGCCCGCAGGGCTCGGCGGCGACTAGATCCGGTCGACATGACCGATCAGCCTAATCTGCCGAATCCTCGTAAAGCGCCGCCACGACGGTGAATATCACCGACACTGGATCAAAGCTGACACGTGTCAAGAAAAACGGGCCGAGGAGCCGCCATGAGTGCACCGATAATCGATCAGGCCGCCCGGGTGTTCGCCGACCCGACCGCCTACGCCGACGAACCGCGACTGCACGCGGCCCTGACTCATCTGCGGGCGAACGCGCCGGTGTCGCTGGTCGATCACCCGCCCTACCGTCCGTTCTGGGCGATCACCCGGCACGCCGACATCATGGACATCGAACGCGACAACGTGCTGTGGGTCAACGAACCACGTCCGGTGCTGGCCCCCGCCGATGCCGACGATCTGCAGCGCTCCCTGCTGGAGTCCGGGATGGGACTGCGCACGCTGATCCACATGGACGATCCGCACCACCACAAGATGCGCACCATCGTCTCGGACTGGTTCCGGCCCAAGGCGATGCGGGCGATGAAGACTCGAATCGACGAACTCGCCAAACGCTACGTCGACAAGATGCTGCAGATCGGCTCGGAGTGCGACTTCGTTCAGGACATCGCGCTGAATTACCCGCTGTACGTGATCATGTCGCTGCTGGGCCTGCCGGAATCGGATTTCGGCCGGATGCTCCGGCTGACCCAGGAGCTGTTCGGCGGCGACGACGACGAGTACCGGCGCGGCATCACCCCGGAGGAACAGCTGCCGGTGCTGCTGGACTTCTTCGCCTACTTCAACGCCCTCACGGCCGAGCGTCGTGAACACCCCACCGAGGATCTCGCGTCGACCATCGCCAACGCCCGCATCGACGGGGAGCCGCTGTCAGACATCGACACCGTCTCCTACTACGTCATCATCGCCACCGCCGGCCACGACACCACCAGCGCGGCGATCGGCGGGGGGCTGCGAGCACTCATCGAACACCCTGAACAACGGGAGCGACTGCGCGCCGATCTCGGCCTGATGCCCACCGCGGTCGAGGAGATCATCCGCTGGGTGACCCCGGTCAAGGAGTTCATGCGTACCGCGACCGCTGACACCGAGGTCCGCGGAGTGCCGATCGCCAAGGGCGAGTCGGCCTATCTGTCCTATGTCTCGGCCAACCATGATGAGGACGTCTTCGACGACCCGTTCGCCTTCGACGTCGGCCGCGACCCGAACAAGCATCTGTCGTTCGGCTACGGCGTGCACTTCTGCGTGGCGTCCGCGCTGGCCCGAATGGAGATCGACAGCTTCTTTCGTGAACTCATCCCCCGTTTGGACGCCATCGAGATGGCCGGTGAACCGCAACTGATCTCGACCACATTCGTCGGCGGCGTCAAGCACCTGCCCATCCGCTACCGGCTGCGCGGCTGACTCGTAACTGGTTTTTCAGTGTGCAGTGCGGGCGGGATTCTCGCCGGATCATGACCCTGCCCGCACACTCAAACCGGCGCCGCCGGCTCTTAGCGGGCGAGTTCGGCGAGTTCCATCTCGTCGACGGACCGAGACCGGACTCGGCACCCCCAGTCCAGCATCTCCAGCGCGACCGCCACGCTCACGTGGGAGCCGTCCAGTGGCTGCGGCAGCAGCTCGTCCGCTTGAGAAAGACGACGCTGCAGGGTGTTTCGGTGGATGAACAACCGCGCTGCAGTTCGCGAGGCGCTGCATCCCTCGTGGATGAAGGTGCTGACGGTCCGACGAAGTTCGGCATCGGCCGACGCGAACGCGCCCAGCATGCGCTTGACGAATCGCTGCGCCCGTTTGGGATCGGCGACCAGCAGTGCGATCAACTCGATTTCGGCGTACCGGACGACCCGGCGGGTTATGCCGGCCTGAGCGACCATGCGCTGAGCGGTCAGCGCATCGAGATGGCTCTGCCGGAAGCCGTCGAGGCCGGCAGCTGCCGGCCCGACCGCAACCCGGATTCCGGGCAACTGGTCCAGAACGGCCACGACGCCGGACAGGTCGGAACCGTCCCGGCCGGGCAGCCATACCCACCTGGTAGCCGCATCAGCTCGCAGCAGAAGCGCCGGGCGCTCCCCGGCGGTGTCGAGCAACACCCGGGCGACACGGTCCAGATCGGCCCCGTGGACACGTTGGCCATTGGGTTGGTCGCTCCAGAGCACCGCCGCGGTGTGGTGCTGGCCGAGCAGGTAACCGAGCCGGTCCTCCGCGTTCGCCGGAGGCAATGCGCCATCGACGATCTGGGTCACGATCTCCTGAATTGCCGGGTCGGTCCCCCGCGCCAGCTGACCGCGCTCGGCTCTGATCATCTGGCACAGTTCGGCGACCACCGCTTCGATGAACGACCCGATAGAGCGTTGACAGACGTCGAGTACCTCGCGCAGCTGGCCGGGGTCGGATGTCACCTGAAACGCGACGGGCATCCAGGACCGCAAAGCCGCGTTCTGGGCGAGCCGGTAGGCGTCCATCACCGCCAACTCGTCCAGACCGCGGGAGACCACATTGCGGACCGCGACAAGCTCCGCCGCGGTCAGGTCGGCTGAGACCGGTTCGCCGGGGTGACTGATGTTTCTGGCCAGCCAGCGCAGGCAGCTTTCCCGGGTGCTTCGCCGAATGGTTTCGACGATCACGGGATCATCGGCGATGCGCCGGGTGTACCTCGACGCAAGCGCGCCCTGTTGTATCGCTTCGATCCACCACTCGGAACTGTCGAGCGTCATCTGGGCGCCGTGCCGGATCAGTTCGCGCACCGCCTCCGACGGGCGCTCCCATTCCACTGCGTCGATATCGGTCTCCATTCGCACACGGTACGCGGGATCCCCCGCATTGGGTACCCCGTCGACTCCTGGGCCGGCTGACGACTGAACCATCATGGGCCACAATGCAATCCGAGGTGGACCAGCTCGCTCAGACGGGAGAGAGCGAGTTGGTCCACCAGACCGGGCCTCACGCGTAGGCAGGGTTGAAAATGTCTTGTAGTGATTCCGCCAAGCTCGACCACAGTCCGCTGTCGCCGAGTCCGTTCGGGAACGCCGCCATCCACGCCGCCGAGTCGTTGATGGCCGCACCCGGATCCGCTCCGTCCGGAATGGTGATGGTGGTGGTCAAACCGTCGGTCGTCGCGACGCCGGTGGCGACGTCGGCCGGAGTCAATCCCAGGTACTCCAGATGGGTGGACGCAAGATGGTAGAGCGCGTTACCGAGGGCTTCCCACGCGTTGCCGTTGTTGGTGGCAAGGGCGGTGTCCCAATCCTTTTGCCAGTCCGCGACGCCGTCGGTGTGGATCGTGTAGATGGTCGTCTGATACAGATCATTCGGGGTGACACCGGCGAGCGGGCCACCGGGGGCGAATTGGTCCTCGTTGACGAACTTCAGCAGGCTATCGGTGAAGGACGTGCCGGACGCGCCGCCGCCGAATAGTTGAACCAGGTCATTGTGGATGTTGGGAGCCACCCCGTCCGCGGTGCTCGGGTCGCCGATGAACACGAAATGTAGGTCAGCCTGGGGAATGCCGTCTTTCGCCAGCACGGCTTCCGCCGCCGACGCGGCCATCGCGCTCTGCGAGTAGGCGAACACCGTCAGGGGGTCCGTCGCGCTCATATTCCCGGCCGCGTATTCGGCTTCCACCGCTTTGATGATGTCCTGCTCGGTCTCGAGCGTGCTCGGGCCCTCTTCGAGCAGTTCAGGCGTCGTCAGCACTTGCAACGGGGCGTCGCAGGGGGAGGTGCCGCTCATGTCGCAGATGGTCGTGTCGCCGGCGTCGGGCCCGGCGAAGCCCAGCGGGTCCAGGTAGCGCGTCTCCGCGGTGTCCACCCAGCTCGTCGACGGTGTCGGTTCAAAGGTCCCGCCGACGAACATCGCATTGGTGCTGTCCGACAACACAGCGGCCGAGGCCCGTAGCGCCACGTCGGCGTGGCCGAATAACGGGACCGACGCGACACTCGGGCCGATCATCATGGCGGCACCGCCCAAGCCGGCCACGGCGGCGGCGCCAACACATTCCAGATTCACAAACTTCACTCCCCTGAATTCGGCGGCGACGAGCCGCGCCACGTACCGAGAATCGAATCGCCACTTTGAAACTCGGAGCACGCCGGCCAATCACATGTTGTTAATGTCGAGATAAGGTTGTACATCCATTCGACCTGGCCGAACAAGGACATCCCGCACAAGAATCCGTCGTCCGGTGGTGCGAAATGCGCGGATGGTCAGGCGAAGCCGGTCAGGCCAGTGCCTTCAGGCCGACAGAAGCGCCGTCGCCCGCTGCGCCAGCATCGCTATCGACGCGTGCGGCCCGCGGCTGGGGATCGCCGGCACCGCCGAGCCGTCGATCACCCACAGGCCCTCGATGCCCCGTACCCGGCACTGCGCATCGAGCACCGCGGATGCGTCATCGTCGGAGCCCATCGGCGCGCTGCCGCACAGGTGTTGCGAAGTCGACCAATGCGGGTTGCCCACATCGACTTTCACGCCCAGCATGGCCCCCACGAGCCGCACTCCGGCTTTCAGCGCCGTCAGGTCGTCGGGTTCGGTGTCGTAGCGAAGCTCGATGCGCGGCGGCACCCGCGGATCGCCCGATACCAGTGTCAGCCGGCCGCGTGCTCGCGGCGACATCAACGCCACCCCGATCCGCGGCGGATCCCCGGGGCGGGTCTCGCCGACCATGTCGGCGAAGCCAGTGGTGTAGGGCCGGATTTCGAGGTTCTCGTTGTGCAGAACCGCCTCCAACGGCGGACGGCCCGGCGTTCCGTCCCAGCCGGCGGTCACCAGCCACTCCGGGTGGTCGGCACAACTCGCCCCGACCGGCAGCACCGATCGCACCGCGATACCCGCGTGCCGCAGCATCGCCTCCTCGCCGACACCGGACAGCATCAGCAAATGTGCTGATCCGATCGCACCGGCACACAAGATGATTCGGCGCGCCGTCAGTCGCAACGGCCCCTCCGGGCCCACCGCGCGAACCGCCACGGCGCGCTCCCCCACGATGTCGATCCCCAATGCCGCCGTCCCGGTCAGCAGCGTCAGGTTGTTCCGCCCCAGCGCCGGCAGCAGGTAGGCCGCTCCCGGCCCGATGCGCACCCCGTCAACGACATTGAGCGGTACCGCGCCCACTCCGGGCTGCGATCCGGCCGCCGCGCTGTTGAGGTCGGCAATCCAGCCGAAACCGGCTCGCTCCGCGGCGTCGATGAACCGTGCTGTGCCCTCGCACATTTGGCGAGTACGCCGAACGGGTATCGGGCCGGAGCCGCCATGCTGGGCACCGCCGAAGTCAAGGTCGGTCTCGATGGCACGAAAGGACTCCAGCACGTCGGGCCATGACCAACCGGTCGGCCAGGTTTCGAAGTCGACCGGCAGCCCCCGGCAGAAGTAGCCGCCGTTGACCGCGCCGGAACCGCCGACGGTCGCACCGCGCACAATCGTCATCGCGGCGCCCGGGCTGCCGGTCAACTCGGCCACATAGCGTCGCACCAGTGGGCTGTCCGCACCGATCGGCAACAGCGAGGTGTCCGCCACCCTTGCCGCCAGTACCGGATCGGCCAGCCCGACCCCGGCCTCCAGCACCGTCACGGCGCAGCCAGGATCCGACGAGAGCCGTTCCGCCACAATTGCTCCCGCACTGCCGGCCCCCACCACAAGGACATCGCTGTGCACCACCGGAGCCGACAAGGCTACCTAACTGCGGATCTGCGGTTTGAGTGCGGCGAGGTTGCGCTCCCGCAGCACGCCGACCCACAGGCCGGCGCCATAGGCCAGGTCGTCGACCCGTTTGAGCAGCAGGTAGGCGGGCAGCCCGAGCGGTCGGGCGTCGTCGCCATCGCAGCGCGCGTGCCGCAGCCAGTCCACTATCCCGTCGCTGATCGCCGCCAACAGCACCACCCGACGGCAGCGTTGCGACACGCACGCGGCCAACAGCGCGATCGGCCAGTAGTGCCGGCACAGGGCCGAGGCGATCTGCAGACCGGCGGCCGCCAGACCACGCAGGGTTACCGCCAGCACATCGGCGGGCGCGGTGTCGGGCCCCCGCATGGACCTGGCCACCCGGTGGCCGGTCAGCGCGGTGATCGCCAATGACACCAGGTAGCCCAGCGCCGATCCGAGCGCCATCAGTGCCCAGCCCGCCAGTGCCCAACCGGAGATCACCATCGGTGCGGTCTTATCCGGGTGGCGGGCCGACAGCGGTGCCGCCGATCCACCGTAAAAGGCTTTGCGCGCAACCCAATCCCGCAGTGCGACCCGGTGATCGTGGGCAACCAGTGCAATCGGCTCGTAGCGCAACCGGCTACCGGCGTCAACCAGCCGCCAACACAGGTCGACGTCCTCACCGGAGCGCAACGCTTCGTCGAAGCCGCCCAGATCACGCAGCGCCGAGCAGCGGCAGATGATCGCCGCACTCGGGACGTAGGCGACCTTGCCGTACGGGACCACGGGCGCCTCGCAAACGCCGAGGTCCAGTGACGAACGGATGGCCTCGTACCGCGCGACCAGGTGGTCGTGAGCGACCATGCCGACGATGCGTGGGGCGACCAGCGCCACGGTGGGATCGCAGAAGTGTCCCAGCAGCGCTTCCAGCCAGCCCCGGCGCGGCACCACATCGGAGTCCAGGAACGCCACGAAATCGGTCGTGCAGGCGCGCAGACCGGTGTTGCGCGCGGCCGCCGGACCCCGGCTCGCCGGGTGGCGCAGCAACTCGACGTCGCAGCAATGCGCCGCCGTCAGATCTTCCCGGCGGAGCGGGGCCTGCGATCCGTCGTCCACCACGACGACGCGCAGGCCGCGCAGCGCAGACATCAGCCGATTGAGGCCGATAACGTTGTCCCGCACCGGGATAACGACGGTCACATCCCGATGCGACGGCCCGCCGGCTGGGCGCGGATGGGCAACCGTGGCGTCCAGCAGGGTGCGGGCCAGTTGCGCGCTGACGGCGTCGCGTACTTCCAGGCGGCCGTCGGAGAGCATGCCCTGCGCGGCGGGCGCCAGCCGCAGCAGCCGGGTGGGTGAACCGCCCAACAGCGCCGAGCCACGGCCCAGCACCCGCACCTTCCGGTCAACCTGTACGGCGAAACCGTCAGGCAGCCGAGCCGGGGTCATCGCAGCATTCCGTCCGGTCCGGGAGCCCAGGATTGAATCGCAGCGACACTGTTGTCAACCATCTCGGAGAAGAGTCGACGTCCCTCGTCGGCGGTGGCGGTGGTCGGATCGCCGAGCACCCCGACCGCACTGACTGCGGCGACGCCGCCGCGGCGCATCTCCGGCAGCAGCTGCGCCAAGGGCGCGCTGTTACCCGGCCGCGCCTGCCCGATTCGCACGTCTTCTGGCGAAAGATAAAGCAGCAGAGACGTTTCAGTGTGACCCGCGTGGGCATCGGCATCCGCTGCGGAACACGACAACCACGCGACATCACGCGCCTCGAAGCGCAGTCGGCGCACCGCCTCGGCCAGCGCCGGCACGTTGCCGCCGTGGCCGTTGACGAAGAGGACCCGCTGCGCCCAGCAGCACGCGGACCGGCCGTACTCCACCAGCAGCCGGCTCAGCGCTTCGGTGCCGATCGAGATGGTCCCGGCGAAGCTCTGGTGCTCCCCGCTGGCGCCGTAAGCCACGGCCGGCGCCACCGGCCAGTCGTGCCCGGCGGGCCCCGCCGGGGACCCGTCCAACCGCTGCGACACCGCCCGGGCGAGCGCCTGGGCGATCCGGGTGTCGGTGTCCAGCGGTAGGTGCGGACCGTGCTGTTCGGTCGACCCGACCGGCACCAGCAGGGTCAACGACTGCCCCGGCAGTTGGGTCTGTAGCTGGCTCGACGTCGAACTGCCAAGCTCGCCACGAACCACCATCGCACGATGGTAAGCGAATTCACCTGCCGTACACCAGTTGTTGCTGATGCCGATCAGAAAATTTTCCGCCGTCGATGCCCCGGTTCGGTCCCGTACTATCACGCCTGTCCCGTCCGCCACGGGAGTATCAGGGTTCAGACGCTGAGTTCGCAGGTGGGCGCGCTGATCGGGCCAGCGGTGGTCGCAAGCGCGGCGGAGCCGGGCGCAGCGGGCCGCCGCCATCAGATCACCGGCGGTCGCAAGCGCGGGGAAGCCGGGCGCAGCGGGCCACCGCCATCAGATCACCGGCGGTCGCCAGCGCGGCGGAGCCGCCCACCCGCGTGCGGGGGCCGGGCCCGCCGCCGATCAGATCAGCGGGCGTCGTCGGACGGCACACCGAGCGGACGGGTGAAGCCGGGCGGAATCAGGATGTCGTCTGGCGACAGATCGTGCACGGAAGCCCGCCCGAGGCCCATCAGGGCCGAGTCGACGCCGCCGCGCAGGATGTCGAGGACGTTCTCCACCCCGGGCTGTCCGGCTGCGGCCAGCCCCCACAGGTAAGCGCGGCCGATCATCACCGCCCGGGCACCCAGCGCCAGGGCCTTGACGACATCGCTGCCGCGTCGGATGCCGCCGTCCAGCAGCACCTCCACCTGCTCACCCACCGCCTCTGCGACGGCCGGCAGGGCCCGGATCGCGGCCGGCGTGCTGTCTAAGTTGTTGCCACCGTGGTTGGACACCGAGATCGCTGAAACCCCGGCATCGACAGCCCTTTTCGCGTCGTCGACGCGCATGACGCCCTTGAGCATGAACGGCCCACCCCAGAGCTCACGCAGCCAGGCGATGTCCTCCCAGGTCGGCGGCGGGGTTCCCATCCACTCGCCGTAGGCCTGGAAGAACGGCGGACCCGGCTCGCCGCGCCGGCCCTGGTTGGGCACCCGCAGGCTCGGCGGACGCATGGTCTTGGCCCATTGCAGGAACCACCGCGGCCGGGTCAGGGCCTCGGGCATCATCTTGACCATGGTCTTGAGATCCATCCGCTCCGGGATGGTGGGGCTGCCCCAGTCCCGGCCGTGGGAGAAGGACCAGTCGGTGGTGGCGATGAGGCCCACCGCACCGGCGTCCCGGGCGCGCTCGACGCGTTCGGCGATCGCGTCGCGGCCCCCCAGCCAGTAGATCTGGAAGAAGGTCTTGGGATTGGCCGCGATGACCTCTTCCATCGGCTTGCTGGCGAACGAAGACAGGCCCATCGCGGTGCCGCGCGCGGCAGCGGCTCGTGCGACGGCCACCTCGCCGTCCGGATCGACGGCCTGCACGCCCGTCGGCGAGATCATCACCGGAAACGAAAGATCCTGGCCCATAACGGTAGTCGACAGATCACGCTTCTCGGATGCGCCGACGACGTGCGGAGCGAAGCCCAGCTCGCTGAACGCCTCGACATTGTCGGAGACGGTGAGGCCCTTCTCGCTGGCCGAGATCAGCGACGAGTATGCGGACTTCGGGAGACGCTTTTTGGCCCGCTCCTGGGCGATGGCGACGGTTTCGAACCAGATATCACGGGCCATGAGTTAGATCGGGCTTTCGTCGCAGAGCCGCTTGGGCGGCTTCGTCGGGCTGACCGAGACCGGCGCAGCGAGCACTGTCAGGGATCGCGGTGCGCTACTGCGCTTTCCGCGTGAGTGGTCGCTGCTGGGACGCGGCTTCTGTCGCTCCCCGGCCAGCGCCTCCTCGCCGAGCCCGCGAACGCACTCCGGGTCCGGACCGTCCATCGGCAGGCCGGTGAAGAACTTGGCGGCCATGCAGCCGCCCCGGCAGGTCTCAAACAGCGGGCAGCTGGCACAGGCGCCGCCCACCTTCGGGTTCCGAAGCTCTTTGAACAGCTTGGAGTGCTTCCACACATGATCGAACCCGCCGTCGGTCAACACGTTTCCGGCCAGGAACTCGTCGTGGATGGCGAAGGGGCAGGCGTAGACGTCGCCGATCGGGTCGATCAGGCAGACCACCCGCCCGGCCCCGCACATGTTCAGGCCGGCCAGCGCGCCGGACTCGCCGAGCGGCGCGAGGTGGAAGAACGAGTCGCCGGTGAGCACGCCCTCACCCCTGGCGACCAGCCAGTTGTAGAGCTGAAGCTGTTGGTCGGCCGTCGGGTGCAGATCGTCCCAGACGTCCACGCCCCGACCGGACGGCCGAAGCCGGGTGATCCGCAGGGTGGCACCGTATCGCGCAGCCAACGCGGCGAATTCGTCGAGTTGGTCGATGTTGTGGCGGGTCGCCACAACGGAGATCTTGGTGTCGGAGAAGCCGGCGGCGGACAGGTTCTCCAACGCGCGGATCGCCATGTCGTAGGAGCCTTTGCCGCGGATCGGATCGTTGACCTCGGCGGTTGCTCCGTCCAGGGAGATCTGCACGTCGACATAGTCGCTGGCTGCCAGTTTGGCGGCCACCTCAGGCGTGATCCGGAAGCCGTTGGTGGAGAACTTCACCCCGACGTGGTGGTCGGTGGCATAGTCCACCAGTTCCCAGAAGTCGTCTCGGACAGTGGGTTCCCCGCCACCGATGTTGACGTAGAACACCTGCATGCGTTCCAGCTCGTCGATGATGTCCTTGCATTGTTGCGTGGACAGCTCACGCGGGTCACGCCGGCCCGACGCGGACAGGCAGTGCACACACGCCAGGTTGCAGGCGTAGGTGAGTTCCCAGGTCAGGCAGATCGGCGCATCGAGGCCGTGCTCGAAATGCTCGACCAGGCTCGGGGCCACGGCTGGGGCGGTCACGGTGTCTCCTTCGGGTCCACGGCGATCAAGATGTCGGACGCCGCCAGGACGCCCAGGGCGCGCAGGTAGGTCGGCTCCGCGGCGGAGTCGATGCCCGCGGCGCGGCAGGCCGACCGGGCATCGGGATTATCGGCCAGCGAGTTGACCAGCTTGACCATGGTGAGGTTCTTCAGGAACGAGAGCTTGCGCGTCCCGAAGTGATACAGCAGCGCGCCGAAGCTCTCCGGCCGCACCGACACCTGCGGATGCAGGCGCCAACCTCGGTCCGGGTCGAAATCCTCGGTGACGCGCGCCGCTTCGGCGGCGACGGACACGATCAGTAGACCCCGCACATGCCGTCGATGGACACTTCTTCGACCAGGTTCTCGACGACGAGGTCGCTCTCGGTGCTGGTTTCGACCTGCTGGTTCTGGTCCATGGGTCCGGCCTTTCATCACGGTTGGGTCGACAGCGCACTGTCGGATCGGTCACAATCCCGGTAAGGATATGGCATCGAGTGCCAGAACGGAAGATGGGCCGGAAGAATGGTGGCCGTGACCAGACCGCAGGCGCAGGCTCGGGTCGGTCGTCGCCGCTCGACTACGCGGGACGAGATCGCCGACGTAGCCATCGACCTGTTCGCCACCCGAGGGTTCGGCGAGGTCAACGTCGACGATGTCGCGCACGCCGCCGGCATCGCCCGCCGCACTCTGTTCCGGTACTACGCCTCGAAGAACGCCATCCCGTGGGGCGACTTCGACGCCCACCTGCAGCAGCTGCGCGAGCTGCTGGACCGCATCGATCCCGCCGCCCCACTCGGCGACGCGCTGCGCGCGGCGCTGTTGGCGTTCAACACCTTCGACGACGGCGAGACGGCCCGGCATCGGCGCCGGATGCGGGTGATCCTGCAGACCGACGAGCTGCAGGCGTACTCGATGACGATGTACGCGGGCTGGCGCGGCGTCATCGCAGAGTTCGTCGCCCGCCGGGCCGGCGTGGCGCCGTCCGACCTGCGGCCGCAGACGGTGGCGTGGATGATGCTCGGGGTGGCGCTGAGCGCCTACGAACGCTGGCTGGACGACGAGTCGCTGGCACTGCCCCAGGCCCTCGGTGACGCGTTCGACGCCATCCGCGGCGGTCTGGACTGACCGCCGCGCCGACTCAGAGAGCTCAGTTCACAATCTCGCGGTAGGCGCTGACGACCGGGTCCAACTCGTCCGGAGTGGCGCCGTGCATGATCACCGCGTCGGCGCCGTAGTCGAACTCGGCCCGGATGCGCTCCGCGCAGCGGCGAGCCGGCCCGGTCGCAGACGGTTCCAGCCAGTCCGCGGGGATCAACGTGGCGATGTGCTCGATCTGCTCGGCGGTCGCCTTGTGATCGATGCCTCCGGGGATCGAGGTCACCACCGGGTCCGCCCGGAAGCGTTGCAGCACGGCGGGATCCCAGTTATTGGTGCGCACCATCAGATCGCCGTAGCCCTGCAGATAGGTGGCCAGCCGGGCAACGGTCTTCTTCAGCCGCAGCTCTTCGGGAAGATGATCACCGACGGTGGCAAAGCATGACCACACCCGCACCTTCTCCGGGTCGCGGCCCTCCCGTTCGGCGGCATCTTTGACCGTCTTCACGCAGCGCTGCACCGTTTCCGGAGTGAAGAAGGTGTGCAGAATGACATCGTCGAACAGTCGGCCACCCAGCGCCAGCGAGTTGGGGCCGAACGCGACCAGTGCCAGCCGGATGTCTTCATCGAAGTCGGGGTCAAGCGCCAGTACCGGATAGCTGCCCATCGGGCCCTGGTGGTTGACAATCACCTCACCGTGCCACAACCGTCGCACCACCTGCGCCCAGTCGGCCATCTGCGCGGTCGTCACCGCCGGGATGCCGAAAGCGGAGTACACCGGGCCGATCCCACGGCCGATGCCCAGGGTGAATCGCCCGCCGGACAGCCGGTGCAAGGTCGTTGCCCAGGAAGCGGTGATCAGCGGATGACGGGTGTTGTGATTGGTTGCCGCGGTTGCGATCTGCATCCTGCTGGTGACCGCGCATGCCGCACCGGCCAGCGATGACGCTTCCTTGACGTTCCAGCGCTCGGAGATGAACGCAGTGCCGAAGCCCAGCTCTTCGCCTCGGCGGGCTTCTTCCATGAGCGTGGCCGGGCCTTCGCCACCGGCGCCGGCCAGCAGGTAGTAGCCCAGCTCGTCGAGCACGGAATCGTTCATGACCCAGCCACCTCCGTGAGGAATCGTTCCGTCTCCGCCTGCACCCGCCGGGAGAAGATGTGTCCGGCGTGGCCACCATCATGCCAATACAGCCGGCCGCCCCACCGATCATGCAGGGCCACCGCAGGTTCCGGGTACGCCATCCGATCGTGCCGCGCCGCCACGATCAGCCGACGCTCGGCGGGCGGCGCCGGTTCGGTTTCGAGCAGGTCCACCACGGACATCAACGCCGCGGCGGTCTCGGAGCGCAACGCGTCGGCGACGGAGAGCCCCGCGGGACCCCACCGCCACAGATGGTGCGCGATCATCGAGTTGAGCCCGGCGATCGGGGTGTACACCGCGACGGCGTCGACTTCGGTCTCCAGGTGGGACACCAGAGCGGCGACCGGGCTGCCCAACGACACGCCGGCCACCGTCACCGCGGTCGCCTGCGGCGCTACCCACCGCACCACCGCACGGACTTCGGAGATCGCACGCATCATGCCGGCGATATTGGCCAGCGGATCATGTCCGGGGTAGGGCGGCCAGGCGCGGCGACGCACACCGTGGCCGGGCTGCACCGGCAGCGCGATGTTGAAGCCCAGGCGGTGCAGCCGCTGCACGCGCGCCACCAGCAGATCGGGCCAACTGCCCTGACCGGCCCCGTGCACCCAGACCAGCCAGGGCCGCGGACCACCCTCGTGGCGGCACACCACTACGGCGGCCGTCGCCGGGCCGGCGAACTCTGCCAACGAGGGCGGCAGCTGCGGATCGTGCCGGAATCTGAGCTGCTCGAAGGTGAGGCCGGCCAGGCGGCGCCGGCGAATTGCCGCCACCCGCAGCGGGTTCGGTGCGGTGTGCGCGGCATCGATACCCAGACCGGACAGCTCCTCGGCGGCCGCCAGGCACCCGGAAAGTGGTCGTGCCAGCTCCGGGGCCGGAGCCAGCAGCGTCATACCGGTCAACGTCAGCTCGTCGAGCAGCACCTCCCCCAGCTGACGCATTCCGCCGGGAGAGGCCACCCTCCAGTCCGACGCGCCCCTCAGCGCGTGGACCGACCGGGGCAGCACCCCGCCCAGTCCCCGGATGATCTGCGGTACCCGTTGCACCGATGCCATCGTCGTCATCCCAGCCTGAAGCCGGTGTAGCCGGCCGCGGCGATCTCGTCGCAGCGGCGGCGGTATTCCGGAATGCCACCGGTATATCCCATATACATTCGCTTCTTGCCGGGGACGTTTCCGCCGTTGTACCAGGAATTGCACGTCGGGTGAACCAGAACCGTCGCCGCGACCAGTGCTGTGGTGTGTTCGATCCATTCGGCCTGCGCGGCCGGCAATGCCTCGATCGTGCGATACCCACCGGCCCGCAAGTAGGCGATGCAGTCGCCGATCCACTCCACATGCTGTTCCAGCGCGGCGACGAAGTTGGTTGCCGCGCTGGGGCTGCCGGGCCCCTGGACGGTGAACAGATTCGGGAATCCGGCCACGTGCAATCCCAGGTAGGACACCGGTCCCTCATTCGCCCAGACGTCTCGGAGCAAGACCCCGTCGCGACTGCGGATATCGATACGGCTCAGCGCACCGGTCATGGCGTCGAAGCCGGTGGCGTAGATGATCACATCGAGGTCATAAGGATCGTGGCCGGTTCGGATACCGGTCGGCGTCACCGTCTGAATCGGCTCGCGGCGAAGATCGACCAGGGTCACGTTGTCGCGGTTGAAGGTTTCGTAGTAGCCCTGGTCGATGATCGGGCGCTTGCAGGCGAAGGGGTGGCTTGGCACCAAGGCGGCCGCCGTCTCTGGGTCGCGCACGATCCGGGCAATGGCTTCGCCATAGAGCCGGGTGGCCATCCGATTCGCCTCGATGTCGAAGAAGAGGTCGCCCCAGTTGAGCGCCCCCAGCACACCGTGCTCCTCGACGGCACGCAGTTGCTCCTCGCGTAACGCCGACTTCAGCGGCGGCCGGCTGAGCATGTCGAGCAGCACCGAGAACGCCGAGAGCCGGGCCGCGCCCACCGGGTGGTCTCGTTGCGCGGCGCGGATCTGGCTGTAGTCCGCCTTCAGCGCGTCCAGTTCACCCGGCGCGAACTGCCGGACCTGCCACGGCAGTGTGTAGGCCGCCGAGCGCTGGAACACGTACAGCTGTGCGGCTTCTCGGGCGACGACCGGAATCAGTTGGACACCGGTGGATCCGGTGCCGATGACGCCGACGCGCTTGCCGGTCAGGTCATGGCCTTCTTTCGGCCACCGGCTGGTGTACAGCGAGGTCCCCGCGAAGCTGTCGATGCCGGCGATATCGGGCTGCAGCGGCACCGACAGGATGCCGGAGGCGGCGACCACGAAGGAGGCGAGCAGCCGCTCTCCCGCCGCCGTGGTCACCGCCCAGGCGGCGGCGTCCTCGTCGA
Source organism: Mycobacterium sp. IDUB_21 (assembly GCF_055419425.1). Classification (NCBI taxonomy): domain Bacteria; kingdom Bacillati; phylum Actinomycetota; class Actinomycetes; order Mycobacteriales; family Mycobacteriaceae; genus Mycobacterium; species Mycobacterium sp. IDUB_21. The sequence continues at coordinate 393,005 of NZ_JBVAXQ010000001.1, read as the reverse complement.
AGACCATCGCGACAACGGTCGTGTTGAATGCGATATCGCGGCGCAGATCGAGTCGGTCGGCGACAAAGTTCAGGTACGCCTCGATCTCCGGCTGGGCCGGCATCGTCTCCGTCCAGACCCACTCCTGCTGAATCTCCTCGGAGAAGCTGTAGGAGTACTCGATGCTCTCGATGTCGCAGCGCGCGCCCGGATACCGGTTGACCCGCCATGTCCCGCCGACGTTTTCGGCCGCCTCCAGCACGCGGGTGCGGATACCCCGCTCGCGCAGGTAGTGCAGCGCATACAGACCCGAAAACCCGGCGCCGATGATCAGCGCGTCGAGGGTCTCGGTCACCGTTCGGCCGCCTTCCGTCGCCTCCGCAGGGTGTGCTTATCGATAGGCCTACGGTACGGTATTCGGTTAGGTGTCGTGAGAGGAAATACGATGAAGGTTCCGTTCACCTGGAAGGTCACCGGTTGGTTCATGGTCGGCTGGTCTCCCGACTTCGAGGTCGGCAAGACCCGCCCGCTGCACTATTTCGGTGAGGATCTGGTCGCCTACCGGGACGAATCCGGTGAGCTGCACGTGATGGAGGCGCACTGCAAGCACCTCGGCGCCCATCTCGGCCACGGCGGCAAGGTCATCGAGGACCGCGTCGAGTGCCCGTTCCACGGGTGGCAGTGGGGTCCCGACGGCTGCAACAAGTTCATCCCCTACCAGCCGGATCGACCGAACAAGGCGCTGCGACTTCGGGTCTACCCGGTCCGCGAGCAGCACGGCTGCGTATTCATCTGGCACCATCCCGACGGCACGGAACCCGGATGGGAGATGCCGGACATCTTCGCCAAATTCCCGCAGTTCACCACCGGCCCGCAGGACTACTACCGGGCCTATCCGGAGTTCTCCCGGCGCTTGGAGGGCGAGCCGGTTCATCCGCAGATCGTCGCCGAGAACGCCGCTGACAGCTCACATTTCCAGTATGTGCATCATGCGACGGTGACCCCGCGGGTGCTGGACTGGAAGATGGCCGACCACGAATGGCACTTCGTCGCCGGCTTTCCCGATGAGAACAGCGATGACCCCGAGCAGATGGCGCTTCGCTTCCACTCGCACCTCTTCGGTCTCGGCGGAGCGATCAGCATCTTCGAAGGCGTGCAGCAGCACCGGCTGATCTTCACCTGCACCCCGGTCGACGAGGGCCGCTCGGATCTGTTCTATTCGATCTGGTGGCCGCGAATTCCCGGCGATGATTCCGAGGCGCCCCCGGATGAGGTGCGGGCACGAGTTGAGAAGCAGTTCTTGACCACGGTGGAAGACGATCTCGGTATCTGGCGCCATCAGCGCTACATCGAGCATCCGGCGCTGGCCAAGGTCGACGCGAAACCGTTTATGACCCTGCGTAAATGGGCCACGCAGTTCTACGACGTGCCATCAGCGGAGGTCGCTTTGACATGACGGCTCCGCTGGCGGATCTGGTCGCACCCGAGCACACCGCGATCGTCACCCAGGAGCTTCAGGGCGCGGTCGTGGGAGTCGACGCCGGGCTACCGATACTCGCCGATGAGGCCCGCCGCGAGGCGCTGCCGAACATCGGCCGGCTGCTGCCCCCGGCGCGGGCCGCCGGCGTGCAGGTGGTGCACTGCCTGGTCCACCGTCGCCCCGACGGATTGGGCTCCAACCACAATGCGCGGCTGTTCGCCGCCGGCCGGCGCAGCGTCAGCATCGGTCCAGGCAGCTCCGGCGCCACTTTGCTGTCTGAATTCGGACCGGAGCCATCGGATCTGGTTCTCAGCCGCTGCCACGGGGTGGGGCCGATGGGCGGAACCGACCTGGACGCGGTGCTACGCAACCTGGGAGTGTCGACCGTCGTCGTCGTGGGGGTCTCGTTGAACGTGGCCGTCCCGAACCTGGTGATGGACGCGGTCAACGCCGCCTATCAGGTGGTGCTGCCCCGCGACGCGGTGGCCGGTGTGCCGGCCGCATACGGGGCTGCGATGATCGAGAACACGCTGTCGCTATTGGCGACCATCACCACCACCGAGGAGCTGATTCACACGTGGCGACCCTGACTCAATTCACCGTTCCGGTGGTCACCGAGGCGGTGGCCGCGGCGATTCCCGACCGGGACCTGGTGATCCAGGGCGATCGCCGCTTCAGCTACGCCCAGATCGTCGAGCGATCCAACCGGCTGGCGTCGTATCTGCATTCGCAAGGGCTGGGCGCTCACACGCCGCGGTCGGAGTTGCTCGGGCACGAGACCGGCCAGGACCTGCTCGGGATCTACGCCTACAACGGTCACGAGTTCGTCGAGACCCTGCTGGGCAGCTTCCGCGCCAGAGTGGCGCCGTTCAACGTCAACTACCGCTACGTCCGCAGCGAATTGGCTTACCTGCTGGCAGATTCCGGTGCCACCGCGCTGGTGTATCACGCCGCGTTCGCCCCCACCCTGGCCGAGGTGCTCCCCGATCTGCCGCAGCTGAAGGTGCTGATCCAGATCGCCGACGACTCCGGCAACGCCCTGCTCGACGGGGCGGTGGACTACGAGACGGCGCTGGCGGGCAGCTCACCGCAACCACCACCGGTGCAACCGGACCCCGACGACCTCTACGTGCTCTACACCGGCGGAACCACCGGAATGCCCAAAGGGGTGCTCTGGCGTCAGCACGACATCTTCATGGGCTCGTTCGGCGGCCGCAACCTGATGACCGGCGAATCGGTCAGCTCCATCGACGACATCGTGGGGCCTGCCAGCGAGAACCCCGGCATCAAGCTGATGATCCTGCCGCCGCTGATCCACGGCGCCGCGCAATGGGCGGTGATGACGGCGATCAACACCGGCCAAACCCTGGTTTTCCCTTCGGTTGTCGACCATTTCGACGCCGACGACGTGGTGCGCACCATCGAGCGGGAGAAGGTGCTGTCGGTGACCGTGGTCGGCGACGCGATGGCCCGTCCCCTGATTACCGCGATCCGCAACGGCACCGCCGATGTGTCGTCGCTGCTGGTGGTGGCCAACGGTGGCGCGCTGCTGACGCCGTACGTCAAGCAGCAGATCGTGGAGACACTGCCGGGCGCCATGGTCATCGACGGGGTCGGCTCCTCGGAGACCGGCGCCCAGATGCGTCACATGTCGACGTCGGGCACAGTCTCGACCGGAACCTTCGGCGCCGGACCGGACACCTGCGTGGTGTCCGAGGATCTCGGTTCGGTGCTGGAACCCGGCCACGACGGCCTGGGCTGGCTCGGGCAGCGCGGCTACGTCCCGTTGGGCTACAAGGGCGATGCCACCAAGACGGCGGCGACCTTCCCGGTGATCGGCGGGGTGCGCTACGCCGTTCCCGGCGACCGGGCCCGGCATCTGGAAGACGGATCGGTCGAGTTGCTCGGCCGGGATTCGGTGACGATCAACTCCGGTGGGGAGAAGATCTTCGCCGAGGAGGTCGAGACCGCCATCGCCTCGCACCCTTCCGTGATCGACGTGGTGGTCGCCGGCCGGCCCAGCGAGCGATGGGGCCAGGAGGTGGTGGCTGTGGTCGCCCTCGCCCAGGGGGCCGCCGCAACCGCCGCCGAACTGATCGAGCACGCGAGCGGATCACTGGCCCGCTACAAGCTGCCCAAGGCGATCGTCTTCCGGACCGCGATTGTGCGGAGCCCGGCCGGCAAGGCCGACTACCGATGGGCGCGCGAGCAGGCCGAGCAGGGCTAGCCGAATTTCTTGAGCCGCCTACGGGTACGGTTGCGCGTCCTGCGCAACATCGCATCGGCGTAGAACCGCATCCCGGCTTTGAACGGGGGCGCGGCGGATCCGGTCAGGCTGAAGGGCAGATCGGAGCCGACCACCGTCCGGTGGTGGCTGAAGGTGTCGAAACCCGCCTTGCCGTGGTAGGCGCCCATGCCACTGCGTCCCACGCCGCCGAACGGTGCGCCGGACGGAATCATCTGTGCGGCGAAGTCGTTGCGGGCCACTCCACCACTTCTGGTGCGACGCACGAAGTCGCGGAAGTTCTTGCCGCCGGGACCGAACCAGTAGGCGACCAGTGGCGCGGGGCGCGCATTGATCGTCTCGATCGCATCGTCGAGCGTGGCATAGCCCTGCACCGTCAGCACCGGGCCGAAGATCTCCTCCTCGGCGAGGCGCATCGTCGCGTCGACGTCGCGCACGATGGTCGGGGCGATCTTGCGGGAGGCGCGATCCGGCAGCACCTCGCCGGCCGGGGCGACGGTCTCGACGGTGGCGCCGCGTTCGCGCGCGTCGCCGATCAGGCCCAGCACCCGGTCGAAGTTGGCCTCGTTGACGCATGAGCAGTAGTCGCCGTTGGCCACGATCGTCGGGAACATATCCCGAAGCGTCTGGCGTGCGACGTCGACGAACGTGTCGAGCTTGCTGTCAGGAACCAGAACATAGTCGGGGCAGACGCAGACCTGCCCCCCGTTGACCATCCGGGCCGACGCGATCCGTTTTGCTGACCGCGCGATGTCGGCCCCGGGGGCGACCACGACGGGGTTCTTTCCGCCCAACTCCAAGGTCACCGGCACCAGGTTTTCGGCTGCGGCGCGCTGCACCAGCGAGCCCACCGACGGTGAGCCGGTGAAGAAGAGGTGGTCGAAGGACAGCCCCGCGAACGCGGCCGCCACGTCCGCACCCCCGGTGACGACGGCAAGTTCGTCATCCCGGAAATACTCCGGCGCCAGCTCGCTCATCAACTCGGCGGTGCGCGAGGTGATTTCGGACATCTTGATCATCACCCGGTTGCCGGCGGCAAACGCCGCCGCCGCCGGCAGCACCACCAGTTGAAGCGGGAAGTTCCACGGGCCGATGATCCCGACCACGCCGAGCGGGCTCGGCTGCACTTCGGCCCGCAGCCCGGCCAGGCGTGCCGCCGGCATCAGCTTTGCGGGCCGCATCCATTTCCCGATATGCGATCTGGTGTGCTCGATCACCGGGATCATGCCGACCAGCTCGGTGGCCAGCGATGCGTCCCGGGACCGTGTCCCGAAGTCGGCGGCCATCGCGTCGACGAAGGCGTCGGTGTTGTCCAGCACCAGGGCCAGCAGGCGATCGATGCGGTTGCGGCGGACAGCCACCCCGGGCGGCCCGTCGGCAACGAAGGACTGCCGCTGCTTCTCCAGCAGGTTCGCCGGACCCCCGAGATCGCCGGTCACGACAGATCCAGCAGCCCGGTCTCGACCACGGTGCGCAGCTGCCCCAGGTCGACGCCACGGTCAGCAGCCGCCTCGATGCAGGCCGCCACATCCTTACGCATGAACGGCGCAACGACTTTGGCGAAGTTCTCCACACCCCCGGACGACTGCACGTACCCGGCTGCTCGGCTGCCGCCGCTGCACTGCGCCAGCGCCTCGAACAGGCTGGAGTCGGGCACGTCGAGGCTCTTGGCCAGCTCGACCGCGGCCGCGACGAGTTGCGCGTTGGCGACGAACAGCACGTTGTTGATCAGTTTGAGGTTGAGCGCGGTGCCCAGGCCCCCGGTGGTGATCACCGGATCGGCGTACGCGGCCAGCACCGGCCGGGCGCGGGCCACCGCGTCGTCGGAGCCGCCGAGCAACACCGTCAGGCTGCCGGCGGCGATGTCGTGGGCGCCGCCGCTGACCGGCGCATCCACCAGCGCCGGGCCGGCCGGGTATTCGGCCATCAGCTTGGTCAGGGTGCTGACCGTTCCGGTGGTGTGGGAGACCACGACCGTGTCGGCTCCGGCGTTGGCCAGCAGCCCGTCGGCACCGGCAGCCACCTCCAGCAACTGGGCATCAGAGAACAAGCAGCTGATCACGACGCCGGCATCGCTTGCGACCGCGGCGACCGACTCCACCGGCACGGCGCCGGCGGCCGCCAGCCGCTCGCGCACCTCGGGCCGGCGTGCATAGACCTGCACGCGATAGCCGGCCTCGACCAGGCGCAGGACCATCGGCTCGCCCATCTTGCCGGCTCCGACGAACCCGATGGTGTCGGCCATTCTCGGCTCCTCCCGCATCTTTCGCCGCCTCTGGGGGACGCGTAGTGAGGCTATTTCGGTAGGGCCAACCGTAGCATTGTCCGCGGGCGCCGAATTCATTACAGTCGTCCTTACTGTCGATATTTCGGGTGGTGGGGACCGTGCGTGACACCCCACCGCCCAAGGGCCCCGCCCGAGAGGAAAAGCATGACCCTGAATACTTCCGCCAGCCCGCCGATGTCACCGCGCCCCCACCACCGGCTCGACATCTCCGAAACCGACTTCTGGGGCAAGGACTTCCGGAGCCGGGACGAGACGTTCGCGACGCTGCGCGGCGAGCAGGGACTGACCTGGCACCGGCCGATCCCGGCCGTCTTCCCACACGAGGAGACCGGATACTGGGCGGCGACCCGGCACGCCGACATCAAGTTCGTCAGCCAGCACGAAGAGTTGTTCTGTTCCAGCGAAGGCGTCAGCGTCGATCCGATGCCGGCCGAAATCCAGCGCAACATGACGTTCTTCCTGGCGATGGATCCGCCCGACCACACCCGGTACCGCAAGCTCATCAGCTCGGGATTCACGCCGCGGCAGGTCCGCCGCACCGAGGATCAGATCAAGGCCAATTCCCGCAGCATCGTCGACGATCTGCTGACGCAGCTGCGCACCGGCGACCAGATCGACTTCGTCGCAAGCTGTTCGGGCCAGCTGCCGATGCGGACGATCTCCGACATGATCGGTATCGACCCCGCCGATCAGGAGAAGGTCGCCTACGCCGCCGAATGTCTGTTCAGCAGCAGCGACGACGAGTACGCCTCGCTGGAGGAGCGGGCCGTGCACGTCATGACGCAGATGGGCGTGCTGGCCGGTTCCGGCGTCGAACTGGCGCAGCGGCGACGCGCCGAGCCGCACGATGACTTGATGACCGCGCTGGTCAATGCCGAGGTCGACGGGCATAGCCTCACCGACTCCGAGCTCGGCTCGTTCATGGTGCTGCTCGGCTCGGCGGGCAATGACACCACCAAGCAGACCACCACGCATGCGTTCAAGGCCCTTGTCGATCACCCCGAGCAGCGCGCCTGGCTACTGGCCGACTTCGACAACCGGATCGACGCCGCAGTCGAGGAGTTCGTGCGCTGGGCGACACCGGTACTCGCCTTTGCGCGCCACGCGGTGGCCGACACCGAGGTCGCCGGGACCGACATCAAGGCCGGCGAGAAGATCGGCTTGTTCTACTGCTCGGCCAACCGCGACGAGACGGTGTTCGACCGGCCGCACGAATTCGACATCACCCGTGCCACCAACCCGCACCTGGGTTTCGGCGGCGGTGGGGCGCACTACTGCCTGGGCACCCATGTCGCACGGATGCAGCTGCGGCACCTGTTCCACGAACTGCTCACCCGACTGCCGGAGGTCACGCTCGGCGAACCCGAATACCTGCAGAGCACCTTCGTGCACGGCATCAAGCGAATGCCGATCAGTCTTGCCTGACGCTGGTGCAGCAGCCCCCTGATCATCTACTGTAATCCTTACAGTAAATCACTTCACCCAGACGGGAGACCAGCCGTGGAGAGCCAGGTCGACGATGTCGCCGCCGCACTCGGCAAGCCGGCCGGCTACCTCACGAATCCCTATCCCTATTTCGAGAGCAAGCGCGCCGAAGCCGGGGTCTTTCCCGGAACGGTCATGGACTACTCCAAGACCCCGGCGTCGCTTCGGCCGGAAACACAGTTCGCCGCCGTCTCTTTCGAAGCGGTGAACCAGGTGTTCCGGAATGCGGATTCGTTCAACTCGCACATCTACGACGTCACGATCGGGCTGTTCCTCGGTCCGACGATCTTGGCGATGGAGGGCGAGCAGCACCGCAAACACCGCAACCTGGTCTCATCGGCGTTCAAGCGCAAGTCGCTGGTGCACTGGGAACCCGCGGTGGTGCGGCCCGTCTGCACCGCGCTGATCGACGAGTTCATCGAGGCCGGCACCGCCGATCTGGTGCACGACTTCGCTTTCGAGTTCCCCACCCGGGTCATCTCCAAGCTGCTCGGCCTGCCCGAAGAGGACCTGCCGTGGTTCCGGCAGCGCTCCCTGGAGTTGATCAGTTACACCGTCGACTACCAGAGTGCATTCAGTTCGTCGGCGGCGTTGAAGGACTATTTCCTGGCGCAGATGCAGATGCGCAAGTCGCATCCGACTCAGGACATCATCGGTGATCTGGTCACCGCGGAAGTCGACGGCGAGAAGCTCGGCGACGAGGCGATCTACTCGTTCCTGCGGCTGCTGCTGCCGGCTGGACTGGAGACCACCTACCGGGCCACCAGCAACCTGCTGTACCTGCTGCTCACCCACCCCGAGCAGTTCGCCGCGGTGCAGGCCGACCATGACCTGATCGGTGCGGCCATCGAGGAGGGCCTGCGCTACGAGACCCCGCTGACCACCGTGCAGCGCACCGCGATCCACGACACCGAGGTGGCCGGTGTCCCGATTCCCGCCGGCGCGGTCGTCGACGTCTGCATCGGGTCGGCTAACCGTGACGGGACCCGGTGGGAGCGTCCGGAAGAGTTCGACATCTTCCGCAAGTGGATTCCGCACATCACGTTCGCGGCCGGCGAGCACACCTGCATGGGACTGCATCTGGCACGCATGGAGATGCGGGTTGCGATGGAGTGCCTCTTCGAGCGGCTCACCGACATCACCCTGGTGACCGACGGCAACCCGCACATCTACGGGCAGCCGTTCCGATCGCCGCGTTGCCTGCCGGTGACTTTCACGAGCAAGTAGCGCCGAAGCCTCAGGCCCCGCGCGGCTTTCGATAGCCGATCGTCTTGGTCTCCAAGTACTGCTGGAATCCCTCGATGCCGCACTGCCGGCCCCACCCGCTGCTCTTGTAACCACCGAACGGCGCGTCCGCCCCGTAGTACATCCCGCCGTTGACGCCGATCGCGCCGGTGCGAACCCGGCGGGCCACCGCCATGGCCCGCTCCGACGACGCCGAGACCACCGCACCGGCCAGCCCGAAAGCGCTGTCGTTGGCGATCCGCACCGCCTCGTCGTCGTCGCCGAACGGCAGGATCACCAGCACCGGTCCGAACACTTCCTCCCTGGCGATGGCAGCGCTGTTGTCGACGCCGACGATCACCGTCGGTGCCACGTAGTGTCCGCCGCGGAGATCCTGCGGTAGGTCGTCGTATTCCCCTCCCCCGGTGGTGATCTCAGCGCCATCGAGCCGGGCCTGCCCGATCGCGTCGAGCACACGCCGCTTCTGCTGTGCGCTGATCAGCGGACCCACCAGCGTCTGCGGCAACGCCGGATCGCCCACCGTCACCGCCGCGAACGCCGCGGTCACCGAGGTGACCACCTCGTCGAACAGGGACGTGTGCACCAGCATCCGGGTGGTGGCCGCGCAGGCCTGTCCGGCGTGCACGCACACGCCGACCGCGCCGGGGATGACCTTGGCCGGGTCGGCATCGTCGAGCACGATCAACGCCGACTTTCCGCCCAGCTCAAGGAAAGTCCGTTTCATCGTGTCGGCGCTGCGGCGGGCCAGCAGCTTGCCGACGGCGGTGGATCCGGTGAAGGAGACCATGTCGACCCGGGGGTCGGTGCCGAGCAGGCCGGCGACTTCGTTCGATCCGGTGGGCACCACGTTCACCACCCCGGCGGGGATGTCGGTGTGCTCGGCGACCAGGCGCCCGAGCCGAGTGGCGTTCCACGGGGTGTGCGGGTCGGGCTTGAGCACGACGGTGTTGCCGGCCGCCAGCGCCGGCCCCAGTTTGTTCAGGATCACCTCGATCGGGAAGTTGGACGGGGTGATGGCCGCCACCACACCGACCGGCTCCTTGACGACGGTGCGAACGTTGCGTTCGCCGAACAGTCCGCCCCCCTCGATCAGCCGCTCCCACTCGAACTCGTCGATCAGCCGCGCCGGGTACCGCAGCGCGTCTGCCAGCGGCCAATCCAGTTGCGCCAGTTGGGTCGTCATCACCGGGCAGCCCACTTCGGCGATCAGCTCGGTGCGCAGTTCTTCCTGCTCGGCCTCCAGCGCCGACTGCAGTTGCGCCAGGCAGCGTTTGCGCAGTTCACGGTTGGTCGCCCAGTCGGTGTCGTCGAACGCCCGCCGGGCCGCGCCGATCGCCTGATCCATATCGACCTCGTCGGCGGCCGCGGTGGTCCCCAACAGCCGCCCGGTGGCCGGACTGACGTTGTCGAACTCCGCACCCGAGGCCGCCGCGACCAACTTGCCGTCGATCAGCATGCGGGACTCCGCCGCAGCCGCGGCCCGCTCGCCGATCTCCACGCTCAGAGCCTGCCGCCGGACGTCGCTCACCTGACTCCCAAACATTTCGGATGCCCAACCGTAACCATTACAGTAGAATACTTCAATTGGTCGGATGTCAGGAGCACACCGAGTTGATCAAGGTCATGGACGGCTTCCGGGTACTGGAGGTCGCACAGTTCACGTTTGTCCCGGCAGCCGGCGCGATCCTGGCCGATTGGGGCGCCGACGTCATCAAGGTCGAGCATCCGGTGCGCGGCGATACCCAACGCGGATTCATCCGGATGGGAGGCTTCGAGCTCGACCCCGACCGGCATCCCCTGATCGAGCATCCCAACCGCGGCAAGCGCAGCGTCGGCATCGACGTCTCGACCCCGGATGGTCAACAGGTGCTCTACGAGCTTGCCGCTACCGCCGACGTGTTTCTGACCAACTACCTTCCGCGAGCACGACAGAAGAACAAGTTCGACGTCGAGCACATTCGCGCCGCGAATCCGAACATCGTCTACGCCCGCGGTAGCGCATACGGCGACAAGGGCGCCGAACGCGACATCGGCGGCTTCGACGGCACCGCGTTCTGGACCCGCAGCGGAGTAGGTCACGCGCTGAGCCCGGAGGAACTCGGCGCGCCGCTGTCCCAGGGGATCCCGGCGTTCGGCGACTCGGTCGGCGGGATGAACATCGCCGGCGGCATCGCCGCCGCGCTGCTGCACCGGGAGCGCACCGGGGAGGCGCTCGAGGTCGACGTGTCGTTGCTGTCCACCGCCTGGTGGGCGGCCGGCGCCAGCGTGACCCAGGGGATGGAGACCGGCGAAGCCATGCGTTCGCTGATGCCGCAATCCGGCGGCTCCCCGGGGAACCCGTTCCTGGGCAACTACACCACCTCCGACGGCGGCACCATCAACCTGTGCATCGTCAGCCCGACGGGATACATCCGGGACACCTTCGAACACTTGGGTATTCCCGACGCCGCCGACGATCCCCGCTTCTCCGAGGTGCTGCCGCTGATGGAGAACGCCGACGCGGCCGTCGAGTTGATGGTGGCCGCGATAGCCGCAAAGCCCTTCGAATACTGGCGCCAGCACCTCAAGACCATGAAGGGCCAGTGGGCGCCGTTCCAGAGCCTGGTCGACCTGGGCTCCGACGAACAGGCCATCGCCAACGACATGATCGTCGAAGTCGAGGCCGGCGACGGCGGGCCGGCGTTCAAGGTGGTCCGCGGACCGGTCCAGTTCAACCACGAGCCGCTGGAGACGACCCGCGCCCCGCAGGCATCCGAGCACACCGAGGTGGTGCTGATGGAGCTCGGAATGGACTGGGACCGTATCGAAAAGCTGAAGGAGTCAGGCGCTATCGCCTAACCGGCCGCGGGGTTCTCCCGGCTGGGATCGAAGTTGAAGTTCGCGATGGCGGTCGACACGCCGCTGCCGATCGGGCCGCAGGTGTCGAGCAGCGCGGCGCTTCCGGTCGCCACGCCCGCGTCGCTGTAGTGGGTCAGCGCCGCCAAGCCGATGTAGGGTCCGACCGGCAGCCGGCTCAGGGTCAAGGTGTAGTCGGCGTTGATGAACGCCAACCCCTTGGTGCTGAAATTCGTGAGCGAGGCGGTGACGTCGACGGCCATCGCCGCCCGCACGAACGGGGTCGGTTCTTCGCCGTCGACCAGGTCACGGATCTCGCGTATCCAGGCGTATCGCGGACCGGCATGCTGCCAGGGGAAGCGGCCGCCGTCGTCACTGCCGTAGGTCTGGATGAACATCGGCACGGATTCGTCGAAGCGCGCCGGCTCGTCGGGGACCGGCGGCATCGTGATTGCGGTGGTGAAGAACTCACCACCGGGTTGGATGCCACGCCGCAGATACAGCGCCGATGCGCGGGCCACCAGCTCGCCGTCCTGCGTCATCGCGGCATCGATCGCGCGCATCCGCGACCCGGCGCGCACCACCGACGCGGTGACCCGCAGCGGTTCGGTCGCCACCCGGCGCAGGATCTCGACGGTGAGTCGCGCCGGCTGCAGGTCGTCCTCGGGCACCTGTTGCTCGACAGCGCGGGCCAGCAGACCGCCGACCACCTGCCCGCCCAGCGTCGGCCCCCACCCGCCGTGGGCGATCGCGTTGGGCATGAAGCCGTCGTCACGACGGACCACGAACGGGATCATGCGTTGCTGCTCTCGAGGTAGAAGCGTGCGGCACGGCGGATTGAGTGTTCGGTCGGTTCCGGGTGCCAACCCAGCTCCCGAGTGGCCTTGCCGTGGTCGGCGGGTGAGGTCAACGCCATGAGGCGTGCGCCGGTCGCGGTGAACGCGAAATCACGGCGCAGCAGCGCCCCCAGGGCGCCGACGACGTGCCCGGCCAGGTGCAACACCGCCATCGGTACGCCGATGCGTGGCGGCGTTGCCCCGACCGCTTCGGCTGCGATGGTGAGCATCTCGCGCTGACACATGTACCGCTCGGAGATGATGTAGCGCTCGCCGACCCGTCCCCGCTCCGCGGCCAGCAGCATCGCCCGGGCAGCGTCATCGATCCCCACCACCTCGGCGCCCACGCCCCGCGCGTAGGCCGGCATCCTGCCCTGTGCCGCGAGCTGAACGAGCATGCCTTGGCGCGGCTGCCAGTCGGGCGGCCCGTACGGGTTGGACACGTTGGTGACAACCGCCGGCAGACCACGGTCGGCGACGTAGGACAGCACCAGTCGCTCGGCCTCCCGACGGGAGGCGATGTAACCTCCGCCTTGGTCGGCCCAGTTGAACGGCGTTTCCTCGTCCACAGTTTCGCCGTTGTGCCCCACCGCGATGGTGCCGATGGTGCTCAGGAAGACGAACTTGGCGAGGCCGGCCTCCGCGGCCACCTCCAAGACGTTGCGCAGACCTTCTACGTTGGTCCGAAACAGCGGTGCCGGGTCACGGAGTTCAGCGCGGGTGTCGACGACGCAGTAGTACACGACGTCCCGGTCGGCCATGGCGGCGGTGACCGCCTCGGTGTCGAAGATGTCGCCGTAGCGCCGGTCCACGTCGAGTCCGTCGATTCCCTTGGTGGAACTGGACTTGCGCAGCAGCACGCGCACGTCGTCGCCGCGGGCGACCAGTTGGCGGGTGACGCAGGCACCCACGTTGCCGCTGGCGCCCATGACCAGGGCGCGCCGCCGATTCACGTCCGATTCATCGTTCACTGTCATAGCCGGATCCCTCACCGTAACCGCCAGACCGCTACCGGAAGCCCCGCTGGTCAACTCGCGCTATCGTACATTACTGTAAGTATTACAGTTAACAGACCCGTTGCGCGGAGGTCCCATGCAGAAAGCGCTCGCCCCGGACATCTCGACCTGGCCGGAGGAGAATCCGCAGTTGATCAGCAGCCGCTGCGGCGCCTGCGACGCCACCGTGTTCCCGGCCCAGCCCCGCTGCCCGCGCTGCAGCGGTGACCAGATGTCGCGGGAGTTGCTCCCCCGCAACGGAACCCTGGTGGCCTGGACCACCCAGGGGTTTCCGCCCGGCCCACCGTATCTGGGCCCCACCGGTAAAGACTTCGTACCGTTCGGCGTCGGCTTGGTGCAGCTCGGCGATGTCGTCCGAGTCGAAGGCCGGCTCACCGAGAACGACCCGGACAAGCTGCAGTTCGGCATGCCGGTTGAGCTGACCATGGTGCCGTTCGCCAGCGACGGCGATGGGAACGACATCATCACTTTCGCCTTCCGGCCGACGAAGCAGGGCTCATGAACGACGTCGCCATCATCGGTGTCGGCCTGCACCCGTTCGGCCGCTTCGAAGGCAAGTCGGCGATGGAGATGGGCGTGGACGCCATCTTCGCCGCGGTCGCCGACGCGCGGGTGGACTGGAAGGACATCGGCGCCGCCACCGGCGGCAGCTGGACGGTGGCCAACCCGGACGCGATCGTCGGCATGGTCGGGCTGTCGGGCATCCCGTTCACCAACGTGTTCAACGCATGTGCGACCGCGGCCAGTGCGGCCAAGGTCTGCGCGGACGGGATCCGGTTGGGCGACTATGACATCGGTGTCGCCGTCGGCCTGGACAAGCATCCACGCGGGGCGTTCACCGAGGACCCCGCGCTGGTCGGGATGCCACGCTGGTACGCCGAGAACGGCCAGTATCTGACCACCCAGTTCTTCGGCATGAAGGCCAACCGGTACCTGCACGATCACGGCATCTCCCAGCAGACGCTGGCCAAGGTCGCCGCCAAGAACTTCCGTAACGGCGCGCTGAACCCGAATGCGTTCCGGCGCAAGCCGATCTCCGAGGCGGAGATCCTGGGCTCGACGATGCTGAACTATCCGCTGACGCAGTACATGTTCTGCGCACCGGATGAGGGTGCAGCAGCGGTCGTGATGTGCCGTGCCGACATCGCCCACCGCTACACCGACAAACCGGTGTACCTGCGCGCCGTGGAGGTGCGCACCCGCCGCTACGGGGCCTATGAGGTCAACACCACCTTCGCGCCGATCACCGAGGATGTGGCACCGACGGTGTACGCCGCTCGCGCAGCGTTCGAAAAGGCCGGTGTGGCACCCGAAGACGTCGACGTCATCCAGTTGCAGGACACCGACGCCGGCGCCGAGGTCATCCACATGGCCGAATGCGGCTTCTGCGACCACGGCGACCAGGAGAAGCTGCTCGCCGACGGCGCGACCGAGATCTCCGGATCGCTGCCGATCAACACCGACGGCGGCCTGATCGCCAACGGCGAGCCGATCGGCGCCTCCGGACTGCGCCAGATCCACGAATTGGTGCGCCAACTGCGCGGTGAGGCCGATGACCGCCAGGTGCCCGGCGAGCCCAAGGTCGGGTTCGCCCAACTCTACGGTGCACCCGGCACCGCAGCGGCAACAATCCTGACCCGCTAGCAACCGGGAGGCACCCATGAGCCAGTTCCGCGACGCACCGATCTTCGATGCCGACCAGCACATGTATGAGACCCCCGAGTCGTTGACGAAGTACCTGCCGGAAAAGTACTCGCGGGCCGTCCAATTCGCCCAGATCGGCCGCCAGACCCGGATCATCATCAACAACCGCGTCAGCGACTTCATCCCGAACCCGACGTTCGAGCGAGTGGCCGCTCCCGGCGCGCATGAGAAGTTTTTTGCCGGCGAGAACACCGAGGGACTGACCCTGCGGGAGATGCAGGGGGCCGCCGTCGAAGCGCCGCCCGCCGCCCGCAATCCTGCCGACCGGGTCGCAGAACTGGACCGCCAGGGTGTGGTGGAGGCGCTGAACTACCCGACGCTGGCCAGCCTGGTGGAGCACTCCAGCGCCGAGGACCCGGAGCTCACCTGCGCGATCATTCACGCGCTGAACCAGTGGATGGCCGAGCACTGGACCTACAACTACGACGGCCGGGTGTTCTCCACGCCGATCATCAACCTCTCCGAGGTCGACGCCGCCCAGCGCGAGCTGGAGTACATCCTGTCAAAAGATGCCGCGGTGGCGTTGATCAAACCCGGCCCGGTCAACGGCATCCACGGTTGGCGCTCGCCGGCGCTGCCGGAGTTCGATCCGTTCTGGCGTGATGTGGAAGCCGCCGGCCTGCCGATCGTGCTGCATGCGAGTTTTCCTCCGCTCGACGAGTACGTCGGCAGGTGGGAGCCGCCGTACACCCAGAATTTCATGGCGCAGAGCGCGTTCCGCTGGATGGTGTTGGGGCATCGGGAGATCGCCGACATGATCACTGCGCTGATCTGTCACGGCACCTTGACCCGGTTCCCCGAACTGCGCATCGCCAGCGTCGAGAACGGCAGCTCGTGGATCGGACCGCTCTTCGATGACTTCGGTGAGCTGTACAAGAAGATGCCGCAGAACTTCCCGGAGCATCCCCACGACGTGTTCCGGCGCAACATCTGGGTCAGCCCGTTCTGGGAGGGCTGCATCTCCGACGTCGTCGAGACGGTCGGCTGGGACAAGGTGCTGTTCGGGTCGGACTATCCGCACCCCGAGGGCCTGCCGGAACCGCAGGGCTTCTGGAAGTACGCCGAGGGCATGGATGTTCGGCGCAGCTATGACTTCATGGGCGACAACGCCCGCCGGTTCATGGGGCTGCCGCTGGCCAACCCGGACCCGGAGGCCACCAAGCCGCCGCTGCCGGCACGCGTCTGAGCAATCACTTCATCACCCGCCGAGCCGCTCTCGCCAGCGCAGCGCGGATACGCGGTGACAGGTAGACCGCAAACAATCCGTTGAAGACGTCCTCACGCAGTCGGGTCAGCGTCGAGGTCTTGATCCGCCACTGCCCGTCGGCCCTTTCGTAGGTCTCGGTGTAGTGGCCGTACCCGCGCAGGTTGACCCCGGGGCCGAACCGGACCACATCCTCGAGTGCCCACACCCCGGTCGCCGTCGTCGGCGAGGTCAGCTCGATGTCGGGCGCGTGGACCTGATGGACGGTGGGTTGGTCGCGCAGGCTCTTGCGGGTGAAGGCGACGAAATCGTCCGCGCCGGCGATCACCTTCCCGCCGGCGCGCGAGGTGTCGCTGACGAAGTCGTCGGTGAACAGGGTGCGCCAGGCCGTCCAGTCCTTGGCGTCCAGGTAGCGGCAGTACCGGGATTTGAGCCGTTTGATCGCTTCGATCTCCAGCAGCACGCCGGCGTCGTCAGTCATGGCCGGCTCCGGCGGCCGGTTCGTACCGCAGCATCGTGACGTCGTGGGCGGGGTAGTCGCAGAACACCGGTTTGACCCGCATCCCGACCACCAGCTCGGCCGGGTCGACGTTGACGAGCTCGGTGGAGAATCGTGGCCCCTCGTCCCATTCGACGATCGCCAACAGTTGCGGCACGGCATCCGCGAAATGCGGGCCGACCGGCCGGCGGGCCACCGTGAACGAGTACAGCGTGCCCATTCCGGAGATCTCCCGCCATTCCAGGTCGTCGGCCAGGGTGCGCGGTGCCCGGACCCGCGGGTAGAAGACGTAGCTCTGCGAGGACGGCGAGTACTGGATGACGATGCGGTGCTGCGCCAGCGCATCCCAGAACGGTGCGGTGGTCGGTGTTTTGACCGGCATCGGGCGTTCGAAGGTGGTCATCGGCACTCAGTCCCCTTCCAGGATGAGGGTGGTCTGTTCGGAGAGGATCCCGCCGTTGCCGGAGACGAAGGCCCGATTGCAGTCGGCGACCTGGGCCGCGCCCGCCCGGCCCATGATCTGGCGGGTGGCGTCGCAGACGTGGTGCATGCCACCGGCCAGGCCGGCCTGCCCGAATCCGAGTTGGCCGCCGGCGGTGTTGAGCGGGAAGTCGCCGCGGAAGGTCAGATCGTGATCGGCGACGAACTGCATGCCCTTGCCCTTCTCGCAGAAGCCGGCGTCCTCCAGCGACAGCAACACGGTGATCGTGTAGCAGTCGTAGATGGAGACCATGTCCATGTCCGCGCGGGTCAGATCCGTCATCGCGAAGGCGGTGTCGGCGGCCTCGACGATCGGAGTCGCCAGCAGGTCCGCGGCATACGTCGGGGTCTTGAACGGCACATGCTCGCCGAACCCCTTGACCCACACCGGGCGATTCCGCGCTCGTTTGGCGACATCGGCGCTCGCGATCACGACGGCGGCGCCGCCGACGCAGGGCATCACGATCTCCAACATATGCAGTGGATCGGCGATCACCGGACTGGCCAGCACGTCGTCGACGGTCAACGGGGTGTCGCGCCAGATGGCGCCGTCGGTGTGGTTGGCGTTGACGCGTTGGTCGACCACGATCTTGGCCATGGCCCGCTCGTCGTAGCCGTAGACCGCTCCGTAGCGGGTGGCGACCTGCCCGTACGGGCCGTTCTGGCCGAGGTTTCCGTAGGGAATCTCGAACTCGGCCTGGGGAGAACCGTATTGGTTGCTCGAGGAGCCGAAGAACATCGCATCGACCAGCGGTCTGGGTTTGCGCTCCGACATCGGGGTGATGTAGCGGGCCGGCAGCGTGCACAGCACCACATCGCAGATCCCGAGCTCGATCGCCGCCGCTGCCCGCCACACCATGGCGGCGGCGCTGGCACCGCCCAGGTCGACGATCTCCGCGAACCGTGCCGGAACCCCCAGATATTCGGCGATGGTCGAGGGGACGAAGATCTCCGACTCGCCCAGGTGCGAGGTGACGATTCCGTTGACGAGTTCGCCCGGCAGTCCCGCGTCGGCGAGCGCGGCCGCGCTCAACTCGGCCCATTGTTCGAGCGTGAACGGTGCCGGAGTTGCCTTGTTCATGCGCTCCGGCGGTAGCTCGACGTAGCCGACGATCGCGGCCTCTCCACGTAATCCCATGCGCTGTCCTCTATCTCCGATCTGCGATCACTTGCGGGGAAGGCCGAGGATCATCTGCGCGATGACGTTCAGCTGGATTTCGTTGGTGCCGCCGCCGATCAGTTCGGCCGGCGACAGCAGGTACGGTTCGACCACTGCCGGGTCGGAGTCGGTGGCCATCGCCACACGCCCGGCGGTGGCCAGGGTGGCCCGGAAGGTCCGGCGCAGTAGGACGTTCATGGCCACTTTGGCGATGCTCGACGCCGCCCCGAGTCCTTGCCCATCCAGCAGCCTGATCGTCTCGCGCACGCCGAGCGCCTTGATGGCATTCGTGTAGGCGTCGAGTTCGCCCAGTGCCCGGACCGCGTCGTCGCGCTGCTCGCCCGGGGTGGCGGCGATCCGCCGCAGCGCGATGGCCCGGTCGATCTGCACGTATCCGCTGATGGCGGAGCGCTCTTCGGCCATGGTGGATATCGCCAGCTGCCAGCCTCCGGTGGGCTCGCCGAGCAGCATGTCATCGGGGACGAAGACGTTGGTGAGGAAGACTTCGTTGAACTCGGAAGCCCCGGTGACCTGCACGATCGGCTGTACTTCGATTCCCTCCGAGCGCATGTCCACCAGGAAGTAGCCGATGCCGCGGTGCTTGGCCACGTCGGGATCGGTGCGGGCCAGCAGCGCCCCGTAATCGGCACGTTGAGCACACGATGTCCAGATCTTGTGACCGTCGATGCGCCACCCCCCGTCGACCTTGACCGCACGTGTGGTCAAGGCGGCCAGGTCAGAACCCGCGCCGGGCTCGCTGAAGAGCTGGCACCAGGCGAGTTCCCCGCGTTGGGTCGGTGGGATGAGGCGCTGTTGCAGCTCATCGGGGGCTGCCCGCAGCAGCGAGGGCAGGATCCATTCGGCGATTCCCAGCGACGGCCGCACCAGAGCAGGTCTTTTGGCGAACTCCTCGGCGATGATCAGCTGCTGTAACGGGGTGGCGTTGATACCCGACGGGGGCGGCCACTGCGGGGCGATCAGCCCGGCTTCAGCGATTGAAGTCCGCTGCGGGCCGGTTTCGAAGTGCGGGTAGTCGCCTTGGCGTCCGGGTCCGTCGTTGCACAGCGCACTCGCGGCATCGAGCTTCCCCGCGATCTCGACGCGGAACTGTGCTTCGGCGCCACCGAGGTCGACGCTGAAATCCCGCTGCTGCGTGGTGGCCAGCTCGCCGAGGCCCCGGGCCCAGCCGGTGGCGGCACCGATCGATGCGGCGACACTGGTGGCGCGGCGCCAATACAGGTGCAGGTCGTGTTCCCAGGTGAACCCGATGGCGCCGAACATCGTCAGCGTGTCCAGGACGGCATCCGGGCACGGCGTAATCGCCGTCAATGCCGCAGCGGCGGCGGCCATCTGATGTTGCTCGGGGGTGTCGACAGCCGCGCGAACGGCATCCCAGGCGGCGGCGCTGGCCAGTTCGCTGTTCACCAACAGCATCGCCGCCTGGTGTTGCAGGGCCTGGAAGGTACCGATCGGCTTGCCGAACTGCTCGCGGGTGCGCAGATGTTCGGTGGCCGCCTCGACGCACCACCCGGCGATCCCGGCGGACACCGCTGCGGCTAGCCCGACGGTGAGCCACTCGGCACGCCCGGGGCTGATACCGGTCAAGACATCGGACGCCGGCACCGGGTAGCCGGTAATGGTGATGGAGCCCAGGTCGGTGAGCAGGTCGGTGCCCGCACCCGGCCGGACCGCCACCTCCGGCCGGCACAGGTCGACGGCCAGCCAGATCGCCGCACCGTCAGCGTGTTCAGCGCAGGCCAGCGCGAGCCGCGCTGAGCAGGCACCCGAGATCAGCTCGGCGACACCGTCAACCAGCCATCCGTCGGCAACCGGTCGTGCGGTGAGCTCGGCGTGCTGGGGAAGAACCACCGTCGCCGGCGCGCCGGAGGCGAGTGCGCCCAGGAAGGCCTCCCGGGCCGGCGTCATGTCGGCGAGCAGCCCGACCGCGCCCGCGGCGACCGTGGTCAGCAGCGGCCCGGGCAAGGACACCTTCCCGGCGGCCTCCAGAACACAGGCGGCGTCCAGCAGCCCGCCACCTTGCCCGCCGCATGACTCCGGCAGGTGAACGGCATGAAACCCGTTGGCCACCAGCTCTGGCCACCAAGCCGGCAACTCCCCGGCCGCCAGCGCGTCGAAGGCCTTGCGAGTGTCGGCGATCGGCGCGTGCCGGGCCGCGAAGCGCCGCAGCGACTCGCCGAGTTCACGCTGCTCAAGGGTCAGTGCCACGCTCACGAGCTCTCCCGATTCTTCGTGCGCCGCCTGGCGAGGAAGAAGCCGGCGGCTTCGGCCAGTGCCTCGGTGGTCGGCTTGGGCGCCCAGCCCAGTTCCCGGACGGCCTTGTCGTGACTCATCGGCGACATGATGTGCATCAACCGTATCGACAGCGGGGTGAGCACAGTGTCCCGTCGGCGCAGCTTGGCCGCGAACTGGGAAGCATGTCCCAGCACCGACATCACCCCGACCGGCACACCGAACCTCGGCGCCTCGACATCGACTGCGGCGCAAGCTGTCCGGTAGATGTCGCGGGCACTCATGAACCGTTCGGAGACGATGTAGCGTTCGCCGGGCCGGCCGCGTTCGCCGGCCAGGATCAGGGCCCGCGCCGCGTCGGCAACGCCCACGACCTCGGCTTGCACGCCGGAGATATAGAACGGCAGCTTCCCGCGGACGGCGGCGGCGACCAGCCCGCCGTGCGGTGTGGGCTGCCAGTCTCCGGAGCCGTAGGTGTTGGCGACACACATCGCCACGGCGGGCAGGCCCTTGTCTCGGTGGTAGGCCAGCACCAGGTTCTCGGCCTCAACTCGGCTGCGGATGTAATCGCCGCCGGAGTCGAGCCAGTTCTGCACGGTGCCCTCATCGGCCAGACCGTGATCGACCCGCCCGATGGTCCCGATCGAACTGGTGAACACGAACCGGTCCAGGCCGGCGTCGACCGCCGCGTCGAGGACCTGTCGAAGCCCCTCGACATTGGTGCGGTACAACGGCTCCGGATCACGCAGCCACGCCCGCGCGTCCACCACGCAGTAGTAGACGACATCGCATCCGGCCATCGCCGAACGCACGGCGTCCCCGTCGAAGATGTCGCCGCGCCGGATCTCGACGTCGAGGCCGTCGATGGCGCGTGTCGAGCTGGTGGCGCGGATCAGCACTCGGACGTCTTCGCCGGCGGCGACGAGTTGCCGGGTGACGTGGGAGCCGAGAAAGCCGCTGGCTCCGACGACCAATTTCTTGGGTGACATGATTTTCGCTTCTGCGGCCAGGGCCGGTCAGCACTCCTCGGGGAACGTCAGTGGGATCGGGCAGCAGGAAGGTCGAAGCTGCTCAACATTCGAGTCTGGGTGAAGCAGCGCCGCGCGATGCGCCAGCCGTCCGGTGTCGCCACCACCTCGTCGCGGTATTGGCCGACCGCGTCGATCCACTGCTTGGGATCGGCGGCCAGCGCCTGCACCGTATGGACATAGGTGACCGCGGTGGCATGGCCGGCGTCGATCACGTCGATGACCATGTTGTGCATCATGTGCTTGGTGTCGCTCATGGCCTCGTGCACCACAGTCATGAATTCGGTGATGGAGTCCGCATCGGACCACCGACCGATCTCGCCGTAGTCGGCGTCGACGTCGTCGGTGAAACAGGTACGGAACAGCTCCCAGTCCTTGGTGTCGATCGCGGTCGCGTACCGCAGTAGGACATCGGTGATGTCGGCTTTTGCCTCGACGTGGTCGGTCATGCCGGATCCTTCCTTGCCGTCCACAATGATTCGATGCGAGTCGCGGTATCCCGCACGGCCGCACCGAGATCGCCGACCTCGGCCGGAGTCATCGTTGCGAACGGGGACGCACCCACCGACATGGTGACCGTGCCGTCGCTATCACGGATCGGGGCGGCCACATTGGCTACCCGATGCTCGGTGCTGTCGAGCTCACCGGGCAGGTAGTCGACCACGGTCAGGTCGGCGAACGCGCTGGCGAGCCGCGCGGTGATCTCGTCGGGCTCCCCTTCGGCGGCCAGGGCTTGCAGCGCGGAGTACACCCGGACGTACTCGCGGCTCAGCCGCTCGATCGCGTAGCCGCGGTTGCGCACTTCGTCGAGCACCGCGCTCAGGCGCCGGCGCAGTTGCGGCGAGGGCGCACCGAGGCCGCCCAACCATTCCTTTTTGACCTGGTCGCCGGCCTCGGCGACGAACTCCCGGCAGAACGGGGCCACTATCGGCATCCGGAACCCGACGCTGACCTGCGGCGCGGCGAGTGATTCGCCGACCGCGTCGGTCACCACCACGGTCGGGCCCTGCCGGGTGCCCAGGATGACCTGCATACCGACGGCGTCGGAGAGCCGCTGCAGTTCCGGGCGGAACGCCTGCTTGTTCACCGGCCGGGTCAGCGCGGCGAGCGCAGGGCCCCACGAATAACCGCCCGAGCGCAGATCACGCACGATCCATTGCCGGGCAGCCAAAGTGGTGACGATCGCATGGCTGGTGCCGTGGCTGATGCCGAGGATACGGGCGATCTCCGAGAGTGAGAAGCCACGTTCGGGATCGGACGCCAGCAGTTCCAGGATCCTGATCACGCGCTCGGTCGGCGGCGACGAAACGGGGCGAGCGGGGTCGTCCTCGCCGCTATTCACGGCCATATCAGGTGTTTCCGGAGGCTATTCGGGCGCGCTCCCGCACCGAGGCGACGACTCCGCCGTCGTTGAGGATGTCGGTGCCGGTGAGGTAGCCCGCCTGCTCACCCACACAGAATGCGAGCAGGGCCGCCATCTCTTCGGGCTTCCCCCAGCGCGGAACCGCGGCGTCGACGACCAGCGCGCCGGCGCCGGCCTGTTCCTCCAGTCGGCCCATCTCGGTGTCGGTCGACCCCGGCGAGACAGAGACGATGCGCAGCCCGCGGCCGTTGAACCGCTCGGCCTGCGAACTGCTGTACCAGCGGACGAAGGCCTTGCTCACCGCGTAGGCGACACCCGAACGCACCTCTTGCGGAATGGGTTCGCAGCCCGTCGCCATGGCCGCCATGAAGGCGTCGGCGTCGCTCAGCGCCAGCGGGAATTGTGCGGTCGGGATCAATTCCTCGGGCAGCAGGTACGCGGCCATCGATGCCACATTGACGATGGCCGATCCCTCGCCGGCGGCACGAAAGAAGGCCTCGTTGACGTTGAGCGTGCCGATCGCGTTGGTCCGCATGACGTAGTCGGCATCACCCATGCTCGGGCTGACCCCCGCGGTGTGGATCACCGACGCGATCGGCCCGACGGCGGCCGCGGTGTCGAACAGTTCACTGACGGCCCGGCGGTCGGTGACATCGCAGTTGACCACCGATGCGGTGATACCGAGGCCGTCAAGGGTTTTCGCCGCGATGTCCAGCCGGTCTTGCCGGACATCACACAGCAGCACCGCGTGACTGCCACCGACGATCTTCGCCGTGGCCAGACCTATTCCGCCCGCGCCACCGGTGATCACCGACACCATCGGCATGACTCCCTCACTTCCCCATCGTGGCGTTGATCGCCTGCGCCATGACTGCGACCGACTCGTTTCGGCCCATCGAAGCGAACAGCTGTGCCGCACCGGCCACCTCGTCGCCGACGTACACCGTCGGCCCATTGGTCAGGTTGGTCAGTGCCGCGGTCACCACCTGTGCGACGGGCGCCGCGCCGGGCGGAACCTCCGCCATGGATGCGATCTGCCCGCGGTCGTTCTCGAGGCGACGCAGCGCGGGGGTGTCGGTCTTGCCGAGAATCAGGCCGATCACGTCGACGCCGGTCTCCTGCAGCTCACTCCAGAGCGCCTCGGCGAACACCATGTCGAAGGCTTTGGACGCGCCGTAGGCCACCATGTTGGGTCCGCCGACGAATCCGGCGCCTGAGCCCAGGATCACGATGGCACCCGCGCCGCGCTGGACCATCGGCGGCGCGAGCGCATGGCACAGCTGCATCGGCACGACGCAGTTTCGCTGCACCATCGCCTCCGCGGCCGAAATAGTATTGGCCAGAAAGGGTTTGAAATCGGGGTCGGCGCCGGCGCAGTACACCAGAAAACCGATCTCCAAGTCCTCCGTCGCCTCCGTCAGGGTGCTTGCCGCGCCGGGCTCGGCGAGATCGACTGCCACCGTTCGGGTTAGGACGCCGTGCCGCTTGGCGATTCCGGTTGCCACCTCGTCGAGTAGCGGCTGCCGACGCGCCACCAGCACGACGTTGAGGCCGCCCTGCGCCAATGCCTCAGCGAACGCGGCGCCCACGCCGTCGGATGCTCCGGCGATCAAGGCCCACGGCCCGTACTTGCCAACGTCTGTCGTCACATTGTCGAACGATACGTCGAATAGTCGACGTAGGCAAGATCAGCAGCCCGCGGCGAACCGGTAGGCCCGGCACACTTCGGCGAGTCGCCCGTCCGCGAGTCGGGTGATCCGGTTGGTGAACCTGGCTCGGCCCAACGTGAATACGTTGTCGAAATTGGCCGCACATGGTCGCGGCAACCCGTCTGTCCGGTCCAGCGCAACTTCCGTGGGGATATTCCGGATCGTTGTCGTCACCGGCGCCACCAACAGTGATGTCAGACGCGGGGTGAAGCGCTGCCGGGTCAAGACGAGGACGGGCCGAACCTTGTCTCCGGGGACATCGGCCCACCACACCTCACCCCGATTGATGACCGGTCCACTCACTCCTCCCACGGGACCGAACTCAGATCGACCCGAACCTCGCCGGGGAGGTCATCGTCGCGGCTCGCCTCAAGCCATCGCTTCTCAAGCTCGCGCTCAATGAGCGCACTGAGCGCGTCCTCAAGCAACTGCGAGACATTCGACGTACCGGTAATCGCCTGGGCCTCCCGCAAACGCTCGGGTCGCAGCGTCGCGGAGACCTTCGTCTTCGGAGTCATGAAAAATATCCTACCGATAATCCTACTAATGTGCGGACAACTCGGCAGACGTCTCCGTCACGCCTTCGCCAGTTGTTTCTCGGCGTACCTGCGCGCCCATTCGATACGGGGCCGGATCGACACGTCCACGTCGGTTGCGGTGGCCCGCAACGCCCCCACCGTCGCCTGGTCGCGCGGCGTCTTTGCGAACGGGTCCCAGCCGAAGAACCGGCAGGAGTTCTCCCAGGTGATCTTGTTGATGTCGGAATCGTCGGCGCCCGCGGCCTCCAGTTCGGCCAGCACCTGCTCGGGGGCGTCCGGCCAGAAGCAGTCCGAATGCGGGTAGTCGCACTCCCAGGCGATGATGTCGATTCCGATCTCGTGGCGCAGCTTCAGCGACGTCTTGTCGGTGACATAGCAGGCCAGCGAGTGCTCCCGGAACACATCACTGGGCAGCTTGTCGCCGAAGTCGCGGCGCAACCATTTCTGGTTGGTGTAGTGCCGGTCGCTGCGGTCCAGGTAGAACGGGATCCAGCCGATGCCGCCTTCGGAGAACGCGAACTTCAGATCCGGGTAGTTACGCATCGCCGGGCCCCACAGCAGGTCCTGCGCGCACATCGCCGAGATCTGGGTGGCCAGGATGATCAGGTTGTCGATGGGGGCGTCAGGCGCCATGCTGATCGCCCCGAAGCCGGTGCCGATGTGCAGGCACATCACCACGTTCTGCTCCGAGAGCGTGGTGAACACCGGCCCCCAGTACTCCTCGTCGTGGTAGCTGGGCAGCCCCTCCAGGTGCGGCAGTTCAGGCATGGTGACCGCACGGCAGCCCTTGGCCGCCACCCGGCGGATCTCGGCGCACATCGCCTCGGGGTTCCAGGTCGGCAGGATCGCGATCGGGATGAACCGGTCGGGGTAGGAGCCCGCCCACTCGTCGATGTGCCAGTCGTTGTAGGCCGACACCATCACCAAGGTGACGTCTTCCCGAGTCATGTTGAGATGCCGCGCGGAGAAACCGGTGAAGGTCGGGAAGCACATCGAGGCCAGGATGCCGTTGCGGCTCATGTCACGGACCCGCTCGTGCACGTCGTACACACCGGGGCGCATCTCGGCGAACCCGGCCGGGTCGCGGCCCCACTCTTCGGCCGGCCAGGAGACCACCGCGTTGAGCCCGCTCACACCCTGCGGCCGGCCCTGATACATCCATTGGTCGACACCTTTGTCGTCGGTGACGACGATGGGCGCCTCCTCCTTGTACTTGGCCGGCACGTGGCGCAGGAACATGTCGGGCGGCTCCACGACGTGGTCGTCGATGCTGACCAGGATCAAGTCGTCGATGTTCATGCCTCTACTAGTACCCTGGAAAATCATGACCGTCTCCGCGCGTTCGGCCATAGACTTTGCAGAACCGGCCAACATCGATCTGCGGCGGGGTGGCCGTGCCCGGGCCGGCAGCTATCTCTACGAGGGGCGGCATCTGGTCACCGGATGGCACTCCCACGACATGCACCAGATCGAGTACGCCGTCGGCGGGGTGGTCGAGGTCGAGACCGCCGCGGCGCACTACCTGTTGCCGCCGCAGCAGGCGGCCTGGATTCCGGCCGGCCTGGAGCATCAGGCCACCATGCGCCCGGAGGTGCGCACCGTGGCGGTGATGTTCGACCCCGCGCTGGTGAGGCAGGCCGGTGACCGGGCCCGGATCCTGACCGTCTCACCGCTGATCCGGGAGATGATGCTGCATTCGCTGCGCTGGCCGATCGAGCGCTCCGACAGCGACACCGTCTCCGACGATTTCTTCCGCACCCTGGGTCATCTGGTCTCCGATGCTCTCGACCACGAAGCGCCGCTGAACCTGCCGACCTCCGATCACCCGATCGTGGGCGCGGCGATGGTCTACACCAAGGCCCACCTGTCGTCGGTGACCGCAGCGCAGGTGAGCAACGCCGTCGCGGTCTCCGAGCGCACCCTGCGCCGCCAGTTCGAATCGGTGATCGGCATGTCGTGGCGGACGTATCTGCTCCATGCCCGGATGCTGCAGGCAATGGCGCTGTTGGCCGCACCCGATCAGGGGGTGCAGCAGACCGCGACGGCCGTCGGCTTTGAGAGCCTGTCCGCCTTCACCCGGGCCTTCACTAAATTCGCCGGCGAAGCCCCGTCGAGCTACCACCGGCGGATCACCACGGCTTGACCACGCGAAGAATAGACTGCTCGAGTGACGGGGGATACTGAATCACCGTATCCTGCAACCAAACTGATCCACACCTAGCCCAAAGGATGAGTGCATGACGGACTTGCGTGCCGAAGGTCTTCGAGTCTTTCGAGAAATGCTGCCGGGCCTACTGCCCGACAGCGACAGCGACGTCGACTTCCACCACGGATTCGCTCCGGAACTCATGGATATCGGCGTTGAAGGGATCTTCGGCCGACTCTGGTCACGCGAAGGCCTCGCCCGCCGAGACCGCAGCCTGCTCACGCTGGGCATCCTGATAGCCCTGGGCGCCGAAGAGGAACTCGAGTCCCACTTCAGGATCGCCGAGCGGAATGGACTGACTCGTGACGAACTGGCCGAAGTGGTCTATCACGCCAGCGGTTACGCCGGTTTTCCCGCTGCCAACGTCGCCAAGAAGGTTGCCGTGCAAGCCTTTGCCAAGCACGCCGCCGGCAAAGACACCGATGGCGAAGACACCGCCGTCACTTGACGAGCGGCTACTTCACTAGCGGCGCAGAATAGTTCGGCTTGCCCAGACCCAACACGTACTGGGCGATCATGTTGCGGAACACCTCCAGGGTGCCGCCGTAGATACCGACCAGCGGAGCGAACCGGAAGACGTAGTCCGAAGCACCGTTGTCGACGGCGCCGTCGGTGCCGATCGGCAGCGCCGACGCGCTTCCCAGCAGATCCATCAGGTCCGGCGAGACGTCACGCATCGCCTGGGCCAGTGCGACGCGTCCGAAGATGGAGGGCGCCGACAACGACGCCTCCACCCGGGCTGCTGCCTTGCCCAACCGGTAGGCCACCGCGCGGTCCGCGATGCTGCCGGTGTTCCCAACAACCGCGGCGGCCTTGTCGACGGCCTCGGCCATGAAATTGGCCTGGTGCATCATGATCGAGACGTCGGCCAGCCCGTCCGGGTCCGCGTCCACCGCGCCGTGTTCGACGTTCAGCGGCTCGCGCAGCACCGTCCAGCCACCGTTGACCTCCCCCATCCGGTATCTGTCGTCGACCCGCACATCGCTGTAGTAGACGATGTTGGTGCGGTCGCCGTCGACGGTGCGCAGTCCCTGGATCTCGATACCCGGGGAGTCCAGCGGCACCAGGAACATGGTCAGGCTCTTGTGCTTTCGCTCCTCCGGATCGGTGTTGGTGAGCAGGAAGACGAACTGGCAGTTGTGCGCGCCGGTGGTGAACATCTTCGAGCCGTTGATCACCCAGCCATCCCCGTCGCGGACCGCACGGGTCTTGCACGTCGCGACGTCGGACCCGCCTTCGGGTTCGGTGTAGCCCAGGCACAGCCGGACGTGGCCGCTGAAGACGCCCGGCAGGACCTCATCGCGCAGTTCGGGTGAACCGAACGACGCCACCGAGCGCGCCACCATCGCGGTGGTTCCCCAGGTCACCCACGGCACGTGCGCCCTGCGCTTCTCCAGCTCCCAGATGCGCCGGCGCACCCGGGAAAAGCCACCGTCGGACTCCGGCTTCCATTCCGCCTCCAGGTATCCCGCGGCGCCCAGCGCCAGGTGCACGCCTTCGTCGAAGTTGTCGCCGGTCTCGCGGTCACGGCGCTTGACGTCCTCGGTCACGTGGGTGGCCAGGAATGTGCGTACCTCCTCGCGGAAGGCCTGGTCCTCGTCGGTCAATTGCGGTCGTGAGAAGTCCATGATGCTCCGGTCCTATTCGGCTGCGCGGTAAGCGGTTTCGCGGGCGGCGACAATCTCGGCGACGCGGCATGCGCTGGCGCCCGGATCGCCACCGGCCAGCGGCCAGCCGCGGGCCCGCACCAGATACGCCGTTGCCGCCGCTTCCGTCGAGACACCCAGGCCCCCTTGAATGTGCACCGCCATGGTGGCGGCCTTGGCGGCCTCCTCCGCCATGAACACGAACGCGGACGCCGCCAGTTCCGGCCGCTCGTCGGGTTCGTTGTCCATGAACCATCCGGCCCGATAGGCCAGATTGCGTCCGCTCGCGGCGGTGATCGCCATGTTCGCCAGCGGGTGCGAGATGGCCTGCAAGGTACCGATCGGCACGCCGAGGGTGTAGCGGGTCTTGGCGAATTCGGCGGCGATGGTCATGGTCTGCTCCACCATGCCCACCAGGGCGGCAGCGGTCAGCAGTCGCCATTCGTCCAGTGCCCGCTGGTATTCGGCCAGCGCTTCGGCGCCGCCGGCCAGCACGGTCCGACTGTCGGCGGCCGCCGGGTCGATCCAGGCCATCGGCAGTCGGCCGATGTTGTCCACCGTCGCCGGGCGCGTGTCGAAGGAGAGTCGCACCACCGAATCACCGTCGCGGACGATGATCGCATCGGCGATCGAACCGGTGGGCAGCAGCCGCGGACCGGCAGGAGCGTCCTGGTGCGGATCGAACGCGATCAGCCGTGTCCCCGTGACGACGTCGCCGATGTCGGCCGTATCCCCGCCCGGCGCCAGCCCGCCCAGCCGCTCCAGCAGCCGCGCCGCGCACACCTGGTCGATCCAGGGCACCGGCGCCAGCGACCGGCCGATCTCCTCGGCGACCAGGGTGAGATCCACCAGCGTGGCCCCGTCCCCGCCCACCGACTCGGGCAGCGCCATCGTGGTCGCACCCATCGCGCACAGCCGCTCCCACAAGTTCTTGTCGAAGCCGGATTCTTCTGCGGCGCGTACGGTTTCAATTCCGCAGTGGGTTCCGAAGAACTGCTTGTAGGCGGCCTGCAGCGCCTGATGGTCCTCGCTCAGGCTGTAGTCCAGCCTGCGCAGTTCGAAACGATCCATCTCAGCTCTCCTGTTCGGGTTCGGTGCCGCGCTCGGCGAAGAAGAATTCCGCGGCATTGCGGTACAGGTAGTTGTCCAACACGTCGGGCGGCAGATCCAATGCGAGCGCTTCGGGCACCACGCGGTCCATCCGCAGCACCGGCCAGTCCGAGGCGAAGATGATCTTGTCGGCACCACGGGTGCGCATGTAGTGCAACAGGGCATCCGGCAGCCGCTTCGGCGACCACGCCGAAGTCATCAGCCGCAGATTGCGGTATTTGATCAACATGCGGATCGCGACGTCCCACCACGGGTCGGCGCCGTGAATCATGCACAGCCGCAGTTCCGGGAAGCGTACGCACACCCGATCCAGGTGGATCGGGTGTTGGACCTCGCCCGGGATGGGCGGCCCGGGGATGCCGGTGTTGACGCACAACGGCAGATCCAGCTCGGCGCATTTGGCGTACAGCGGGTAGTAGACGGCGTCACTGGGCGGGTACTGCCCGTCCCCCCAGAAGCTCGGTCCCACCACGGCATAAACCACCGGCAGGTCACTGGCGACGGCGCTGAGTTCGGCCAGTGCGGGCACCGGCCGCAGCAGGTTCACGCCGCCGATGGCCAGCACGAACCGATCCGGCCTGGCCTCCACGAACTTTCGCGCGGTCACCGACGGCTTGGTCAGGTTGTCCATCAGCACGGCTTTGGTCACACCGTTGGCGTCCATCTCGTCGAGCAGCGCCGACATCTCGACGGGCGCAAACATCGACTTGGGCCCCTTGAAGTAGTCGTCGCGGGTCGCGGTCATCCAGGCCGGCTGTTCACGCTCGCCGAAGTGCACGTTGACCAGGCAGTCGATTGCTCTCATGCTGACTCTCTCATGATGGGGTGGACGCCTCCTGATTCACCTGACGTTTCGCCCAGCGGTAGTCGGCTTTGCCGTTGCCCAGCCGGCGCACCTCGGCGACGACGATGAACTCCTTGGGGACTTTGAATCCCGCCAGCGCCGATCTGCACTGCGCGTCCAGCGACTCGTCGGTGACACCCGAATCCGGCCGGGGCGCGACCAGTGCGACGAGTTCTTCCCCCCACCGATCACTGGGTCGTCCCACCACCAGTGCATCGGCCACACCCGGGTGTGCGCGCAGCACTTCTTCGACCTCCTCGACGAAAACCTTCTCCCCGCCGGTGTTGACCACCAGTGCATCGCGCCCGAACAACCGCAGGCTGCCGTCTTCCTCGATCGACGCCCGGTCACCGGCGATCACCACCCGTACCCCGTCGATCTCTGCGAAGGTGCGCTCGGTGGCGTCGGCGTCGTCGAAGTAGCCGAGCGGGATCCTTCCGGTTCGAACCACCCAACCGACCTCGGGCTCACCGGGTTTCAGGAACCGGGTGCGGTCCGGCGAGATCACCGATCCCCCGGTCCGCAGGTCGAACGTCTCGCGTCGCGCCTCGCGCTGGCTGCGGCCGAATCCCAGGTTTCCGGTTTCGGAGGATCCGTACCCGTTGATCAGGGTGATCTGCGGCAGGTGCTCCAGCAACGCCGACTGATACTTCGGGTTCGTGGCCGCGCCGCCGGTGGCAATGGAGTGCAGCGACGACAGGTCGTAGCGTCCCCCGGAAGGCTCGCCGAGCTCGGCGACCAGTGGCGCGGCGTAGGCGTCGCCCACCATCGTCATCAACCCGACCTTTTCGCGCTCAACGGTTTCCAGGGCTGAACGCGGGTCGAATCCTCCGGTTCGGGTGTCGTAGAGGATCACCGTCTGGCCGCTGAGGATCGCCGAGAACGCGGTCCACAATCCGGCCGCGTGCATCAGTGGCGACAACGCGAACCATGGCGGGCCGGCGGACTGCACCTTCTGGTGGATCTCCGCCGCGGACGCGTGGTCGTCTCCGACCATCGAGGAGACGTAGATGTCGCTCTGGCGCCACAGCACACCCTTGGGGCGGCCGGTGGTGCCGCCGGTGCAGATCATCAGCAGATCGTCGGGTGAGGCCGCGATATCCCGGTCGGTGTCACCCTGCGCCAGGGCGTCATCCAGGGATATCGCGTCGAGGCCGACGGGTTCGGCAGCACCGTCGTCGACGCAGATCAGCAGTTCGGCACCGGCCCCTTGGATCGTGTCGGCGAACTTCGCTCCCAGCGACCGGTGGTAGATGATGGCGCGGGGGCCCAGATAGCTGAGCAACTCGGCGATCTCGGCCGGAGCGTAGTAGTGGTTGATGTTGACCGGGACCGTCCGCGCCTTGAGGCAGCCGATCATCATCTCGGGGTACAGATCGTTGTGCATCAGCAGCGCGACCCGGTCCTGTCCGCACTCCCAGTTCTGCAGGCTCGCACGCTCACGCCGGACGCCGAGCCCGCGCCCGGCCAGCAAGTTGGCCAGCCGGCGGGTGCGGTCGGCCGACTGCGCGAAGGTGCTGCGGCGATTCCCGCATACCGTCATCGCCCGGTCGGGAACGGCCACGGCGATCTGGTCGAGGACTGCACCGATGGTCCACTCGCTCATGACGTCGGGGCCCGCTCGCTCAATCCCACTCAAGCCCGCACGTTGACGCCGAGCAGATCCAACGCGTTGTCGCGCATGATCTTCCGGATGTCCGCGGCATCGAACCCGGTCAGCTCACCGGCGAACGACACCGGAGTTTCCAGCCCCTCGCCGTGTGGCCAGTCCGAGCCGAACAGGATCTTGTCGACGCCGATGGTCTGCGCGAGCAGGGGGAGGTCGTCTTCGTAGTAGGGGGCGATCCACACGTTGTTGCGCAGCTGCTCGACCGGGTCCTCGGGGAAGTACCGCGGCTGGCTGTTGGCGGCCTTCTTGAGCCGCTTGATCAACCGATGGACGAAATACGACCCGTTCTCGATGCTGGCCGCCTTCAGCGCCGGGTGCCGGGTGAAGACGCCGTGCACGATCATCGAGGCCATCGTGTCGTGGATCGCCCGGTCGTCGAGGAGGACGGTGTCCAGGGGATCCTTCGCGCCGAATCCCTCGAAGGTCGACTTGCCGCCCCACATCGCGGCGATGTGCAGGTAGCCGCTGTCGGACAGGTGGAATCCCACCGGAACCCCGGCTTCGGCCAGCCGCGCCCAGACCGGGTCGTGGCTGGGGTCGCCGAGCGAGCGCGGCTTGACCACACCGGGCACCGGCGCGGGCCGCACCAGCACCATCTTGGCTCCCTTGGCCAGCACGTCCTCGACTTCCTGCACCGCCGCGACGGGGTCGGCCAGCGAAATGATCGGCGCCGCAACGATCCGGTGATCGGGGCGGTCGAAGCCCCAGTCCTCGTCGAGCCACAGATTGAAGGCGTGCACCGAAGCCATCGTCGCTTCGATGTCGTCCTTGAGTCCTTCTTCGACGCCGCACGCGAAAGTCGGCAGCATGAACGCCGTCTCGATGCTCTGGGTGTCCATCACCGCGACCCGCGCGTCGCGGTTCTGGTACTCCGGGTGCTCGGAAAGGCGCTCGACCTTCATCAGCGATGCGGGGTCGACGCCCTCGGGGATCTCGCCGCGGAACAGCAGGTCCAGGCAGCCGGGCACGATGATCGGGTCGAAGGTCGGGTTCGGGATGAATTGATTGACCTGGTTGCCCATCACCGCCCAGGTGCGCTTGCCGTCGTTGAGCATCTGCACCCCGCGGCGCTTGAACTTCTTGTCCAGGTGCCGGGTGAACGAGTCCACCGGCTCGTAGTAGTGGTTGTCGACGTCAATTGCTTTGTAGTCCAGCGCCATATGCTTCATCCTTTCCAGATCCATGCCCATTCCGCCGCTCACTGCAGCGGCGGGAATCGCGGTGGCCGCTTCTGCAGGAAACTCGTGATTCCCTCGATGAGGTCGGGCCGGGCCAGCGATTCGTACATCAGCGTCTCGGCGCGGGCGCTCACCGCGGCGACGTCGTCGAGCGCGTCGCGGTAGGCCTGCGCCTTGATCACCGCCAGGGATGCCGGAGAACAGTTCGCGGCGATGTCCCCGGCGTACTCCATGGCTCGTTCCAACAGCAGCTCGGGCGGGACGACGTGGTTGACCAGGCCGAGTTCGCGGGCCTCGTCGGCCAGGAAGGTCCGCCCGCTCAGCAGCAGATCCATCGCCGCACCCCAGCCAGCGAGCCGCGGCAGGATCCAGGTGATCCCGTATTCGGCGATCAAGCCGCGGCGGGTGAAAGCAGTGGCGAACTTGGCTCCGGCCGCCGCGAACCGGACGTCGCACATCAGCGCGTGGGTGAGGCCGATACCGACACAGGCGCCGTTGATCGCCGCGATGACGGGTTTACGCAGTTCGGTGAGGAAGTACGGCTGGCGCTCCCCGACCACCTGGGCCACATCGGTTTCCGAGCCTTCGGATCCGACGCCGGACTCCTCGATGCTCGTGGTGGAGCCCAGGTTCGCCCCGGCACAGAAGCCGCGGCCATTGCCGGTCAGCACGATCACCCGCACCTCGGGATCCGCCTCGGCACGATCGGTCGCGGCGTATACGCCGGCCGCGATGTCCGCCCCCCAGGAGTTCAGCCGCTGCGGGCGGTTGAGGGTGATCACCGCGACGCCGCCGCGCACCTCGTAGAGCACCGCGCTGTCCGCCTCCACGTCCTCGGCAGCGGTCATCGGTACCGCACCTCCTCGGGAGCGCCACTGGAATGATTCTTACTGTATACCTTTCGGTACTGCATTCCGCAACCCGTCGCGACCGGACCGAATATGGCTATGTCAGCAGGTCAGAGGTGACTTCACACGAAATCCGAGCCACCGTCGACGTTGATATTGGCGCCGGTCATGTAGGAGTTGCGGCGGGAGGCCAGAAAGGCCGCCACCGCTCCGACCTCATCGGGCAGCCCGGCACGCGGCAGGTGTGCCGGATGCCCGAAATGCTCGGTGATGGCTTCCATCAACCGGTACGGGTCCGCACCGTCCACACCGACCGTGCGGGCCCAGCCGGTCAACGCCTCGGAGGCGACGCTGCCGGGCGAGACCACGTTGACCAGAATCTCATCGGGAGCCAGCAGCAATGAGAGGTTCTTCGAGATGCTGTTGACCATCGCCTTGGCCGCGGTATAGGCGGCCAGGACGGTGCTCTGGCGTTGGGTCGACTGTGCCGAGAAATTGACGATCCTGGCCCATTCGGCCTTGCGCAGCAACGGCAGTGCGGCTCGCACGGTGTGCACGATCCCCATCGCGCCCTGGTCGATGGCCCGGTGCCACTGCTCGTCGGTGAGGTCCTCGAAGCTGCCCTGCACATCGGGACCGGCCGCGTTGACCAGGATGTTGAGTTCGCCGCCCCAGCGCCTTCCCAGCTCGGCGAAGACCTCACCCACCCGCTGCTCGTCGCAGACATCGGCGACCAAGCCGATCGCGTCGGGGCTGCCGCGTCGGGCCAGGTCCTCGGTTGCGCGGTCGAGGTCGGCAGCCGAGCGCGCCACGACAGCGACCCGCGCGCCGTCGTCGGCCAGGCAGCGGGCGGTGGCCAACCCCATCCCGCGGCCGCCGCCGACGACGACGGCGCTCGCATCCTGCAGACCCAGATCCACGGCTACCCGACCGCTACGGCACCGGCCGGCTCAGCGCGGCTGGAAACGTTGGGCACCGTCGATGCGCACGACTTCGCCGTTGATGTAAGTGTTTTCCAGCAGGTGCTGAGCCAGGTTGGCGTACTCGTCGGGGGTGCCGAGCCGTTTGGGGAACGGCACCGTTTCGCTGAACTTCGCCAGCATCGCGTCGGTGGCCCGTTCCATCGCCGGCGTACGGATGGTGCCCGGCGCAATGCTGTTCAGCCTGATGCCGACCGAGCTGAGGTCCCGGGCGCCGCACAGGGTCAATCCGATCACCCCGCCCTTGGCCGCCGCGTACGAAGACTGGCCTATCTGCCCCTCGATACCGGCGATCGACGACGTCATCACGATCGCACCCCGCTCGCCGTTGGCACCCGGCTCGGTTGTGGCGATCTTGGCCGCCGCCAGCCGGAGCACGTTGTAGGTGCCGGTCAGATATAGCGCGATGGTCTTGGCGAAACCGTCCATCGGGGCGGGGCTGCCGTCGCGGGCGACGATCTTGTCCGCCACGCCGAAGCCACCGTGGGCGATCACCGCATAACGCAGAGTGCCGAGTTCGTCGGCCTTGGTCAGTGCCGCCTGCACATCATCGTCGTTGAGCACATCGGTGCGCACGTAGACGGCCTTGTTGCCCAGCTCATTCGCCAGCTTGGTGGCCTTCTCGTCGGCCAGGTCGGCGATAACGACCGCCGCGCCGGCTTCGTGCAGCCGGCGGACCGTGGCCTCACCCAGACCACCGGCGCCCCCGGTTACCAGCACCACTTCACCTGCAAAAGACATGACTTCTCCTCACGTTCGATCTAGGGGTCCGAGCTGTAAAGTTCAGGCGCCGGTCCAGTTGGGCGCGCGCTTCTCCGCGAAGGCGATGGCGCCTTCTTTGGCATCGTTGGACGCGAACACCGGCGCGATGAGTTCTCCCTGTTTCTGCCACATCTCGTCCTGCGTCCAGTCGACGGAGCGGACCATGATGTCCTTGGTCACCGCCACCGCGAGCGGGCCGTTCGCCGTGATCCGCTCGGCCAGCTCGATGGCCCCGGCCAGCGCCTCGCCCGGTTCGGTCAGCACGTTGACGAAGCCCCACAGCTCACCTTGCTCCGCGGTGAAACTCTCACCGGTGAGGGCCAATTCGAATGCCTTCTGGCGGGGGATCCGGTCCCGCAACCGCAACAGGCCCCCGCCGGCGGCGACCAATCCGCGTTTGACCTCGGGGATACCGAATTTCGCGCCTTTTGCCGCCACCACCAGGTCGGTGGCCAGCACCAGCTCGGTGCCGCCCGCCACCGCATGACCCTCGACGGCGGAGATGATCGGCTTGCGCGGCGGGCGCTCGGTGAAGCCGAGCCCGCGCCCCGGGACATACGGCAGGTCCCCGGCCGCGAACGCCTTGAGGTCCATCCCCGCACAGAAATTCCCGCCGGCTCCGGTCAGCACCGCCACCGACAGTTCCGGGGTGTCATCGAGTTCGTCGCAGGCCGCGGCCAAACCTTCAGCGACCGCTTTGTTCGCCGCATTTCGCGCTTCCGGCCGGTTGATCGTGATGACAAGGATCCGACCGCGACGCTCACGCAGTACCGCTTCTGACACAAGCTCACCCTTCAGGCGTTGTGACTACCTATACCAAAATGCTTACCATAGGGTTTACGGTAAGAGAAGCTCAATACCCGGGGACGACGACGGCCACAGGTAGGTTTGACGTCTAACGGCGAAGAATCCGGCCGTGTCGACCAGAATCGGAGGTGCCCGCAGTGGCAAAACAGCCAGTCGCCGAGAAGCGTCAGCGGCGCGAACGCGGATCCATCAATCCCGACGACATCATCGACGGCGCGTTCGAGCTCGCCGAACAGATCGGGGTCGACAACCTGAGCATGCCGCTGCTCGGCAAGCATCTCGGTGTCGGGGTGACGAGCATCTACTGGTATTTCCGCAAGAAGGACGACCTCCTCAACGCGATGACCACTCGGGCCTTGCGCCAGTACGTATTCGCCACCCCGTATGTGCAGGCAAAGGACTGGCGCCAAACCTTGCGCAACCACGCCCACAGCATGCGGTCGACGTTCTTGGGCAACCCGATCCTGTGCGACCTGATCCTGATTCGGGCCGCGTTGAGTCCGCGAGCCGCGCAACTCGGTGTCCAAGAGGTGGAGCGGGCGATCGCAAGCCTGGTGGAGGCAGGACTGTCGCCGCAGGATGCCTTCGACACCTACTCGACGATCTCGGTCCATATCCGTGGATCGGTGGTGCTGCGCCGCCTCTACGAGAAGAACCGGGCTTCGGACGCCGAGGGACCGTCCGACTTCGAGGAGGCGCTCGTCATCGACCCCGAGGTCACCCCGCTGCTGGCAGAGACCACCCGGCAGGGTCATCGGATCGGTGCGGCGGACGACGCCAACTTCGAGTACGGGCTCGACTGCATCCTCGACCACGCCGAGCGACTGATCGAGAAGAACGGCAAGCCGGGCCGGCGACGCACCAGCACCTCGGCCACCCCTGCCAGCCCTTCCAGCGCTTCTAAGGCCCGCTAGACCTCGATCACCACGGCGCCGCCCTGGCCGCCACCGGCACACATCGCCGCCACGCCGATGCCGCCGCCACGCCGCTGCAGCTCATAGGCCAGGGTGGTCACCATCCGTGCGCCGGAGGCGGCGATCGGGTGACCGAGGCTGCAACCGCTGCCGGAGAAGTTCACCAGCTCCTCGTCGAGGCCGTACTCGCGGCATGCCGCGATCGGCACCGAGGCGAATGCCTCGTTGATCTCCCACAGTGCGACGTCCTCAGGCCGCAGCCCGGCCCGCTCCAGCACCTTGCCGATCACCTTGACCGCGCCGAGTCCGGTGTCGCGCGGGGCGACCCCTGCGGATGCCCAGGCTTTCACCGTGCCCATGACGTTGAGCCCCTTGGCCTGCGCGTAGTCGGCGTCGACGAGTGCGACCGCGGCGGCAGCGTCGTTGGTGCCGCTGCTGTTCCCGGCGGTGATCGAGAATCCCTCGATCTCGGGGTGCAGCACCTTCAGGCCCGCCAGTTTCTCCGCCGTGGTATCGCGGCGTGGAAACTCGTCGACGCTGAATTCGGTCACGGTGCCGTCGGGCAGTTGGACCTTCAGCGGCACGATCTCGTCGA
Organism: Mycobacterium sp. IDUB_21; assembly: GCF_055419425.1. Classification (NCBI taxonomy): domain Bacteria; kingdom Bacillati; phylum Actinomycetota; class Actinomycetes; order Mycobacteriales; family Mycobacteriaceae; genus Mycobacterium; species Mycobacterium sp. IDUB_21. The sequence goes on along the minus strand of NZ_JBVAXQ010000001.1, from coordinate 354,103 downwards.
TGAACTTGCCGGCGTCGATCGCGGCGATCGCACGCTGATGCGATCGGGCCGCCCAGGCGTCCATCTCCTCGCGGGTGATACCGACGGCCTGGGCGGTGTTCCAGCCCACGGTGATCGACATGTCGCGAGTCGGCGCGTCCACCGTCTCGGGGTGGGTCGGCGGCATCCACGGCTCCGCGAAGTTGAGCTCGGGCCCGGGGATGCGCATCTTCATCATCGGCAGCATCGACAGGGTCTGCACACCGCCGGCGATCAGCACCCGCTCCATCCCGGAGCCGATCTGCGCGGCGGCGTTGCCGATCGCGGTCAGGCTGCCGGCGCAGTGCCGGTTGACCGCCTGGCCGGGCACCGACTCCATGCCGCAGGCGGCGGCCGCGAAGCGCGCCATGTCGCCACCGCCGTAGTGGGATTCGGCGAAGATCATGTCGTCGATATCCGCGGGCGCGATGCCGGCCCGACGAATCACCTCGGGCACCACCGTGGTGATCAGTGTCTCCGCGGAGGTGTTGACCAGGGTTCCCTTGAATGAGCGTCCGATGGCCGTGCGGACGGCACCGACGATGACAGGTGTAGGCATTTTTCCGACCTTACATTACTCGTTGTTTTTGTAAAGATACTGGTTTGTCGCGGCCGTGCTCGGCGCTCACGGTTCCGGGACGTGAAAATGCTCGTCGCGCAGCCGGAACGCCTCCTTGGTTCCGTGCTGCGCGCGGGTCTTGACGAAGTTGAACTCCCCCGGCCCGAACTGCAGGTTGGTGCCGTAGGCGTGGAACAGATAGCTCGCGACCTCTTCGCCCTGATATGCCTGGCTCTGCTCGACGAGGCGGAATGCCTCCTTCGCGATCACCACCCCGTCGGCGGGCATCTTCGCCGCCTTCTGCGCCCAGTACCGCGCCCGTGCCGAAACCGCCTCCGGCTCGCAGGTTTCGGTGAAGACGCCCAAGTGCTCGACTGCCGCGGCCTCGATGATGTCGCCGGTCAGCAGCATCCGGCGCGCCAGCACCGGGCCGAGACGATGGAAGAACATGTGCAGGCTGCCCAGCGCCGGGCCCAAGAAGCGGGTCGCCGGCATCCCGATCTTGGTGTCGCGGGCGATCACCGAGATGTCGGTCATCAGCGCCATCTCGAAGCCTCCGCCGAGGGCGTAGCCGCTGATCTCCCCGACCGTGACCTTCGGGAAGCCCATCAGGTTGTGGTAAAAGCCGAATGAGCGGCGGTCGACGGTGAGCCGACGGCGTTGACTGGGGCGATTTTTCGCGGGACGTTCGGCGCCCTCACGCTCGCCGTACCAGCCGTAGGCATTGTTCATGTCGGCGCCGGTGCTGAACACACCCTCGGCGCCCCGGAGCAGCACCACCACGACGTCGTCGTCCTCGGCGACGCGGTCCAGGCAACGGGCCACCGCGTCTCGCATCGCCGCGTCGTAGGAATTGCGCCGTGCCGGGTCGTTCAGGGTGATGGTGGCGATCCGCCCGTCCGGATCGATATCGAAGAGCACCCGGTCGTCGGTGGTGTCACTCATAGCTGGGGCTCCTCACGCCGTCGGCCGAATCGGTTGGCGCTCACCTTCTCCGGTGGCATCGCCGCGGTGGTGACCTCGCCGGTGCACAGCACCTCGCCGCGATACGACAGCCGCGCGGTGGACGTCAGCCCCCGCTCGACCTCGGTTCGCACGATGTCGAAGTCCAGCTCGGTGAGAATGGGCGTCGGACGGCGGTAGCTGACCAGCAGCGAGCGGGTGCGGCCGGCCAAGCCCGCCGCGCAGCTCTGATGCTGGGTCACGCAGTCGAAGAACACGCCGAGAAAGCCACCGTGCACCAACCCCGGAGGGCCCTCGTACACCAGCGGGAATGTGACACGGCCGGAGGCCGTCTCGGCGTCGAGCTGGTCGAACCGGTACTCGGGGAAGCTGGGGTTGAACGAGCCGACATCGAACGCATGGTTGAGGTAGACCCGACCGCCGTCTTCCAACTCGAGGCGAGGCGTCTGCTGCACCGGGGCGACCGCGGCCAGTTGCCGCTCCCAGTCGGCAAAGCGTGCCAGCATGTCGTCCACCACCGGGTGGGGGTGCTCCAGCGCGAGCAGCAGCCCCGTCATCCGGCGCACGGCGCCGGCCGCCGCAACGGTCTGATCCAGCGGCGGCTCACCGAAGCGGCCGCCGTCGGCAGAAACCGCCGAGCTGCCCGAACCGTCCGCCATGAGGCCCTTCCTCGTCGAATCCCTGTCGAATCGCGCAATCGTATCGCCTACTGTAGCCATCACGATATAGCGTTGAAGGGTGGACACCACAGTGGCCGACTCTCCCGATTCCGGGTCCGACTCCGCCGACCCCCCTGGCGATGGCACGGTGACGGCGCGGCGCGACGGGGCGGTGCTCCGACTGACCCTGACTCGTCCGGAACGCCGGAACTCCCTCAGCGCACCGATGACCGAAACGCTGGTCAACGTTCTGACCGTGGCGGCGAGCGACGACGCCCTGCGTGCCATCCACATCCAAGGGTCCGGTGATGACTTCTGCGCGGGCGCGGATTGGGTCACCACCAACGCGACCGACCGCCGGCCCCGCACCGCCGATCTGGTTCGGCGCATCCCGCATGCCGCGCATCGGGTGATCGAACTGCTGCACACCATCCAACTGCCGGTGGTGTGCAGCGTCCGGGGCTGGGCGGTGGGGTTGGGCTGCAATCTGGCGCTGGCCGCCGACTTCACCGTCGCCGCGAACGACGCCGTGTTCTGGGAGCCGTTCCTGGCGCGGGGATTCAGCCCCGACTCGGGAGCCACCTGGTTGCTGCCGCGCCTGGTCGGATTGGCCCGGGCCAGACGCATGTTGTTGCTCGGCGAGAAGGTCAGCGGAGCATCCGCCGAACAATGGGGCCTGATACATCAGGCCGCGGCACCGGCCGACGTCGGCGCCGCCACCGAAGAACTGCTGGGACGCTTGGCCGACGGACCCACGGTCGCGATCGGCCTGACGAAGCAGGCGCTCGATTACAGCCAGCAGGCAACGCTGGCGCAAGCCATGACACAGGAGTTGTTCAATCTTGAACTCAGCTGCCGCACCGCGGATTTCAAAGAGGGCCTGGCCGCGTTCACGCAGCGGCGCCCACCGGGCTTCACCGGCCGCTGAGAGGAAGGGAACCGGCCATGCCGACGTTCGACACCATCGCCTATGAGCTCGACGAGCACACCGCTACGATCACGCTGAACCGTCCCGAGGCGCTCAACGCGCTGAGCCCGCACATGGTCACCGAGCTGCGGGCCGCCTACGCCGAGGCCGAGAACGATGACCGGGTGTGGCTGCTCGTCGTGACCGGGACGGGGCGGGCGTTCTGCACCGGCGCCGACGTGAAGGCGATCCCCGGTGACGGCAAGGTGATCAACGAGCGGCCATACCTGTCCAGCTACGAGCAGTGGGAAGCCCCGCAGGAGGGCACTCCTCCGTTCCGGACGATGGCCAAGCCGGTCTTGGCCGCGATCAACGGAATATGTTGTGGCGCAGGCCTGGACTGGGTGACCACCGGCGACATCGTCATCGCCTCGGACCGTGCGACCTTCTTCGACCCGCACGTCTCGATCGGCCTGGTCGCCGGCCGCGAGGTGGTGCGGTTGGCCAGGGTGCTGCCGCGCTCGGTCGCGCTGCGGATGGCGATGATGGGCCGCCACGAGCGGATGGACGCCCAGCGCGCCTACGAGCTCGGGATGATCAGCGAGGTGGTGGAGCATGACCGCCTGCTGGAACGCGCGCACGAGATCGCCGGCATTATCAACTCGAATGCGCCGCTGGCCGTGCGCGGAACCCGGCTGGCGATCCTCAAGGGCCTCGACCTGCCGCTGCACGAGGCCGAGATGCTCGCCGAAGCGTTCCGGGAACGCAACCTGCACACCACCGATTCGCTGGAGGGCCCCAAAGCTTTCGTCGAGAAGCGCGCACCGGAATGGCTGTGCCGATGAGTTTCGAGACCATCCTCCTCGACTTCGACCGCACCGATCGGGTCGCCACCATCACGCTGAACCGGCCGGATCGGCTCAACGCGTTCAACCGCACCATGTGCGAGGAGATGATCGCCGCGTGGCGCATCGTCAAACTCGACGCCGCCGTCAACGCCGTCGTGCTGCGAGCCGCCGGCGACCGGGCCTTCAGCGCCGGACTGGACATCAAGGCCTCCTACGGGCAGCCCGACAACGTCTGGAATCACGAAGATCCCGGTGAGGCGCTGAGCCCCAAATGGCAGAAGATGTTCAAGCCGGTGGTCTGCGCGGTGCAGGGCATGTGCACCGCAGGCGCGTTCTATTTCGTCAATGAGTCCGATGTGGTGATCTGCTCGCAGGACGCCACATTCTTCGACTCTCACGTCTCGGCCGGGCTGGTCTGCGCCCTGGAGCCGATCGGGCTGATGCGCCGGATCGGGCTGGGAGACGCCTTGCGGATCGCGTTGATGGGCAACGACGAGCGGGTCGGCGCGGAGACCGCACTGCGTATCGGCCTGGTGTCGGAAGTTGTGGCACCCGAACGGCTCTGGACCCGGGCGCATCAGATTGCGGCCGGCATCGCGGCCAAACCGCCGTCGGCCACCCAGGGCACGGTGAAGGCGATCTGGGAGTCACTGGACAAGCCGTACCGCGCCGCCCTGGAACAAGGCCTGATCTACACCCGACTGGGCAACCCGCTCGGTAAGGCCGAGCTCGACGCGCAGCCTCCCCCTCCCCCGACCGCGCCGCGCATCCGCTGATGGCTCATCCGCTCAGCGAACGTATCGCCGCGGTGCTCGCTCTGCAGCCGCAGGCGCGCGCGTTCGAGTACGCCGATCAGTGGTTCTCTTGGACTCAGCTCGATGATATGGCTTGGCGCATCGCGGGATTGACCGCTGCCGGCACCCGAGTGGGAATCCTGCTGCGCAACCGCCCTCCGCAGCTGGCCGCGCTGCTCGGGGTGCTGCTGGCCGAGGGCTGCGTGGTGGTCATCAACCCGTCGCGCGGCGACGACCGCACCCGCGCCGATATCGCCGCGCTCGAGCTGCCGCTGATCATCGGCGAGCCCGACGATCTGGCCGCACTGGTCACGCCGTCATCGAGCACCACCGTGGTGTCCATCTCCGATCTCACCGCCGAGCCTGAGATCAGACCGGCCACTACACCCGCCTCGGAAGCCGGCCGCCCCGGCGTGGCGGTGTGGATGCTGACCAGCGGAACGACCGGTCCCCCGAAGCGTGTCGACCTGCGCTACGACATGCTGGCGCACAGCGTGATCGGCCCCGGTCCCGAGCCGACGGAGATGCGGCGCGGTGTCGCGATAGTCAACTCACCGCTGGTGCACATCGGCGGGGTCTTCCGGGTGCTGCAGTGTGTTGCCGAGGCGAGATCCTTCGTACTGCTGGACCGCTTCGAACTGGACCGCTGGGCGCAGGCGGTACGCAAGTATCAGCCGCGTGCGGTATCGCTGGTGCCGGCGGCGCTGCGGATGGTGCTGCATTCGGCGCTGAGCCGCGAGGATCTGTCCAGCATCCGTGCGGTCACCTCCGGCACCGCGCCGCTGTCGGCCGACGATGCCGACGCATTCACCGAGAAGTTCGGCATCCCGGTGCTCACCTCTTATGCGGCAACGGAGTTCGGCGGCGGAGTAGCCGGCTGGACTCTCCCTGACTACCAGCAGTTCTGGCGCGACAAGCGCGGCAGCGTCGGCCGGGCCAGTCTGGGGGCGCAACTGCGGGTGGTCGGCGACGACGGTGTCCCACTCGGACCCGATGAGCCCGGGCTGCTCGAGGTCAAGCCCGGGCAGCTCGGGCCCGACACGGCCTGGATGCGCACCACCGACCTGGCGCGCATCGACGCCGACGGCTTCGTGTGGATCCTGGGCCGGGCGGATCAGGCCATCATCCGGGGCGGGTTCAAGGTGATGCCCGACGATGTCCGCGTCGCACTGGAGGCCCATCCGGCGGTCAAAGGCGCTGCCGTCGTGGGGCGTGCGGATGATCGCCTCGGCCAGATACCGGTCGCCGCGGTCGAACTGCGCGCCGGCGCCACCGCTGACGCCGAGGCACTGATCGACTTCCTGAGCACCCGGCTGGCGCGCTATGAAATTCCCACCGACATCGCCATCGTCGATGCTCTTCCGCGGACACCCTCGGGCAAAGCCGACCTGGGCGCTGTACGGGCGCTGATCGGCGCACAGGGCCAGCATGCCCAGTGAATGCTTTGACACGCTGCCGGAAATCCTGCGTGCCCAAGCCGGTTCGCGTGGTGCTCACCCACTGCTGATCTGCGACGCGGAGCGCATCAGCTATACCGACGCCGAGCAACGCTCCGCCGGCCTGGCTCAACGTCTCGTTGCACTCGGAGCCGGCAGGGGCAGTCACGTCGGGTTGCTGTACCCCAACGGTGCGGCCTTCGTGGTGGGCATGCTGGCTGCGGCCCGCATCGGCGCGGTGGTGGTTCCGTTCCCCACGTTCGCCACCGCGCCGGAGCTCCGTCGCCAACTGGCCCACAGCGATGTGCGGATCCTGCTGGCCGCCGAGTCATACCGGTCCCACGACTACCGGCAACGGCTCGCCGAAGCACTCGCCGACATCGACATCGCCGGCGGGGCAACACTGTTCAGCACCCACGCACCGCAGCTGCGCCACCTGGCGTTCGACGCCGACACACCGTTGGTCGATACCTTCGACGGGGCCGCACTGGCGGCCTTGGAAGCTGATGTCGATCCCGGTGATCCGTTGGCCGTCATCTACACCTCCGGGTCGTCCGGCGCTCCGAAAGGGGTGATCCACAGCCACGCCGGGTTGCTCGGCCACCAACGCAGCCTCAACGAGATCCGCCGGCTCACCGAAGCCGACATTCTGTTCTGCAACTCCCCGTTCTTCTGGGTCGGGGGGTTTGCGTTCGCACTGCTGGCCACCGTGCTGGCCGGGTCGACGCTGCTGTGCTCCAACGCCACCGACCCGGCAGCTGTGCTGGATCTGCTGGAGGCCGAGAGGCCCACCGTGACCAACGGTTTCGTCACCGGAATCACCGCCCTGAGTCAGCACCCCAGCCTCGGGCGACGAGATCTGTCCACGCTTCGTCGCGGCAACCTGTATCCGATCATGGCACCGGACGCCCGCCCGACCGACCCGGAGTTGCGCCACCACATGCTCGGGATGACCGAGACCGGCGGCCCGGTGCTGCTGAGCGCTGACGACACCGACCAACCCGAGCACCGGCGCGGCAGCTTCGGTAAGCCGGCACCCGGATTCGAATGCCGCATCGAGGACGGCGAATTGTTGGTGCGCGGAAGCTACCTGATGCAGCGCTACCACAAACGCAGCCGCGAGGAGTGCTTCGACGCCGACGGCTGGTTCGCCACCGGAGACCTGGTCCGCACCGATGCGGACGGGTTCTACTACTACCTGGGCCGGCGGGACTCGCTGATCAAGGCCGCCGGCGTCAATGTCTCACCGGCCGAGGTGGAACGCGCCATCGCGAAGGTGACCGGCGGCGCCGTCGCCCACGTGGTCGGCATCCCGGACCCGGAGCGCGGGCAGGTCGTCGCGGCCGTCATCGTGCAGGGCGACACCGAAGTCGACGAGGGATCACTGCGCGAACGGCTCAAAGCGGAGTTGTCGGCGTACAAGATCCCCCGCGTCTTCACCACGCTGCCGGCCGGCGAGATCCCGCTGCTCTCCAGCGGCAAGGTCGACCTGCGTGGACTGGCAAAGGTGTTCGATGAGTGAGACTCTGACCATCGACACGCTGGTCCGTGCCCAGGCCACCAATGGAGCCAAGCCGGCGGTCATCGATCCGGTCAACCGGATCAGCTACTCCGACCTCGACGCGTCGTCTCGGGAACTGGCCGCGGTCTTGGTGCAAGCCGGCGTCGGCAAGGGCACTCGGGTCGGGCTGATCATGCCCAACGGTGTCGACTGGGTGCGCACCGCGATCGCGTTGACCCGCGTCGGCGCGGTGCTGGTTCCACTGAGCACTCTGCTCACCGAACCGGAGCTGGCCGCCCAGTTGCGCGTCGCCGCCGTGCAGTTCCTGATCGGTGTCGAGGAGTTCCGCGGACGCCGTTACCTCGACGACCTGCCCGGGAACCTGCCCGCGCTGCAACATGTCTGGACCGCAGACCAGTTGGCGTCCAGCGCCGCGGACGCCGGCCCGGCTCGGATAATCGATCCGCTGGCCGCGAGCGTCACGCCCGCCGACCCGCTGGTGATCATGTTCACCTCGGGCAGCAGCGGCCCGCCGAAGGGGGTGCTGCACTCGCACGGCAGCGCATTGGGCGCCGTGCGCGCCGGTCTGGCTGCCCGCTGCATCGATGCCGACACCCGGCTGTATCTGCCGATGCCGTTCTTCTGGGTGGGCGGCTTCGGCGGCGGCGTGCTGTCGGCGCTGCTGGCCGGGGCGACCCTGGTCACCGAAGGGATCCCGAAACCGGAGACCACGTGCAGGCTGCTGGAATCCGCACGGGTCACACTGTTTCGCGGCTGGCCGGATCAGGCCGAGAATCTGGCCCGGCATCGCGGCGACACCGACCTGTCGGCCTTGCGTCCCGGCAGCCTGGAAGCGCTGCTTCTTCCGGAGCTGCGCGCCGAGCCCGGGGCGCGGGCCAACCTGTTCGGGATGACCGAGTCGTTCGGACCCTACTGCGGCTATGCCGCCGACACCGACATGCCGCGATCGGCCTGGGGGAGCTGCGGAAAACCGTTCGCCGGCATGGAGGTTCGGATCGTCGACCTCGACACCGGTGTCGAGGTACCGGTCGGGACGATCGGGATGATCCAGCTACGCGGACCGCACATCCTGCGCGGCATCTGCCGGCGCAGTCGCGAAGACACGTTCACCGTCGACGGCTTCTACCCCACCGGCGATCTGGGCCGCCTCGACGACGACGGGTTCCTGTTCTACCACGGCAGATCCGACGACATGTTCAAGGTCAGTGGCGCCACGGTGTACCCGAGCGAGGTCGAGAAGGCGCTGCGGGCCATCGGCGGCGTCGCAGCCGCGTTCGTCACCAACGTGCCCGACGCGGGACGCGACCGGGTGGGGGCGATGGTCGCCGGCGACGCGCTCACCGTCGAAGAGCTGCGGGAGAAATCCCGCGCCCTGCTGAGCTCGTTCAAGGTGCCGACGGTGTGGCTGCTGGTTGAGAATGCCGACGCCGTTCCGCGCGGGTCGACCGGCAAAGTCGACAAGCGGCGACTGCGAGAGATGTTGACGGATGCGAGCAACCAAAAGCACCATTAAGCGGAACGCTTATGCAAGTATCGGTTTCGCTGTTACGTGTTGCCTATCTTGGGGGGCGTCGTGGCCCGTAATCGGAGTGTCGGCCGGCTAGCGCTGTTCGCCACCGCGTTGCTGGTGCCGACGTGGTCGGCGTTGGCAGCGGCGACCATCGTCCCCCCGGCCTCTCGGGCGGACGGCTCTGACGCCACGCTCAATGCGTTGATCATGGGCGGCACCGGCATGCCGACGCCGAGTCAGGCGTGGCGCGACTCGATCATCACCGACTACATCAACCCCGCCACCGGCGGCGATTACATCCCCGTCCTGGTTCCCACACCCGAATCCTTCGCCAGCACCTCGGTTCCCACCGGGCTGGCTGATCTGCAGGCCGCGATCGCCGCCCAGCAGGCAGCGCAGCCGGGCATTCCGTTCGTCGTCGCGGGTTATTCGCAGAGCGCGATGATCGGGGTTCAGGAGAAGATCCACCTCGGCGAAGTCGCGGCATCTGGGCAGCCGATCCCCGACGTCACGTTCGTACTGCTCGGCTCAGCCGGCCGACCCAATGGCGGCGAGGTGGCGCGGTTCGAGGGCCTGAACATCCCGGGGATGGGCGGCACCTTTCCCGGTGGCGAACCGACCGATCTGGGAATTCCCACCATCGACATCTCCAACCAGTACGACTTTTTCTCCGACTTCCCGCAGTACCCGATCAATCTGGTGGCCGACCTCAATTCCCTCCTCGGCATCGCCTACTCGCACGCGTCCTACGGAATCGGCCCAGTGCCCGGCCTCTCCGCCATCTGGCCTCCGTCGGACCCGATGTCGGGGCCGTACGCCGATGAATACGTCCTCGGCTCATCGGAGATCGTCAAGCAGGTGGAGGGCGACACCACGTTCTACCTGATCCCGTCAACCACCCTCCCGCTGCTGGGCCCGCTGATGAGTTTGGGTGTGCCCCAACCCGTACTCGACATCGTGCAGCCGGCACTGCAGGTGATCGTCGAAGCCGGTTACGACAGATCGGTCCCGTTCGGCGAGCCGACGCCAGCGCAGCTGATCCCGTCGCTGGATCCGCTCACCTTCAGCATCGAGTTCGCCAAAGCCGTCGTCCAAGGCGCCGACAACGCCGCAGCTTTGTTCGGCGTCCAACTGCCGGGATACAGCGAGCTGGAAAGCCTTCTGATGCAAGCGCAGTCATGGTCGGAGGAGAATATCGGCGCGGCCTACCATGACGCCGTGGCGCAGCTCAACGCCGACTTCAACCCATTCACGGCGTTCCTCGCCATCGAAGGTCCCATGGGCGAGGCGATTCAGGACCTGCTGAATGAGACCGGCATTCAACAGGCCGTGATCGACCCGATCCTCGGCTTCATCGGACCGTTCGGCGGCTTGTTCACCAGCTGAGCCGGAAGGTTATGGGCGGAGTTCCAGTGGGACCAGCGTCACTGTGCACATCCAGTTGGCCCGCCTATCAGCGACAAACCAGTAGTCGAATCACGCTGCCGCTAGGCATGTATCGCGGTTGTCCACAGTTGTCGCCCCATCCACAGATGACCCAATCTCACGAGCATTTCGAACAATTGTTCGATATCGTGGTGTCATGTCGATCGCAGACCAGGACCTGCTCCCCGCTGATGCGGCGCGCGCGCAGTTCCTGGCCGACCTCGACCTCATCGACGACGCCCAGCAACGCATGCGCGACACATCCACCGACCTGGTCGGCACCGCATTTCGCGTCGAGGTCGCCGACCGACTGGAAACCCAGGACCGCGTCAACCGCGGCTTGTCGTATCGCATCTTCGGCGAGATCGCCGACCCCGTCGATGACTTCGGCAACCCCGACCTGCCCGCCGGTGTACGCGCCCGCGACCTGCTGTGGCAGCGGCTACGGCTGACCCGAGGCGAGATCACCCGCCGTTTCCGCCTGGCCGCCCGAATCCGGCCCCGCCGCAGCCTCACCGGACCAACCCTGCCCCCCTTACTACCCGAGCTCGCCGCCGCCATCGAATCCGGAGACCTCGGCGAGGACCACATCGCCACCGTCACCCGCGCCCTCGACCACCTACCCTCCAAAGCCACCCCCGCCGACCAGGAACACGCCGAACACCTGTTGGTCGCCAACGCCCGCGAGCATGATGCCCCGTTCGTGGCGGTCGTCGGGCGCGCCATCGCCGACACCATTGCCGAACGCAGCGGCCACTACTGCGACACCGACCGCGCCCGACGTCGCTCCCTGATTCTGGGCCCCCAACAATTCGACGGCATGAGCCGCCTCACCGGCTACCTCGATCCCGCCACCCGCGCCTATCTCGAACCGATCATCGCCGCCGTGCGTCCCGGACACCACCAACCCGATGACCCTGACGCCGGCACACCCCAGCCGGATCTACGCGACGAGGGCCAACGCGCCCACGACGCACTCAAACTCGCTTTGCGCCAGGCGATCGAATCCGGGAAACGCGGCACCCACCGCGGTGTACCGGTCACCGTCATCGTCAATACGACCCTGGCCGAGATCAACCAAGCTGCCCACGCCGTCACCGATCCCACCATCGCGATGCCGGCCCCGGCACGCACCGGCGGCGGCAGCCGACTGCCGATGCGGGATCTGATCCGCATGGCAGCCAACTCGATTCACTACCTGGCGGTCTTCGACGATCACACCAAACGCCCGCTGTACCTGGGCCGTAGCAAACGCATCGCCACCACCGATCACCGCATCATCTGTCACGCGAGAGACCGCGGCTGCACCCGACCCAACTGCACCCAACCCGGCTACCGCTGCGAGGTTCATCATTGCCCGGGCTGGGCGCATGGCGGGCGCACCAACCCCGACGAACTCTGGTTCGCCTGCCCGTGCGACCACAGTGCCGAAACCCGCGGCCACTACACCACCTCTGCCGTCAATGGCCGCCTCGCCTGGACGGACGGCACCACCCCACCGCAGGTCAACCGCGTCCACCATCCGGATGAGTTGCTGGCCGACCCCGATCCGCCCCGGGATTGACACCGCGGGTACGGCCCGCCCAGGCGTATCGAATCGGCCGGATGACCCAGGGACAGCATCGCCGAAGCCGTCGGCGTCTCGACGAAATGTGGCTGGAGATCGACATCGTGGAAGCGGACAACGAGGTCGTCACCCAAGCCGCAAACCTCGCGTACCGACTGTCCCTGCGAGGCTACGACGCGGTGCACTGCGCGTCGGCCGCGCAGCTCGCCGACGATACCCTCGTCGCCGCATCCGGTGATCAGGTCCTGCTGGCGGCATGGTTGCAGCTGGGCCTGGCGACCTACGACACCAATCAGCTGTAGGTCACGAACGCCTCCGCCGCCGGGCACCGACTGCGCCGGCCCCATCGAGGACACCGCGCTCGATGAGGTGCTCGATCATCGGCGCCGCGCCGGCGGCCAGGTGTTCGGCCATCGCGGTGCGAGCCGCTTCCTCATCTCGCTTTCCCAGCGCCGATAGCAGCCGCCGGTGATACCTACTGGATTTGGCCGGCCAGCCGGACAGCGTGGGAAACACCGATTCCGCTGCGTACCGGGTGATCTGGTACATCAGCTGAGCCAGCTTGGGTGAATCGGCGGCGACGTTGACGGCCCGATGGAACTCGTGGTTGAGCCGCACCGCGCGTTCCTCGTCGTCGGCAACATAGGCGTCTTCGAGTTGGGCCTGAATCTCCTCGAGTTCGCGCAGCTGGTCATCGGTGATGTTGGCCGCCGCCCGCGCGGCGAGTTCACCGCCGATGTGCGCCTGGACATCGGAGACGTCGGTGATGTCGCGTTGCGTCACCGGAAGCACCACGAAGCCGCGGTGCGGCTGCTGGTCGAGCAGCCCTTCGGCGCGCAGCCCGAACAGTGCCTCGCGCACCGGGGTCACACTGACGCCCAACTCGGCCGCCAGCTGGTCCAGCCGCACGTATTCGCCGGCGGCATAGTCCCCATTGAAGATTCGCTTGCGCACGAAGCGGGCCACATCCTCGGAGAGCTGCGACCGCACCGGGAAGTCGGGAGCACTCACCGGTCAGATCCGGTAGTCGGCGAGCAGTCGCTTGCTGATGATCTGCTTCTGGATCTCGCTGGTGCCCTCGCCGATCAGCAGGAACGGGGCGTCGCGCATCAGCCGTTCGATCTCGTACTCCTTGGAGTAGCCGTAGCCGCCGTGAATCCGGAAGCTCTGCTGGGTCACCTCCGAGCAGAATTCACTGGCCAGGTATTTGGCCATCCCGGCGGCGACGTCGTTGCGTTCCCCGGAGTCCTTGAGCCGGGCGGCGTTGACCATCATCAGGTGCGCCGCTTCGACTTTGGTGGCCATCTCGGCGAGTTCGAATGCGATCGCCTGATGCTCAGCGATCGGTTTGCCGAAGGTTTCGCGCTGCTGGGCGTAACGCACCGCCAGTTCGAAGGCCCGGATTCCCACCCCGCAAGCCCGGGCCGACACATTGACCCGGCCCACCTCGATGCCGTCCATCATCTGGAAGAAGCCCTGACCGGGTGCCCCGCCCAGGACGTCGTCGGCCGCGGCGGTGTACTCGTCGAATATCAGCTCGGTGGTGTCGATGCCTTTGTAGCCGAGCTTGTCGATCTTGCCCGGAATGGTCAGTCCGGGTAGGACTTCGCCGAATCCGACCGGCTTCTCCACCAGGAAGGCGGTCAGGTTACGGTGCGCTCGGTCGGCGCCCTCATCGGTGCGTACCAGCACGGCGACCAGGGTGGAGCTGCCGCCGTTGGTCAGCCACATCTTCTGTCCGCTGATGGTGTATCCACCGTCCGCTCCCCGGGTGGCGCGGGTGCGGATCGCTGCGACGTCGGATCCCAGTTCGGGCTCGGACATGGAGAACGCACCGCGGGTCTCACCGGTCGCCATCCGCGGCAGGAAACGCTGCTTCTGTTCGTCGGTGCCGTGCTGGCGCAGCATGTAGGCGACGATGAAATGGGTGTTCAGCACACCGGAGACACTCATCCAGCCGCGAGCCAGCTCCTCGACGCACAGCGCGTAGGTGAGCAGTGATTCGCCGAGCCCGCCATATTCTTCGGGGATCATCAGGCCGAACAGGCCCATCTCGCGCATCGAATCGACGATGGCCTGCGGGTAGGTGTCGCTGGGCTCCAGCTCGGCCGCCGCCGGAATGACTTCCTTGTCCACGAACCTGCGGACGGTGGCCAGGATTTCGGTCTGAAACTCGGTGAGCCCCAGGGTTTGAGCGAGTTTGGTCACGGCCCGACCCTTTCGAAGATCGCGGCGAGTCCCTGGCCGCCACCGATGCACATGGTCTCCAGCCCGTAACGGGCACCGCGCCGATTCAACTCGCGGGCCAGCGTGGCCAGCATCCGCCCGCCGGTGGCGCCCACCGGATGCCCCAGCGAGATTCCCGACCCGTGTACGTTGGTCCGCTCTCGCTCCGCGGCAGCGAACTTCCACTCGGCCATCACCGCGAGGGCCTGGGCGGCAAAGGCCTCGTTGAGCTCGATGAGGTCGATGTCGGCAAGGCGAAGCCCAGCTTTGTGCAGCGCGACGTCGGTGGCCGGCACCGGGCCGATTCCCATGACGTTGGGCGGCACACCCGCCACGCCCCACGACACCAGCCGCACCAATGGGGTCAGGCCCAGCTGCTCGGCCTTCTCAGGGGTGGTCACCACGCACATCGAAGCCGCGTCGTTCTGGCCGCTGGAGTTGCCCGCGGTCACGGTGGCTTCCGGATCACTTTTGCCCAGAACAGGTTTCAGCTTGGCCAGCGATTCCACCGTAGTGTCCGCCCGGGGATGCTCGTCGGTGTCGATGCGCTCCTCACCGCTGCGGGACCGCACGGTGACACCGATGATCTCTTCGGCGAACACGCCGGACTGCTGAGCCGCCACCGCACGCCGGTGCGAGGTCACCGCCAGCTCGTCCTGTTCATCGCGGGAGATGCCGTACTCCCGGCGCAGGTTCTCGGCGGTCTCCAGCATGCCGCCCGGCACCGGATGGTGCCGGCCACCCGCGGTCGTCCGTCCGCGCGCCAAGCCGTCGTGCACCTGAATCCCGCCGCGAGCCCCGCCCCAGCGCATGTCGGTGGAGTAGAACGCCACGTTGCTCATACTCTCGGCGCCGCCGGCGATCACCACGTCGCAATCGCCGCTGCCGACCTGCAGGCAGGCCTGCAGCACCGCTTGCAGACCCGAACCGCAGCGGCGGTCGACCTGCATACCCGGGACCGTCACCGGCAGACCGGAATCCAACGCGATCACCCGTCCGATGGCCGGCGCCTCACTGTTGGGATAGCAGTGCCCCAGCACCACGTCGTCGATGGCATCGGCGGGCAGAGCGGTGCGGTCCAGGAGGCCTTTGAGCGCGGCGACGCCGAGGTCGACGGCGGTCAGAGAGGCGAACATCCCGCCATACCGGCCGATCGGGGTCCGGACCGGTTCGCAGATCACCGCCTCCCGGAGGCTCATAGGTGCCTGCCGCCGGTCACCTCGAGCACCGTGCCGGTCATGTAGGAGGACAGACCGGAGGCCAGGAACAGCGCTACGTTGGCCACCTCCTCGGGCTCACCGGCCCGACCCAAGGGCACCTCGGCCACCTTGGAATCCCAGATGCGCTGCGGCATCGCCTCGGTCATCGCCGAACGGATCAGACCCGGCTGGATCGCATTCACCCGCACGCCCAGGTACGCCAGTTCCTTGCTGGCGGCCTTGGTCATGCCGACGATGCCGGCCTTGGCCGCCGAGTAGTTCGTCTGGCCGATCATGCCGACCTTGCCCGAGATCGAGGACATGTTGACGATCGCGCCGCGCTTCTGTTCTCGCATGATCGCGGCGGCCGCGCGCAGTCCGTTCCAGGTGCCCTTGAGGTGCACGGAGATGACCTGGTCGAAGTCCTCCTCGGTCATCTTGCGCATGGTGGCGTCCCGGGTGATTCCGGCGTTGTTCACCATGATGTCCAGCCCGCCGAACTTCTCCACCGCGACGGCGAGCATCGCGTCGACATCGGCGGCCCGGGTGACATCGCAGCGCACCGCCAACGCCACGTCGGGGCCGCCCAGTTGTGCCGCCGCATCTTCGGTGGCCGCGAGGTTCAGATCACCGAGCACCACCCGGGCCCCTTCGGCGATGAATCGCTCCGCGATGGCGAAACCCAGACCCTGAGCACCGCCGGTGACTACCGCCGTCTGACCGGTCAGCAAAGACACTCGATCACCCACCTTCCCTCAAATGTTTGCGCCATCATATTTCATATATGATCGTCGTCGGTAACCGGTCGTGCATCTGTCGGGGATAAGGAGAAGCGCCGTCGATGAGTGAAGTCAGCGACGAGGATTTCGCTGAGATCCTGGCCCAGACCCGCCATTTCGTCCGCAGCTCCGTCGTACCTCGCGAATCCGAGATCCTCGCCGACGACCGGGTTCCCGACGACCTGCGCCGGCAGGCCAAGGCGATGGGCCTGTTCGGCTACGCCATACCGCAGCAGTGGGGCGGCCTGGGCCTGGACCTTCGCCAGGACGTCGAACTGGCCATGGAGTTGGGCTATACGTCGCTGGCGGTGCGCTCGATGTTCGGCACCAACAACGGGATCGCCGGTCAGGTACTGGTCGGGTTCGGAACCGACGAACAGAAGTCACGGTGGCTGGCAGGCATCGCCACCGGTGACGTCGTCGCCTCCTTCGCGCTCACCGAACCCGGCGCGGGCTCCAACCCGGCCGGGCTGCTGACCAAAGCGGTCCGCGACGGTTCGGACTGGTTGATCACCGGCCAGAAGCGATTCATCACTAATGCGCCGACAGCCGATCTGTTCATCGTCTTCGCGCGCACCCGCCCGGCCGACGAACAGGGCGCCGGTATCGCGGTCTTCCTGCTTCCCGCTGACGCCGCCGGTGTCGAGGTGGGCGCCAAGGACGCCAAGATGGGCCAGGAGGGCGCCTGGACCGCCGACGTCAGCTTCACCGGCGTGCGCGTCCCCGACTCGGCACTCGTCGGCGGCAGCGAAGATCTCGGCTACCGGGCGGCACTGACCTCGCTGGCGCGCGGCCGGGTGCACATCGCCGCCCTGGCGGTCGGCGCCGCCCACCGTGCCCTCGACGAGTCGGTGGCCTATGCCGCCAGCGCCACCCAGGGCGGCACTCCGATCGGCAATTTCCAACTGGTGCAGGCGATGCTCGCCGACCAGCAGACCGGCGTGCTGGCCGGCCGGGCCATGGTTCGCGACGCGGCACGGATGTGGGTCACCGGCGAAGACCGGCGGATCGCCCCGTCCGCGGCCAAACTCTTCTGCACCGAGATGGCCGGCAAGGTGGCCGATCTCGCGGTGCAGGTCCACGGCGGCACCGGTTACATGCGCGGGGTACCGGTCGAACGTATCTACCGCGATGTCCGGCTGCTGCGGCTGTACGAAGGCACCAGCGAGATCCAACGGCTGATCATCGGCTCGGGTCTGGTCAAAGCGGCGCAACGCCAAGCGTGAAACACCAACAGCATCAATCAACGACAGGGGCATCGAGAATGACGGGACGACTCACGGGCAAGGTGGCCTTCATCACCGGCGCGGCGCGCGGGCAGGGCCGCGCGCATGCGGTGCGGATGGCGGCCGAGGGTGCCGACATCATCGCGATCGATGTGGCCGGCAAACTCCCGGACTGCGTGCCGTATGACTCGGCGAGCCCGGAGGAGCTGGCCGAAACGGTGCGACTGGTGGAAGCCACCGGCCGGCGCATCGTGTCCTCGGTTGTCGACACCCGCGACTACGACGGATTGCGCGAAGCCGTCGATGCCGGCGTGGCCGCATTGGGACGCCTGGACATCATCGTCGCCAACGCCGGCATCACCGCGCCGCAGGTCTGGGACACCATCACCCCGGAGTCATTTCGCGATGTGATGGACGTCAACGTAACCGGCACCTGGAATACGGTGATGGCCGGCGCGCAGCACATCATCGACGGCGGCCGGGGCGGGTCGATCATCTTGATCAGCTCGGCGGCCGGCATCAAGATGCAGCCGTTCATGGTGCACTACACGGCCAGCAAGCACGCCGTCACCGGGATGGCCCGCGGGTTCGCCGCCGAACTGGGTAAGCATTCGATTCGGGTGAACAGCCTGCACCCGGGTGCGGTCAACACCCCGATGGGCACCGGCGACATGATGGCGGCGTTGAACACAGCCAACGAGACCAACCCCGGCCTGATGAACATGGTGACGCCGTTCCTGCCCGACTACATTGCCGAGCCGGAAGATATCGCCGACGCTGCCTGCTGGCTGGCCAGCGATGAATCACGCATGGTCACCGCATCACGAATCCCGGTCGATCTGGGGTCCACCCAGTACTGAGGCGGCCATGGACCGGTTCTGCGCGGCGCTGTCCGCGGGCCTGAACAGCTACGGCGCAGCGCCATGCCTCGAGTTCGAGCGAACGTGGTACTCCGGCAACGACATCACCGGCTACATCGCGTCGGTGGAAGACCAACTGGTCCGGGCGGGGATCGCGCCCGGCGAACCGGTCGGTGTAGTGGTGCGCAACCGGGTGCCGCACGCTGCCGCCATCCTGGGGTTCATCGCCGCCGGTCGTCCGGTCGCGATGATCTACTCCTACCAAGCGGCCGAATCCATTGCGCGCGACATCACCGAGCTGCGACTGCCGGCGATCCTGGCCGACCGGCAGGACTGGAGCGCCCCGGTGCGCCGGGCCGCCACGCAGATCGGCGCCGCCGGACTCGCCCTGATCCCCGAGCCGCTCGCTGTGGAAACCGTCTCCCGGCGAAGACAAGTCAGCCAAGTCCGGCCCGACCCCGCACTCAAGGCCGGCCTGCACATCCTGACCAGCGGCACCACCGGCGCGCCCAAACGGGTGCCGATACCGACATCGGCGCTGCAGCACACGGTGCTGACCATGACCGTGGGTCAGAGCCCCTCCCCCGAGGATCCACCCGAACTGGTGTATTGGCCGTTCGGCAGCATCGGCGTCTGTCAACTGCTGGCCGGTCCCTACATCGGTAAGCGGATGGTGTTGCTGGAGAAGTTCACCGTCGAGGAGTGGGTGCGGGCGGTCAAGACCTACCGGATCAGACGGACGGGCGTCCAGCCCGCAATGCTGCGGATGCTGCTCGATGCCGACGTCGCCAAAGCGGATCTGGCCTCGCTGGAGTATCTACCCGGGGGTTCCGGCCCGCTGGTCCCGGAGCTACGCGATGAATTCGAGAGCCGCTACGGGATACCGCTGCTCTGGGCATACGGCGCAACGGAATTCGCCGGCTCGGTCTGCGCCTGGACTCCGGAGCTGTATCAGCAGTACCGCGATAGGAAGCCCGCCAGTTCCGGCAAGCCCCTGCCGGGCGTGCAGGTTCGTATCGTCGATGCGGACACCGGCATCGCACTGCCCGTCGGCGAGCACGGGGTTCTGGAGGCCCGGGTGCGGGTGATCGGGCAGCAGTGGATCCGCACCACCGATCTCGCGTCGGTGGATGCCGACGGGTTCGTCACGCTTCACGGCAGGGCGGACGGCGCGATCAACCGCGGTGGTTTCAAGATCCTGCCGGAGACGGTGCGTGCCGTGTTGGTCTCACATCCGGGCGTTCGCGACGCCTGCGTGGTCGGCATTCCCGACCGCCGCCTGGGTCAGGTACCGGCCGCCGCAGTCGAGCTGCGGCACGGCTTGCCGCGGCCGTCGGAGGACGAACTGAAAGCCCTGGTGCGGGAGACGCTTCCGAGCCATCATGTGCCGGTCAGCATTGTCGTGGTCGACGCGCTGCCGCGCAATGAGGCGATGAAGGTACGGCCCGGCGAGGTCGCCCGGCTGTTCACCACACGATGACCGGTGCGCTACGGATGGCTCAAGTCAGTGATTGGGGTTCGCCGCGAGTCGTCGCTATCAGCGCGCGGATATTGTTTCGGCAGCGTCCGCACACCGTGCCCGCGCCGGTGCGCTCACCCACCTGCTTGGTGGTCGATGCGCCGGCCTCGACGGCATCGATCACCTGCTGACTGGTGACCCCGGCACACAGGCAGACGTACATGGCGCCTCACGCCCCGGGCTCGGTCTCCAGTTGTCCCTTGTCCACCTTGCCGGTGGCGTTCAGCGGCAAGCGGTCCACAAACGATACGTAGCGCGGAGCCTTGAAGCCGGCCATCCGGTCTCGGCTCCACGCGATCAGATCCGATTCGGAGGTCTGTGCGGCCGAGGCATCTTTCACCACGAACGCCTTGCCCACCTGGCCGAGGCGCTGGTCGGGCACGCCGATGACCGCAACCTGCGCGACGGCGGGATGCTCCAGCAGGAAGCCCTCGATCTCGGCGGGGTAGGCGTTGAATCCGCCGACGATGAACATGTCCTTCTGGCGTCCGACGATCCGCAACCGACCAGCCGCGTCGATGGTCCCGACATCCCCGGTGTGCAACCAGCCTTCGGAGTCGATTGCCTCGGCGGTCGCCTGCGGGTCGTCGAGATAGCCGGCCATCACGCTGTAGCCGCGCACCAGCACCTCGCCCGATTCGGCATCGCCGGCGATCCGTACCTCAATGTCCTCGCAGGCCCGCCCGGCCGTGGTCGCGATGTCCTCGAAGGAGTCGCCGCGGCGCGAGGCCGTCACCGTGCCGGCTTCGGTGAGCCCGTATCCGGTCATGATGGACTGAAAAGGCAGTTCGCTGCGGATCCGGCGGATGAGATCCACCGGGATGTCCGCGGCACCGGTGACCGCGGCTCGCAGCGATGACAGGTCGCGTCCGGGGGCTGCGTCCAGCAGTGACTGATACAACGTCGGCGGCCCGGGCAGCATGGTGATGCGTTCGGTTTCAACGAGTTTCAGCACGGCATCGACGTCGAAGACCCGTACCGGGAGCATGGTGGCTCCCCGGATGCATGCGGCGATGCAGCCCGCCTTGTAGCCGAAGGTGTGGAAGAACGGGTTGACCATCAGGTAGCGGTCACCCTCGCGCAGATCGGCCAGGTCGCACCATTCGGCGTAGAGCCGCAGATTCTGCTGATGGCTCATCATCACGCCCTTGGGCCGACCGGTCGTGCCCGAGGTGAAGATGATGTCGGCGATGTCGGCACCCTCGACCGTGCGCTGGAGCGGGGCGCCCGAACTCAGGAAATCCGATTTGAGGTCGATCACCGGAATGCCGGGCGAAGCGGTGAAATCCAGGCCGAGGAAGCCCTTTTCGATCAACACCAGCTTGGCCCCACTGCGGCGGATGACGTCGTCGGCCTCCGCGGCCTTGAACCGGGTGTTGACCGGGACCAGTACGCCGCCGGCGGTCAGCAGGCCGAATGCGGCGATGATCCACTCCGCGGAGTTGGGCGCCCAGATCGCCACCCGATCACCTTTGGCAATGCCCGCCTCGGCGAACGCCCCTGCGGCGCACCGGACCCGGTCGGCGAGCTGAGTGAAGCTCAGCCGTACCGGGCCGTCGGCGATCGCCTCGGCGTCCCCGAAGCGATCGCCGGCGCTCAAGACCATCTCGGGGATGGTCTGCCAGCGAGACACCCCTAAACGGTGACGAGGCGAGCGAGGTTACCGCCCATGATCTTGGCCTGATCCTCGACCGAAAGGTGCGACAGCGCCGTCACATAGTGCGTCGGCTCGCCCAGCCCCTCCGGGTGCGGCCAGTCGGAGCCGTAGAGCACCTGGTCCACACCGATCAGCTTGACCAGGTCGTCGATGCCGTCCTCGTAGAACGGGCTGACGTAGATCCGGTTCTTGATCTCCTCGATCGGGTTGCCCGGGAAGGCTTCGGGAGCCTTCTTGTACACCTCGGCCATCGATTCCAGCAGCGGGGCCATCCACTTCGAGCCGGCCTCGATAATCCCCACCTTGAGCTTGGGGTGCCGGAACAGCGCGCCGTGAATCACCCAGGAGGCCACCGCATCCTGGATCGGGCGCCACTCGTTGAGGATCGACATGGCGTTGGTCTGGAACGGCAGCATCTCCTGGGCTCCGCCGTCCCACTCGGAGGTGTAGCGCGAGTAGCCGCTGTCCGACGAGTGCATCGCGACGAACACGTCGTGCTCGACGCACCGCGCCCAGAACGGGTCGAACTCGGGCAACGCGAAGGAGCGCGGGCCGCGGAAGCCGGGCACCGGCGCCGGGCGGATCAGGATGGCGCGGGCGCCGCGCTCGACGGCCCAGTCCAGCTCCTCGATGGCCTTGTCGAGAATGGGCAGGGTGATCACCGGCGTGGTGAAGATGCGGTTCTTGTAGTTGAAGCCCCAGACCTCGTCGAGCCACTGGTTGAGCGCGTGGACGATGACGTGGATCGCGACCGGGTCGTCGCGCAACCGCTCCTCGACCAGGCTCGCCAGCGTCGGGATCATCAGCGCCCGGTCGATGCCCAGCTCGTCCATCAGGGCCAGCCGCGGCGCCGGTTCGAAGAACGCCGGAATCGCCTTCATCGGCTCGCCGAACAGCTCGCGCCGGCTCTTGCCGTCGGGGTTGCCGAACTTGAAGTACTCCTCCCACGCACCCGGCTTGGCCACCACCGAGAACGTCGGATTCGGGATGTACTCGCTGATCTGACCGCGGATGGCGATCTTGGTGCGTCCCTTGATCTCGACGTACTGGACGATGTC
Organism: Mycobacterium sp. IDUB_21; assembly: GCF_055419425.1. Lineage (NCBI taxonomy): Bacteria > Bacillati > Actinomycetota > Actinomycetes > Mycobacteriales > Mycobacteriaceae > Mycobacterium > Mycobacterium sp. IDUB_21. The sequence goes on along the minus strand of NZ_JBVAXQ010000001.1, from coordinate 331,371 downwards.
CTTGTACTCCTTGGGCAGGTACTTGGTCAGCGCCTCCGGCGGCTCATAGAGGTGGTTGTCCGCGTCGAACAACGGGAAGGGGATTTCGACGCGGTGTGACAGTTGACCCATGAAATGCTCCTTTTCGGCTCGTGAGAATCATATTCTCATGCTCTGTTCGGTGCAACCTCACCGGCCAGGTGCTGACGCACCACGTACTTCTGCACCTTGCCGCTGGCGGTGCGCGGGTAGTCGGCGACCTCGTGGAGTTCCTCCGGCCACTTCTGCCGCGCCACGCCGTGGCGCTCGAAGTGCGCACGTAGCTCCGGCATCGTCGGCACCACACAGCCGGGCTTGAGGCGGACGACCGCAGCCGCCCGCTCCCCCAGTCGGGCATCCGGCACCGCGACCACCACCGCCTCGGCAACGGCCGGCATCACCAGCAGCACCTCTTCGACCTCCACCGCGCTGATGTTCTCGCCGCCGCGGATGATCACGTCGGCCTTGCGATCGGTGATGGTCAGATATCCATCGGCGTCGAGCACGCCGACATCCCCGGTGTGGTACCAGCCGTCGGCGTCGAACGCCGCCTCGGTCAGGGCGTCGTCGGTGTAGCCCAGGCACAGGTCGGGGCCGCGGCTCAGAATTTCTCCGTCGGCGGCCAGCCGGATCTCCACGCCCGGCCGCGCATCGCCGTCGGTGAACAATCGCTTGTCCTCCGGGGCACTGAGGCGCGAACCGGAGATCGACGGATGTTCGGTGCTGCCGTAGGAGCGGTAGACGAAGATGCCCAGATCGGCCAGCCGGCGGGTGACCGCGGCGGGGACCGTCGCTCCGCCGAGGCCGACGTGGCGGATATGGCGCAGGTGCTCGGCGGTGAAGTCCGGATGGTCCAGCAGGCTGGTGACGAAATACGGTGGGCCGCCGCCGATCGACACGCCCTGGTCGGCCATCAAGGTCAGCACCCGCGCGGGATCCCAGATGTCGGCGAGGTCGATCGGCGACCCCTCCAGCACCGGAATCAGGAAGACGCTGAGCATCCCGATGAAGTGCCCGACCGGAGTTGCGGTGAGTTGCCGACCGCGGTCCTTGGGATAGTTGTCGAGCAGCTGGCGTGTCTCGCAGCAGAGCGTCTGGTGACTGTGTATGACGCCCTTGGGGTTTCGGGTTGTACCGGAGGTGAACGCGATCAGCGCCGGCGCAGCGGGGTCGGCGGCGAGCGTGCCCGCCATCGGCTCGTCGGCGAGCAGGTCGTCGAAGTCTCGGCCCACCGCCCCGTCGCCGCTCCCGCCCACCACCCCGACGATCGGGACGTCGGCGCAGAGTTCGGGCGCAAAAGTCATCCGCCCGAACTCTGCTGCGGTGATGAACACCCGCGGCTTGCTGGCAGAAAGGATGTACCCCAGTTCCTTGGGCCCGTAGAAATGCACGATCGGCACCACCACCGCACCCAGGAACGCCGCCCCCCAGAAGGTTGCAGCGGCCTCCATCCAGTTGGGCAGCTGGAACGCCACCACGTCACCGGGGCCGACGCCACGGGCCCGAAGCCCGGCCGCCAGCCGGCGCGCGGTCCGCTCCACGTCGCCGAACGTGCCGAGCCACGGGCGGACCGCGGAGTGCACCTCGAATCGGCCGCCGGCCGTATCGGAGAGGCGTTGACTGAGCAGGTCACCGAGGGTCTCGCGGGTCCACCAGCCGGAGGCTTGGTAGTGCCGCACCAGGTCGTCGGGAATCTTTCTCATGACGCCGTGATGTTATTCTCCTAATTCGAGAATGCCAATATCTTCATTGGAGAGTCATGGTTGATGTCGAGCTGGATGAAGGATTGGCGGTCATCACGATCGATCGTCCCCAAGCGCGTAACGCGATCGCCCCGGAGACGATGGACCAACTCGATCGTGCGCTTGACGCGGTAGCCGCCGCGCAGGCCCTGGTCATCACCGGCGGCGGCGACCGTGCCTTCGTCTCGGGCGGCGATCTCAAGCAACTTGCCGCCATCCGCACCGAACCCGACGCGCAGGCCATGGCGTGGCGGATGCGGTTGCTGTGCGACCGGATCGCGGCTTTCCCCGTCCCGGTGATCGCAGCGCTGAACGGCCACGCCCTCGGGGGCGGCGCCGAGGTCGCGGTCGCGGCCGATATCCGCATCGCCGCCGCCGACGTCAAGATCGCGTTCAATCAGGTGTCGCTGGCGATCATGCCGGCCTGGGGTGGCGCCGAGCGACTGGCGGCACTGGTCGGGCGCAGTCAGGCGTTGTTGCTGGCCGGCACCGGAACCATGCTGGACGCCCCGGCGGCCGAACGGATCGGGCTGGTGAACCGGGTGGTGCCCCGGGAGTCGTTTGAGGCCGAATGGCGTGGATTGGCGCGGTCGCTGGCCAACCCGTCGGCGGCTGAGGTCAAGCGGGTGCTCGCCGGCGCATCGGCGGACGAGGCGGTGGCGGCGTTCGCCCGGCTCTGGGTCTCCGACGAGCATTGGGCGGCCGCGGATCGACTGCAGCAGGGCAGAGCGAAAAGCTAGTGCTAGACCGTCGCCGACGACAGTGCAGTGCCGTCGGCCGAGGCAAGCGGTGGGGCCGCGCCCTCGAGCCGGCGCAGCCAGCGCTCGACGAACTCGACGGTCTCGGCATGGCCGAGGGTCATGCCCAGCGCCTCCTGTTCGATGATCAGCATCCGCGAGGCGCTGGTCATCAGCACCGTCAACACCGTTGCCGGAAACTCCTCCGCGTCGATGCCATAGCGCTCCAGCAGTCCGGCGACCGCCTCGATCTGTTCGGCGCGAAGCCGTTCCGCGTAGCTGGCGATCTCGGCTCGCAGCGCCTCACGCTCGTTGGCCAACGCGATGAACTGCATGGTCAGCGCGGTCCCGGCCGTGTCGTTGTTGAATCGCCACAGCGCCCACAGCGGCTGCGGCGATTCCAGCACCGCGGCCTGCTCTTGCAAACCCTGATCACCACGCCGGCGGAATGCCGCCAGGAACAGGTCGTCCATGGTCCGGAAGTAGTAGTGCACGAGTTGATGCTTGAGGCCGGCCTGCTCAGCGACCCGGCGCGAACTGACACCACCTGCGCCGGCGGTCACCAGAAGCCGCTCCGCGGCGTCGAGCAGCAGCGTCCGGTTCTTGGCATCCGGGGCCCCAATCCTGCGCTGCCCCTTATCCGAATCGGACATCTCGTCTACTCCGCATCATCGGCGTCCACCTTTACACGTCCGGCGGCCAGCGTAATGCCGCCTATCTCTTGACCCTTCAACCCCGTCATGCTAAGCAGGTGCACAGCACTTGTCAGGCCATTCAGCAGAGAGGTCTCCCTTGACCGACTTCGACACGATCGATTTCTTCACCGATCAGACCCTGATTCCCGACCCGCACCCCTACTTCGACTACCTGCGGGCCAAGCACCCGGTCACCCGGCTCAACGCCTACGACGTGGTCGCGGTGACGGGTCACGAAGAGGCAAACGAGGTCTACCGGGACTCCGACACCTACTCGAACCTGGTGGCGGTGGGCGGTCCCTTCCCACCGCTGCCATTCACCCCCGAGGGTGACGACATCAGCGAGCTGATCGAGGCGCACCGCCACGAGATGCCGATGAGCGAGCACATGGTGACCATGGACCCGCCGATGCACACCAAGGCCCGGTCGCTGCTGAACCGGTTGCTGACCCCGAAGCGCCTCAAAGAGAACCAGGACTTCATGTGGCGCCTGGCCGACCGGCAGCTGGAGTATTTCATCGACCGTGGCACGTGCGAATTCCTCTCCGAGTACGCCAGGCCGTTCGCGCTGCTGGTGATCGCCGACCTGCTCGGCGTGCCCGAAGAGGACCGGCCGGCGTTCCAGGAGGTGCTGGGTGCACCACAACCGGGCGCGCGCATCGGTTCGCTCGATCACGAAGAGTTGGCCCACGACCCGCTGGCCTGGCTGGATGACAAGTTCAGCCGGTACCTCAATGACCGGCGGGAGACTCCGCGCGGCGATGTGCTGACCGACCTGGCCACCGCCACCTACGAGGACGGTTCGATCCCCGAGATCGCCGACGTGGTCAAAAGTGCCACCTTCCTGTTCGCGGCCGGGCAGGAGACCACCACCAAACTGCTCAGCGCGGCGTTGCGGTTCCTGGCCGAGGACCCGAGCCTCGTCGCACAACTGCTCGAGGACCGCAGCAAGATCCCGAACTTCCTCGAGGAAACGCTGCGGATGGAGAGCCCGGTCAAAAGCGACCCCCGGCTGGTGCGCAAGACCACCACGCTGGGTGGGGTCGAGCTGAAGGCCGGCACCGTCGTGGTGATGTTCCCCGGGGCGATCAACCGCGACCCGCGCAAGTTCGAGAACCCGCACGAATTCCGGATCGACCGACCCAATGTTCGCGAGCACCTGGCGTTCGCCCGCGGTACCCACACCTGCCCGGGTTCGCCACTGGCCCGGTCCGAGAGCCGAATCTCGCTGGAACGCCTCCTGGACCGGATGACCGACATCCGGCTCGACGAGTCGCAGCACGGTCCGGCCGGCGACCGTCGGTTCAGTTTCGAGCCGACCTTCATCCTGCGGGGCTTGACCGAGCTGCACCTGCAGTTCACACCGGTGGCGGCGCCCGTCCCCGCCGGGCTCTGACGCAGCTCTGCTGACCCAAGGGACCGACAGCCATGACGGTGACCACCGCCAACACCAGTGAAGTGGACTACGACCCGTACGACATCGAACTCAACCACGATCCGTACCCGACGTTCCGTCGGCTCCGCGAAGAGAAGCCGCTGTATTACAACGAAGAACAGGACTTCTATGCGCTGAGCCGGTTCGACGATGTGCACGCCGCGTTCTCCGACCACCAGACGTTCAGTTCGGGCAAGGGCGCCGTTCTGGAGATCGTCAAGTCCGGCATGGAGATTCCGCGGGGAATCCTGGTGTTCGAGGATCCGCCGGTCCACGACATCCACCGCAATCTGCTGACCGGGATGTTCACCCCACGCCGGATGAGCGCCCTGGAATCACAGATCCGGGAGTACTGTGCGCGCTGTTTGGACCCACTGGTGGGCACCGGTCGGTTCGACTTCGTCAACGACCTCGGTGCGGAGATGCCGATGCGCGTGATCGGGATGCTGCTGGGCATTCCCGAAGAGCAGCAGCAAACCGTCACCGATCACGGCGACGCCCCCATCCGCACCGCGCCGGGCGAGAAGATGACCGACAATCCCGACGGTCCGTTCGCCACCGGCGACGTGTTCGTCGACATGATCGACTGGCGCGCCAAGAACCCCTCGGACGACTTGATCACCGAGCTGATGAACGCCGAGTTCGAGGACGAAACCGGCACCCGGCGCCGATTGACCGGCGAGGAACTGCACCTGATCCTGATGGTGCTGGCCACCGCCGGCAGTGAAACCACCACCCGGCTGATCAGCTGGACGGGCAAGGTGCTGGCCGAGCACCCCGACCAGCGGGCCGACCTGGCGGCGAAGCCGGCACTGATTCCGCGGGCGGTCGAGGAGCTGCTCAGGTTCGAACCGCCGGCACTGCATGCGGCCCGCTACGTCACCCGTGATGTGGAGTACTACGGCCAGACCGTGCCCGAAGGATCCGCGATGCTGCTGATGATCGGTGCGGCCAACCGGGATCACCGCCGGTTCCCGCCCGACGGAGACACTTTCGACATCCACCGGGACCGCCGCCCGCACCTGAGCTTCGGTTACGGCACCCACTTCTGCGTCGGCAACGCGCTGGCCCGCTTGGAGACGCGGATCGCCATCGAGGAGATCCTCAAGCGTTTCCCCGAGTGGGAGGTCGACCTGACCCACGCCCAGCTCTCGCCGACGTCGACGGTGCGGGGCTGGGCCTCCATGCCGACGATCATTCCCTGAACCCCGTAGTTTTCGAGAATTTGTCCGCGACAAAAGGATTGAGGTTTCCAATGACTGGACGTGTTGAAGGCAAGGTCGCATTCATCACCGGTGCGGCACACGGGCAGGGCCGCAGCCACGCGGTGCGGTTGGCCCAGGAGGGCGCTGACATCATCGCGATCGACGCCTGTAAGCCGGTCGTCAAGGATTCGCCCATCCCGCCGGCCACCCCGGAGGAGCTGGCCGAGACCGCCGACCTGGTCAAGTCGCTGAACCGCCGGATCTTCACCGCCGAGGTCGATGTGCGCGACTATGACGCCCTCAAGGCCGCGGTGGACGCCGGCGTGGAGGAGTTGGGCGGCCTGGACATCATCGTTGCCAACGCCGGCATCGGCAACGGCGGCGACACCCTGGACCAGTGCAGCGAACACGACTGGCAGGAAATGATCGACGTGAACCTGTCGGGCGTGTGGAAGACTGTCAAAGCCGGTGTCCCACACCTCATTGCCGGCGGCAAGGGCGGCTCGATCGTCCTGACGAGCTCCGTCGGCGGGCTGAAGGCCTATCCGCACTGCGGCAACTACGTCGCCGCCAAACACGGAGTGGTGGGCATCATGCGCTCCTTCGCCGTCGAGTTGGGGCAACACAACATTCGCGTCAACAGCGTGCATCCCACCCATGTCAGCACCGGCATGATCATGAACGAGGGCACCTGGAAGATGTTCCGCCCGGACCTGGAGAACCCGGGCCCCGACGACATGGCGCCGATCTGCCAGATGTTCCACACCCTGCCGATTCCCTGGGTGGACGCGGTGGACATCAGCAACGCGGTGCTGTTTCTCACCTCCGAGGAGGCCCGCTACATCACCGGCGTCACCTTGCCGATCGACGCGGGAAGCTGCCTGAAATAGCCGCGCCCGCAACTCCCGACAGCTGGGAGGCGATCTCACCGGAGTGGATGACCGCTGCCATCAGCGGTCATCACCCCGGTGCGGTGGTGGATGCGGTCTCGGTCGCGAATCGCGACGACGGCACCAACCGCCGGGCACGCCTGGCGCTGCGTTACGCGACGGGCGATGGACCTGCCACGGTCTTCGTCAAGGCGATCGATCCCGAACACGCCGACCTGGTCGAGCTGACCAGCGGCCTGTACCACGAGCCGCGGCTGTTTCTCTCGCAAGTTGCGTTGCCCCTTGACCATCCGAGGGTCTATCGCGCTGTGATCGATGAGGAGCGGCGGGACTTTCTGCTGCTGATGGAGGACGTGGTGGCCCGCGGGGCCGACCCGCGCGACGCGACCCGGCCGCTCAGCATCGACGAGGCGGCGCGCGGGGTGCGCGGGCTGGCCCGGTTGCACGGCGCCTTCTGGGGAGAGCGCATCACCGGCAACCCGGCGCTCGATTGGGTGGAGCCGTTCGTGCCGTTCGCCGGCCTGGAGCTGGCGCCACTGGACATCGCCTACCAGCGACTGGGCAACTCCGTTTCCGCCGAGATCACCGCGATGAGCGGTGCGGAACTCTTCGGTGACATCTGGGCCCGCTACATCCGCGGCCTGACCCGCGGTCCACAGACCCTGCTGCACGGCGATCCGCACATCGGCAACACCTACCTGCTTCCCGATGGCGACGTCGGCTTCCTGGACTGGCAGATGGTGCGGCGCGGCAATTTCTCGCTGGACGTGGGCTATTTCCTGCAGGGCGCGCTGAGCATCGACGACCGGCGCGCCGGCGAGCGGGCATTGCTGAAGGAATACCGTGGCGCCCTTGGCCTTCCGGACTCGGAGCTACCCTCAGCCGAGGAGATCTGGTTGCACTATCGCGCCTCGGCAGCGCACGGCCTGGCGATCTGGATCGCCACGCTGTCCGGTGGCGACAACTGGCAGCGCCCGGATATCAGCCTGGCCTTCGCGCAGCGCTACGGCGCGGCGTTCACCGATCTGGATACCCGTGGCGCGCTGGACGCCCTGGATGCGGCAGCCCACTAGAGCTGCTCCCCGCGCCGCTATGTGAGTGATCATAAAATTGGGACCGGATCGGGCGGATCCGCGCAGTTCGGCCGCTGTCCCGCGGCATCGCTTGACTCGCGAATATGTCAGTTAGCATATTCGCCTGATGGCGCGGGACACCCGGCAGGCGATGGTGCTGACCGCCGTCGAACTGCTGCGTGAACGCGGCGCCGACGGCATCACCCTGGACATCCTGGTGAACCGCAGTGGGGCTCCCCGCGGCTCGATTTATCACCACTTCCCGGGCGGCCGCGCACAGATCCTCGACGAAGCCGTTCAACTCGGCGGCGACGCGATCGGCTCACTCATCACCGGTTCCGTGGCCGGAGGTCCGATCGCCGTGCTCGACCGACTGACCGCCTTCTGGCGCACAATGCTGACCGAGACCGGTTTCGCCGCCGGGTGTCCGGTGGTGTCAGCTGCCGTCAGCTCCGCTCCGGACTCGCCACTGGTCAAACATGCCGAACGGATCTTCGAGGCCTGGAGAGCGCGGCTGATCGACTGCTTCGTGGCCGACGGGCTGGGCGCCGATGCGGCGGGCCGCCTGGCGACCATGTGCATCGCCTCGATGCAGGGAGCGATCATCATGTGCCGCACCGGGGCGAGCCTGCAGCCGCTCGAGGACGTCGCCGGCGAACTCCGCGTACTGCTGTCCGCCCGCACGCTGTTCTGCGGATCACCCGCCCCGGCCGCTGGCCCGGGCAGCAACTGAGAGGAAGCCGGAATGGAGTGGACCGGAGCGGTGTACGCCGACGCACCGACGGTGGAGGTGTCCACTTGGATCGCCGCCCCGCCGGAGCGGGTCTGGGAACTGGCCAGCGACATCCACGCGATCGCCGAGAGCAGCCAGGAATTGCAACGCGTCGAATGGGCGAACGAAGACGGGCCCCGGCTGGGAGCCCGCTTCACCGGGCACAACCGGCATCCAGCCCTCGGCGAATGGTCTTCGATGTCCGAAGTGGTCGAGTTCGAGCCGCTGACGGTGTTCGGCTGGGCGGTCGGCGATGCCGACAACCCGTCGGCCAGCTGGCGGTTGAGCCTGACCCCGGAGGGGACCGGCACCCGGTTGACCGAATGGATGCAGCTGGGCCCCGGGCCGTCCGGGCTCTCGCTGGCCATAACCGCGATGCCCGACAGGGAAGAGAAGATTGTGTTCGTCCGGTTGCGTGAATTCGAGGCGGGCATGACGGCCACCCTGGACCACCTCAAGCAACGTGCCGAGCGCTGATGCGCGCCGCTATAACCCTGGAGGCCGCCGGCGTCGGGAACTGGGAGCATCAGAGGCTGCTGGTCCGCGAGGCCGAGAAGATGGGCCTGGACATCTGCTGGGTCGCCGAGGCCTGGGGCTCCGACGCCGTCTCGGCACTGGGCTACTACATCGCCTGTACCGAGCGAATGCAGCTGGGATCCGGCATCATTCAGCTGTCCACCCGCACTCCGGTCGCCATCGCCCAGGCCGCCATCACGCTGTCCAACCTCTCCGGCGGACGGTTCCTGCTCGGGCTGGGCGCCTCGGGCCCCCAAGTCATCGAGGGGCTCCACGGGCAGCCCTTCGAGCGGCCGCTCGCCCGGATGCGCGAAACCATCGACATCATCCGGCAGGCCATCGCCGGCGAACGAATCACCTATAGCGGCAAAGTTTTCCAGATCCCACGCACCGATTCCGAAGCCAGGCCGATGCGGCTGTCGATGGGCGCCGAACACCGGATCCCGCTGTATCTGGCCAGCCTGACCCCGGCCATGCTCCGCCTGACCGGCGAGGTCGCCGACGGCTGGCTGGGCACCAGCTTCGTCCCCGAGGGCGCCGACACCGCGTACTTCGCCCACCTCGACGACGGTCTGGCTCGCTCAGGACGGACCCGCGCAGACCTGGACATCTGTCAGGGCGCCGAGGTGTCGTTCGCCGCCGACGAGAAGCAGCTGAAGCAGCTGGTCGACGGCCGCAAGAGCGAACTGGCGTTCAGCCTCGGCGGAATGGGTTCGGCCAGCACGAATTTCTACAACCAGGCCTACAGTCGCCAGGGCTGGTCCGAGGTCGCGACCGCTGTGAAGGACCGTTGGCAGGCCGGCGACCGGCAGGGTGCCGCCGCGCTGATCACCGACGAGATGGTCCTGGCCACAACCCTCATCGGAACCGCCTCGATGATCCGGGACCGCCTGCAGGTCTGGTGTGACACCGGGGTGGACACCGTGCGGGTATACCCGGCCGGCGAGCACCTCGAAGAGCGGATCGCCACCCTCGGCGCGGCGATCGAGATGGTGCATTCCATCGAGCGCGCAGTGCGCTGAGTGGCTGAACCGGGCCGTTGGCGGGGTGGGCTACCCGCTCGAAGAATCCCCGGGCGGGTTACCAGGTGACGGGGAGTTCGTAGACACCGTAGGCGAGCCGGTCGTTCTTGAACGGGATCTCGTCGATGCCCACCGCCAGTTTCAGGGTGGGGATCCGCCGGAACAGCGTGCGGAAGGCGATCACCATCTCGGCGCGGGCCAGCTGCTGGCCGACGCATTGGTGCGGACCGAATCCGAACGCCATGTGCTGGCGTGCCGGGCGGGCCAGGTCCAGCACCTCGGGCTCGGGGAACACGGTCGGGTCCCAGTTGGCCGGCGCCAGGTCGATGATGATGCCGTCACCGGCCCGGATCGTCTCACCGGCGATCTCGATGTCCTCGGTGGCCACCCGACGCTGGCCGGTGTGGATGATCGACAGGTAGCGCAGCAGTTCCTCGACCGCGTTGGCGATCGCGGCGTCGTCGTCGCCGCGGAACACTGCGGTCTTCTCGGCGATCTTGTCGGGCTCACACAGCAGGGCCACGATGCCCAGTCCGATCATATTGGCGGTGGTCTCATGCCCGGCGATGAGCATCCCGGTGCCCAGCTGGGTGGCCTCGCGCACCGACAGCTCACCGTTTTTCACCCGCTTGCCCAGATCGGAGACCATATCGTCGGCCGGTTCGGCCATCCGGGTCTCCAGCAACCGGACCAGGTACTTGGAGAGTTCGGTGGCACCCGCGGCGAGGTCGTCGGAGGTGGCGTTGCGGTCCACGCCCATGGTGGCGTGCTGCTGGAAGAACTCGTGGTCGGAGTAGGGCACGCCGAGCAGTTCGCTGATGACCAGCGAGGGAATCGGCAGCGCGAATCCCTCGATCAGGTCGGCCGGTTGCGGTCCGGCCAGGATCGCGTCGAGGTGTTCATCGGTGATCCGTTGCGCCACCGGAGTCATCGCGTCGACCCGCTTCATCGTCAACGACGGGGACAGGATTCGCCGGTACCGGATGTGCTCAGCGCCATCGGTGGTGAACACCGACTTGGGCCGGTGGTCGACACTGGCGCGCATCATCTCGTTCCAGTGCGGGAAGCCGGGCTGGTGGTCGTCGACGCTGACCCTAGGATCGGAGAACAGTGCGCGCACCGCTTCGTATCCGGTGATCAGCCACGGCGTGCTGCCGTCCCAGATCCGCACCCGGCTCAGCGACCGCTGGTCGGCCAGCGCCATGGTTTCCGGCGGCGGCGCGAACGGGCACCGGCCGTCCCGGCTCATCGGGTACTCCGGCGTCGTGGTGGCCGCAATGGTGGTTGCGTCGGTCACGCTCACTCCTCGACGATCTGGATGGCTCCGGACGGACAGACTCGGGCGGCTTGCCGAACGGCGTCGGCCAGCTCTTGCGGGGGGTTGTCGTCGAGCACGACGACGACGCCGTCCTCGTCGCGCTGGTCGAACACCCGCGGTACCAATCCGACGCACTGGCCCGACGAGGCGCAGATGTTCTGGTCGGCGGTCACCTTCATGCCGGACCTCGGCGAACCGGGGTGACCGGCGCCCGCCATAACCCCACGATCGCGTCGATGAGGTCGGGCCCGGCCTCGGCCCAACTGATCGAAGTGGATGCGCCGGAGGCCAACGCACGTTCGTGGTCGGCGCAGGTGTGCATCAGCAGATTGCGCGCCATCACGTTGCGGGCCCGACGGACTCGGACCGGAAGGTCCGGCAGGCAACGGTTGATGCCGTCGATGACCTGTACCAGGGACGGTGAACTCAGCGCGTCCTTCACGACGATGTCGTGGTAGGCCGGGTCGGCCATCACCTGCGCGGCAAAGCGCGCATACCAGGTCGGATTCCCCAGCGCGGCAAGGTGTTCGGTGAGCGGCCGGGCCAGACACGACACCCAGTCACGCAAGTCGGCGGAGTCCGCGGCATCAGCGACCATCTCTTCGCGCAACCGTTCGACCGGAATCCGGTGCCGGCGTTCGATCTCGCGCACCAGATCGGTCTTGGTGCCGAAGTGGTAGCCGACGGCGGCGTTGTTGCCCTGGCCGGCGGCCTCACTGACCTGGCGGTTGGAGACCGCGAACACCCCGTGCTCGGCGAACAGCCGTTCCGCAGCGGTCAGGATCGACTCCCGCGTGCCGTTGGCCCGCTCTGCCCGCACAGTCCTGTCAGCGGTGGTCACGGCGCCAGTCAACCGGGTCTCAACAATTAAGTCAAGCGATTGATTTAACGACTTCGGTCGCTGCGGCTGAGGATCGCCTTGCCGGCCACCGTGCCGCCGTCGACCGGCAACACGACGCCGGTCACGTAGCGGGATCGTTCACCCGCGAGGTACAGCGCGGCCTCGGCGACATCGGCCGCGGTGCCTTCCCGCTTCAACGGCCGATTGGCGCGCATGGTCTCGCGGATCGCCGTTTCGTAGCGCACGAGGGCATCCGGGTCCAGGCTCGCCGCGGCCGAGGACGCCACGAACGGCGTCGGGACATTGCCGGGCGCGATGGCGTTGACCCTGATGTCGTAGTGGGCCAATTCAATTGCGGCGGACTTGGTGAACTGGATGACCGCAGCCTTCGACGCGCGGTATGTCATCACACCGCCACCGGCCTGGATGCCGCCGATCGAGGTCAGGTTGAGAATCGCCCCACCGCCGGTCTTGGACATCGCACGGGCGGCGTCGCGGGTGCCGGCCATCACGCCGAGCACGTTGACCGCCATGATGCGGTGAAAATCGGCCAGGTCGTCGTCGAGGAATCGGGTGTGCATGGTGCCCGACACACCGGCGTTGTTGACCATGATGTCCAGTCCGCCGAACTTCTCGACGGCCAATTCCACCAGCGCGCCCACCTCGGCCGGGTCGGCGACGTCGGCGACCTGGAAGATCGCCTCGGCGCCGAGTTCACCGGCGAGCGCCTCGCCGCGCTCGGGATCCAGATCGGCGATGAGGACGCGGGCACCTTCGGCGAGAAAGCGTTCGGCGATCCCCCGGCCGATTCCCGAGGCTCCGCCGGTGACGATCGCCGCCTTGCCCGCCAGCTCGTTGACCATCGACCACCCTTCGCCAGGAACACTCGCAGCGGTTCGACTCAACCCGCTACGCCCCCGATCAGTCAAGCGACTGATTTAATCCACTGGGCATCTAGGTGTCACTCCGAGATCTCCACTGCCTGGTAGCTGTCCAACATGTCCATGTTGGGTAGCGCCATCTGCAGATAGAGATCGATGTGCCGAATCTTTCCGTCTTCGCTGAACTCGTATACCGACATCGAATTCACCACCGAGGTGAAATCACCTACCTGGCTGCGTTCTTCGAGTTCGAGGAAGACCACGCCGTTGATCTCACTGATTCGCTTGAAGGACGCCTCCCATTCGGAAGACGGCGCCCAGTTCGACAGAAATCCAAGGTACTCCGGCCAGTTCATCACCTCTTTGAAGTTGCCGACACGCTCGAATTCGTCCGTATCGACCAGCGCCGCCAGCGGCGCCCAGTCGTCAGCGGTGAACCCGGGCCGCTTGGCGGCATCGGCCAGCCGCTTGACCGTCTGGGTGTAGCGCAGGACGGTGTGCGGCCTTCCGGAATGGTCGTCGATGACCGCGTCAACGTCTTTCATCGGTGAAATACTCTTCTCTCGTAACGGTTTCGGATCGCCGGCGATCAGACGGAGACTCCCGCCTTCTCCAGGCAGCGGTGCAGGGCGTCGACGTATTCAGTGGTCCCCTGAAATGGCCCGCTGACTCCGATCGCGACCTCGAGGAACGGGCTGTACTCGTCGTTGACGTGCGTCTCCCACCGCGCCACCTCGCCCTTGTCGTTGGTCTCGACGAAGCTGTAGGAGTAGAAGCCCATGGTCGTTCCGTCTTTGGTGGTGCCCTGCCACCGGGTCTTCATCACGAATCCGTTGTCGGCCGGCCAGTAGTTGAAGCCGGCCGGCTTCCAGTCCGGAAACGTCAGCGAGTACGCCTTGGCTTCCATCGTCGCGGCCTGCGCGGTGTCGGCGGGAAAGTCCTTGAGCAAGAAGACCTGATCTCCGGTGAAATACGGCGAGACGTACACACCGTCATCGGCGAAGGCCCACGCCTCATAGGTCTCACCGTCTTGAACACCCTGGCGCAGATAGGCGTTGCGGTAGGCCTCCGCCATGCGGCGATGGTGCTCGATGCGTTCTTGGATATCCATACTGTTCGCCCTTCTCGTCGGTGGTTTCAGGATTCGGACATGGCCGCGACGCACTTGTCGACTACCGAGTGGAAGTGCGCGATCACCACTTCCTCTTTGACCAGAGCCATGTAGCTGAGCATGCTGTTGCGCAGCCCAATCTGCTGACGCGGCATCTGGTCGTAGTCCTGCTGCAGAGCTTCGAAGTACTTGTAGCTACCCGGCTCGTCGACCACGACAGGTTCGGCGACAAAGGACGCCTTGTATTCCTCGGGGAGATACATGTAGCTGGCGACGTGCCAGATGCATCGATGGGGATCCCCGTCCGGGTCGGGCAATGCCATGATGACGTGGCATTCACCGGCACGGATCGTCATGAAGAAATTGGGGAACAGCACCCATCCGTGGCTGTCACTCATCTGCGCATCAGTCAGCCCGCTGACGTCAAGGCCCATGCCGGTCAACGTGTCCCGCGTCGCACGCTGTAGCAGCGTGCGTGCGGTAACCCCGCCGGGAAAGCTCACCGCGCCATCCGGTTCCGAATATTCGGCCGCCAGCTCCTTGAAGCGCGGCAGCACGGCGGCCGTCGACGGGAAGGTATCGGGCAGCACCATGATGCCCTCGACCTGTTCGGCCGGGCCGGCCCCGACGACGTCGAAGGGGGCAACGGCAACGCTGTGCCGGTCGAAGAACCGATACCGCGTGGTCGCGGGGTCGATATTGATGACCCGAAGCAGTTGCGGGTGAATGCCGTTGATGTGATAGCCCTCCTGGAAGGCGTCCATGACGACCTTCCAGTTGCAGTCGATGCGCTCGGTCACGTCCATCACGGTCACCATCTCGTCGAGATGGTAGGGAGCGAGCATCGCCGCGATCTCGTCGCCGATGAACTCCGCCAGCGGAGCGGCCTGCGGGTCCGGATTGAGGAAGATGAATCCGGCGAAGGTGTCCACCGGAACTTCGATCAATCCGTGTTCGTCTTTGTCGATCGGCCCCGCCAGATCCTCGCGCAGCATTCCGGTGAGCTTTCCCTGCAGGTCGTAGGACCACAGGTGGTAGTTGCACAGGAAGTTTCGCTTGGTGTTTCCGCGCGCCTCCGGGCACAGCAGGTTGCCGCGATGACGGCAGGCGTTAACGAATCCGCGGATCTTGTCGTCCTTGCCGCGCACCACGATGAAGGACTGATCGAGGATTTTGTACTGCTTCCAGTCGCCGGGATCGGCGAGTTCATCGACCCGCCCTGCCACCTGCCAGGTCTTCATCCAGATCGATTCACGCTCCACGGCAGCGAATTCCGCGGAGGTATAGCGCTCGGTTGGGATCTGCATCCGGTACTGCTCGGGACCGATGTCGTCGAGGGCCGTGGCGGTGTCGACCCAGGCCCCGGGGAGAGCTGTCTGCACGGCGGCCTCCTTCCTGTGACTGGCATCACGACTATACATCTATGTATATTCGATACAAGGGTGGCTATTAGTGGCTTGGCTCAGACGGCTGTTCCGGCCTGCAATGCCCGTATCGCTCTCCGTTGTCCGTGGCAGGATCGACCCGTGGCCGAACGCTGGACGATGCAACGACGCCTCGAACACACCCGAAGCCTGCTGTTGGACGCCGCCGAGGAGGTTTTCGCTCGCCGCGGGTTCGACGGCGCCGCGCTGGAGGACATCGCGGACGTGGCCGGCTACACCCGGGGCGCCATCTACTCGCACTTCGGCAGCAAGGCCGAACTGTTCCTCGCGGTCGTCGAACGCCAGCGCCAGCAGTTTCTCGACGGGTTCGCCGACGTCATCGCCGCCTTTCACCGGCTCGACGACCTCGATACCGATGAACTCGCCGACCGGTGGAGCCAACTCATCACCCAGGAAGGCCCCGACCGTGCCGTCCTCGGCTACGAGTTCACCTTGTTCCTGCTACGCAATCCCGAGGCCCGCGAGCGCGTCGCGGTCCAGCGCGAAGAGACCGCGCATGCGCTGGCCGACTACATCACCAAGGGTGCCGCGCGACTCGGCGGCGAGCTCAGCATGCCGGCGCTGGAACTGGCCAGCGTCATCCTGGCGGCCAATGACGGCGTCACGTTGAACAGCCTGCTCGACGGCCAGGCGGTGTTCCGGCCATTCCTGCGCATGGTGGTCGCCAATATCGTTGCGCCACGCAGTGCCTGAGCACCGCCGGGATCAGCGGACTTTCGGCTTGATCTCCTCGATCACCCACTGCGCATAGTCGAGATACTCATCGACGCCACGCACTGACGGCAACGGCACGGCACTGACCGTCACACCCTGCTCGCCGAGCCAGCTCAGCCGGTCGATGATCTCTTGGCCGCTCATCCCCGATCGGGCATTCGGGTCGTCGCGACCGACGTGGCCTTCCCCGACCCGCGTGGTCGCCATCCCGTGCACCACCTCGAAGGGCCGCCCATCGTATTCCGGCTGGGATTTGATGAAGTCCAGGCGCTCGGCGATCTTCTCCGGCGGTGTCAGGAAACTCCACCACCCCGAGGCGAACCTCGCGGCCCGGCGCAAGGCCGCATCCGCATCGCCACCGATCCAGACCGGAAGATGAGGCTTGCGAACCGGCTTCGGCTCGAACGCCACCTCATCGAAGGAGACGTACCGGCCGTCGAAGCGCGGCGACTCGCTGGTCCACAGTTCGATGATCGCCGCCAGGTACTCGTCGGCGATCCGGCCACGCTCGGTGAAAGGCACTCCGAGGGCGTCGAACTCACTCCGGAGCCATCCCACTCCGAAGGTGACCATCATGCGGCCGCCACTGAGCCAGTCCGCCGTGGCGAGCGCCTTGGCGAGCACGATCGGCTGGTGCAGCGGCAGCACGGTGACGCACGAATTGAGCATGATGCGCTCGGTCGCACCGGCGAGGTAGGCCTGCGCGGCCGTCGACTGTAAATAGTGCGGGCCGGAGAGTTCCACATGTTCGGTGGGGATGACGAAGTGCTCCGGGACGGCGATCATGTCGTAGCCCCAGGCATCGGCGCACTTGGCCATCCGGGTCTGGTCGGCTCCGGTGACCCCGGCCTCCCAGGGCTGCATCATGGCTTTCAGCCGCAGCATGTGGGGCAGATTGAATACCAGCTTCATGTTGTCGGCGACTCTACAACAGTAGAGAGGTTGGGGGCTACACTGAGCGGAACCATGCGACGAAAGCCCAATCCAGATCAGCGCCGGCGCGAGCTCTGCGACACCGCCATCCGGCTACTCGCCGACGACGGCGTCAAAGGGGTCAGCCATCTCAAGGTGGACCGGAGGGCCGGAGTGCCCGATGGGACCACCTCGTTCTATTTCCGCACCCGGTCGGCGCTGCTGCACGCCGTGGCGATTCGGGTCTCCGAACTGGACCTCAAAGACCTGACGGCGGCGACCCGCGCGCAGCCGGTGTCGAGCACCGGCATGCCCGTCGAACCGTCCGGGTTGGCCACCCTGGTGATGCGCACGGCCACCGGGGCGAGGCTGGTCCGCACCAAGGCCCGCTACGAACTCGCGCTGCAGGCCGTCCGAGATCCGCTGCTCGACGAGGCATTCCGCAGCTACGGCGACCGGTTCCGCGCACTGATCACCGACGTGGTGCTGCGGTTGCAGGACCAGCCGGACCGGGCACTGGCAAATCGTCAGGCCTACGTCGTGATGATGTTCATCAGCGGCCTGATGCAGGCGTTCGCCGGCGGGGACCGCAGTATCCGGAGCGCCGAGGAGCTGGACGCGCTCATTTCGGGCATCGTCGCCGGAGTCGGCTCTTCCGCCGCTCTACGGAAATAGAGTAGCGTTACCGCGCAACGAAAGGATCTGCGATGACTGCGGTACAAGGTGATTCGGGCGTGCTGGCCGGCGAGACCCGGATGCTGGTGGACGGCGAGTTGGTGCAGACCAGCAGCGGGGCGACGTTCGACGTCGTGCACCCCGCCAGTGAACAGGTGGTCGGAACCGCCGCCGACGGGACTGTCGGCGACATGGAACGCGCGGTCGGAGCGGCCCGGCGCGCGTTCGACGAAGGCGAGTGGGCCCACGATCTGGATTTCCGCCTGCACTGCCTGATGCAGCTGCACGCCGCGCTGGAGGCCGACAAGGAACAGCTGCGACGCGTCCTGATCACCGAGGTGGGATGCCCGGTCACGGTCACCGGCAGCCAGATCGAGTCTCCGATCGCCGAGGTGAAGCATTGGGCCGATCACGCCCGCGCTTTTGAATACCTGGTGGACACCGGCTTGCACGACACGCCGCTGGGTCCGGCGCGCCGCAAGCTGCACTACGAGCCGATTGGTGTGGTCGGTGCGATCACCCCGTGGAATGTGCCGCTGTATCTCAACATCGCCGAGACCGTCCCGGCGCTGCTGGCCGGTAACACCGTCGTGCTCAAGCCCGCGCAGCTCACCCCGTGGTCCGGTAGCGAACTGGGCCGGATCGTGGCCGAGCAGACCGATATTCCGGCCGGCGTGTTCAATGTCGTCACCTCCAACGCCAACGAGGTCGGCGCGGCGTTGTCGGCGGACCCGCGGGTCGACATGATCACGTTCACCGGATCGACGGCTACCGGTCGGGCCATCCTGGCGGCCGGTGCCGCCACGGTGAAGAAGACACTGCTGGAGCTCGGCGGCAAGTCGGCACACATCGTGCTCGACGACGCGGACTTCAATTCGGCACTGCCGATGGCCGCGATGATGGCCTGTGTGATGTCGGGCCAGAGCTGCGTTTTGCCGTCACGGATCCTGCTGCCCCGCAACCGCTACGACGAAGGCCTTGCGGTGCTGAAGGCTTCGATGGAGAACTTCCCGATGGGAGATCCGTGGACCCCGGGCAATATGCAGGGTCCGCAGATCAGTGACACACAGCGGCGCAAGGTGTTGGGGCTGATCACCTCCGGCCTGGACTCGGGCGCACGGCTGGTCACCGGCGGCGGCATCCCGGAGCACCTGCCCGTCGGCTACTACGTGCAACCGACCCTGCTGGCCGATGTCGACCCCGACAGCCAGATCGCGCAGGAAGAGATCTTCGGTCCGGTACTGACCGTCACCCCCTACGACAGCGACGACGAGGCGGTCGCTATCGCCAACAACTCGATCTATGGACTCTCCGGTGAGGTCAGCAGCGCCGACGTGGACCGGGCCATGGCGGTGGCGACCCGGATGCGCACCGGCAACGTCAGCATCAACGGCAAGAGCCACTTCGGCATCAACAGCCCGTTCGGCGGCACCAAGCAGAGCGGCCTGGGATATCGCAACGGCACAATGGGTTTCACCGAGTACCTGCACGCCAAGACCATCGGGATGCCGGAATGACGGTTCCGGTCGGCGACCACCTGGAGATCTCCGCGCTGCTCTACCGCTACGCCCGCGCCGTCGATACCAAGGATTGGGCGCTGTACCGGTCGGTCTTCACCGAGGATGCCCTCATCGACTATTCGTCGGCGGGTGCCATCTGCGGTACCCGCGACGAGGTGGCCGATTGGCTGGCGGCCGGGTTCGCCGCGATACCGATGTCGATGCACTACATCACCAACATCGAGATCCTCGAACACACCGGTGAAACCGCCGCCGTGCGAGCCATGTTCTACAACCCGATGCGGTTACCGGCAATGGCCGACTTGAGCTACTGCGGTGGCTACTACCACCACGACCTGGTCCGCACCGCCGACGGCTGGCGCAGCCGCAACCTGCGCGAGGAGAACCTCTGGTTCACCAATCCTCCGGGTTAAATCGGCGGTCCAGCAGTAATCCGTTGACCTGCTCGGCCTGCTCGATCTGCGGGCAGTGGCCGATGACTCTTCTATGCCCACACACCCGGCGGAAATGATATTCTTCGCTGCAAAGAACTTGAGTCTTTGGCAGGGCGTCCACCGCCGGTGTGCGCACGGCAGTGGAGGAGCCCGTGAGAGCCCCTAGGCAGTCCGCCATATCGTTGATGGTCGGCGGTTTGGTGCTCGGAGGCGCGCTGGTGGCCGCGGCCCCGGCCGGCGCCGATGACGCGCACCGGGTCCGCTACTCGGTCAGCGCGACCGAGACGGCGCAGGCGCTGATCTACTACCGAGAGGTCCAGCCACCCAACTTCGCCGACTACAGCCACAACCCCTACCAGTACAGTCCGCGTGCCGATGTCACTATCGGGCCGAACCAGCCCTGGATATTCGAGACGACGCTGGCCGACCCACAGGACTGGGCGATGGTGGTGGTCACGCTGCCCGGGATGCATCCCGAATTGGCCTCGCCCGGGTTCGTCTGCGAACTGCGCATCGACGACGTCGTGGTCGCCACCGACGCAGGTACCAAGGGGGCGCTCTGCTCGCTCCGCTCCTGGTGAGAGCCCTGATGCTACCGTTTCGGTGCGGACTTGCGAGGGTGCTTGCCCGTGTGGGGGACCTTGCTCGAGCTGGGTGGGCAACGGACAGGAGAATGTATGCCGTCGTCACGTGATCCGGCGAAACCGGGCGGCCACGGAAAGCACGCCGCCAAGCGCGCCTCCAAGGATGCGCTGACGCTGGCGGAAGCCGAGGCGAAGGCCGCCGAGGCGACAGCGGAGTTGGCGCGCGCCCGCGCGGAGTTACTCAAGGCGCAGCAGGGGCCCGAAACGGAATCCACCCAAACGGTCGAGCTGGAAACCACACCGGACGTCGAACCTGCGGGCACCGAAGCCGACGAACCGGCGCCAGGCGCCGACGCCGTTGCCGTCGAGGAATCGGCTGAGCAACCACGCCGGTCCGTCGGTATCTGGAGACAACTGCGGTGGGTGGCGGCGACGCTGGCCGTACTCGCGATCGGCGGGTTCCTCGCCGTTGATGTGCTGATGCTGTCCCACCATCGCGATGTTGCACAGCGCCAACACCAATTAGGCGAGTACGCCGCGGCCGCCCGGCAAGGCGTGGTGACGCTGATGTCGCTGAACTACGAGACCGTCGACGACGACGTCAAGGCGATCCTGGACAACTCGACCGGTGAATTCAAGAAGGATTTCGAAGCGCACGCCGGCGACTTCACCAAGGTGGCCCGCGACTCCAAAACCGTCACCACAGTTGACACGGCGGTCTCCGGCGTGGAGTCGATGTCGGACAACGAGGCGGTGGTGCTGGTCTCGGCCACCACCAAGGTCACCAACAAGGCCGGGGCGAAAGAGGAGCCTCGCAGCTGGCGCCTAACAGTGCACCTGGCCCGCGAAGGCGACCAGGTCAAGATGTCGAAGGTGGACTTCGCGGCATGAGCGAATCCGACGAGGATGACGTGACACTCGAGGCGGTCGAGGACGAGTCGGTGATTGCTGAGGCCGACGAGGCCGACGAAGCCGACGAAGCCCGCGAACCTGCCGAGCTCCCGGCGGAGGAAGAGTCACCTGCCGAGCAATCCCAAGCCGGCCCGACGGTCTCGACTTCGCGCTGGATCGCCGCCACGCTGGGCGGGTTGCTGTTGGTGTCGGCGGGGCTGGCCGGCTGGCTGTACTTCGGTGTGCTCCGGGCGGATCAGCAACTCGGGCCCGCGGCCGAGCAGGCTGTGATGTCCGCTGCCGCCGACGGCGCGATCGCCGTATTGACCTACGCACCAAAGACGATGGAGCAGGATTTCGCCGCGGCCGAGAGCCACCTCACCGGTGACTTCCTGTCGCATTACACCGATTTCACCCAGAAAGTCGTCACCCCGGCGGTCAAAGAGAAGGAAGTGCAGACGATCGCCGCAGTCGTTCGCAAGGGCATCGTCTCGTTGCGTCCCGGCTTCGCCGAAGTGCTGATCTATCTCAACCAGACGACGATCAGCAAGACGAACCCCGACGGCTCCTACTCGATGAGCAGCGTCAAGGTCGGCTTGGAGAAGCACGACGGTAGGTGGCTGATCTCGTCCTTCGACCCGGTGTAGCCCGCCCGGCGGGCTACATCCGCACCAGAGCGAACGTCCAGGTGTTCACTCCGGCCGGGCCGTTGAAACAGCCCACGTCGAACCGTGATTCGACGACACCGGCCAGCGTGTTGGCATCCCAGGTGTAGGTGTCGCGGGTCGGCATCGACGGGCCGGCCGGGCAGTTCAGACCGTTGGGGTAGTCCGAGGTGAACGAATAATGGCCGTCCACCAGTTTGGCGGTGCCGCCGTAGTATCCCCGGCCGAAGAAATGCGGCCGGTCGAGCGCGTTCACCTGAACACAGCCGGCAGGCAGGTCATCGAACTTGCCCATCGTCTCGCACGGGTAGGCCGCCCATACCCAGGTGGCGTCGGTCCACCGGTTGGTCAGCACCTCATAGTTGCCGTAGCGCATGTCGGCCGCGGCGGGCGGCGCCCCGGCCGTGGCAACGGATGCAGCGGCCAGCACGCCGAGCGCTGCGCCGACAGTGGTTCGTATCATGGGCCGAACTCCCTCTACTTGCCAGACTGTTGTGCCGCTAGAGGTCTCCGCGACGCCACAACGCCTCGCCGTCGGCTACGCAGGTCAGGAACAGTCCGTCGGGTGCCTGCGCCACCTCTCCGGAGTATTCGTTGCACTTGCTGTTCTCCTCTTTGATGCCGTGCATCTCCGGAGAGCGGAACCAGCGTGGCTCGTAGCGGCGCGGCGAGGCGCAGTACACCAGCCTGTTCGGCACGGTCGAGGGTCCCCCGACAGCGGACCCGAAGACGAAGTAGGTGGTGTTGGAGCATGGCGCACCCAGCACGACATTCGGCATGATTCCGGGTGTGCATGCCGGGACATCGCACATCGGCACGTACGGGTCGGCAACCGAGGGCGCCGCGGGCGTCACGCCGGCGACCGTCCCGGCGGCAAGTGCCGCCGCGACAAGCGCTTTCATCACGCGTGTGTTTCGCATCATCTCCCCTACCAGCTAAAGCCGCTGCACGGTCAGCGGCAGGTGGATCACCGTGGGCTGGTTGCGCCCACAGGCTCCCGACACGCCGATCGTTCTGTCGTAGCCGACGAGCAGGTCGAGGTTGCGTTTGCTGTACTGGCCGTTGAGGTCGCTGCCCTGGAACTGGTAGCGCTGCCGGCCCGGCGAGGTGGAACCGTCCGGGCAGGTTTGCCAGTTCTCATGGAAGCGGTCGACGATCCACCGCGAGGTGCGGAATTCCAAAGGCGCGGTCCAGCCCTGGTCGCTGCTCACCTGGCCGGTACAGGCGTGCGCGTTCTGGCAACTGGAACTGAACGTCCACACCGATGAGACGGTGACTTCGTCCATGAGAACCTCGTTGGTCTTGGCCCACTCCCCGTTCGACGTGACCCGGTAGGGGCCGTTGAGCTCGAAGCCCAGGTCGGCGTGCGCCGGCGGTGCCGTCGCCAGGACAAGGCCGAGAGCCGCTGCGGCGACGGTCCATTCAAGTGTGCGCATGTCATGTCCTCCTTCGGCTAGGACGGCATCAGGTCGGTCCACGTCTTGGGGCCCGCACCGGGCACCAGATTCGTCTGCTGCTCGTAGCGCCCGTCGGGTGTCATGTACTTGCCGGTGTTGGGGTCATAGGGCACCACCGCGACCGACGGTCCCGGGTCGGTGTTCGCCGAGGGAGCCGCATCCGGTGCTCCCGGGGGCGGCGCCGGCACCACCGGCCGCGGTGAATCAGGTGAGGTCCCCGCCGGGGTGGCCCACGGCGGCAACGGGGTGCCTCCGGGTGGGGCGAAGATCCGGTCGTTGAAATCGACCCGGTCATCGATCGGGATGCCCTGCTTGAGCAGGTTCGGGTCGAACGGTCCGGGGCCGGTGAGGTGCTGACGCATCGCGATGGGCACGAACCCCTTCGGGTCGTCGCAGAGCTCGACCGTGGGCGCGCGCTTGCCCGGATGCTCGATACACGGGAAGTTACGGGCGCCACGCACCGACACCGGTGAGTCCTGCGGCAGCTTGCAGTACAGGCCGTCCGGGGTGTCGATCGTGGTGGTGTCGGCCGGGGAGCGCCAGGATGACGGGGGCAGGAAACCGACGGTGCACGGGTTCGGGTCACCGAAGGTGAGGGTGAAATCGCCCTGCGGCAGACCAGTCGGGTTGTTCTTGGGAAGACCGAACGACTGCTGTGCCGCAATGTATCCGGGCAGCAGCACCATCAACTGTTCCAGCGACGGGTTGTAGACCATCAACACCTGCCCGAGGGTGTTCAGGTTCGCCAGCAGGATCGGCAGGGTGGGCTTGATGTCCTGCATCAAACCGGACACTTCGTCGGCGAACCCGGGGCCGCGCTGCAGGATTGCACGCAACTGCGGGTCGTTGACGGCGACCTGTTCGGAGATCCCGGCCACGCTGCGCGCCCAAGTCCGGATCGCATCGGTGCTTTTTTCCTGGGAATCCAGTAGCGGCGCACCGTTGTCGATCAGCATGCGCACCTTGTCCGAGACCCGGTTGGCGTCACCGCTGATCGTGGCCGCCGAATCCAGCAGTGATTGGAAGTCGTAGCCGGCGCCGTCGAAGGCTTGGAACGTCTCGTCGAGCAGGCCGCTGAGCCTATCCTTGGGGATACTGTCGACCAGGGCACTGACCTGATCGAGCATCGGCCCGACCTGTTGGGGCACTTGCGCGTTGGACGCCGCGATCACCGAGCCGTTCTGCAGGTAGGGGGCGCCGTCGCTGCGCGGCAGCAGGTCGACATACTGCTCGCCGATCGCCGACACGCTGCGTACCGCGGCCACCAGGTCGGCCGGGATCTTCGTCGATCGATCCAGCGACAGGGTGGCACGCACACCGCTGCCGGTCAGCGCGACGTCGGTGACGGTGCCGACCTGCACGCCGTTGTAGGTGACGTTGGAGAATCGGTAGATCCCGCCGGTCTCCGGCAGGTCCAGCTTGACCGTAACCCGGCCGATCCCGAGCAGGGTCGGCAGCTGCATGTAGCCGAAGAGCATGGCTGAAACGCCGATCACCGATGCCACCAGGAACAGGATCAGCTGAATCCGCACAAAGCGTGTCAGCATCTATCCACCGCCTTCCGAGCTGAGCGCACCCGGTGGTGAGCCTTGGCTCGACGACTGCAGAAGCGGCTCTTGCAGCGGGTCGTAGGAATAATTCAGATACCACGGGTCACCGGGCGCCGGAACGAGTCTCGCGTCTTCGTCACCCCACTGCGTGCCGACGAACAGCGCCCGCTTGAGTCGCGGTTTGGTGAGGTCGAAGACGGCGAACAAGTTCAGGAAGTCGCCCCGCACGGCGCGCTCGATCGCATTGGGCCCGTAAGGGAAGGCCGAGGCATAGGCCACTGCCGAGTTGAGCTCGGGACCGATGTCGGCCAGCGAACGCAACGCCGGTTCGATGTGGATGAGGTCGGAGACCAGTTGGTGCCCCGAGTCGTTGACCAGCCCGGCCGACATGTCGCCGAACTGGCCGAGTTTGGTCATCGCGGTGACGAACTTGGGTCGCTCCTTGATCAAGACGTCGAGGGCCGGAGGAATCTTGTCCAGCGCACGCTGGATGGTGTCGCGCTGCCCGGCGAAAGTCGTGGCCGTCCGGTTCATCTCTCCGATGGCCTCGACGATGTTGTTCCGTTGTCGGTCCAGCGCGCCGGTGAAGTTGTCCAGCCGGACGATCAGATCGCGGATGTCGGCCTCGCGTCCCCCCATGGACGCGCTGAAGTTGTGGATGATGTCACCGATCTGACCGAGTCCGCCCCCGTTGACCAATACCGCCAGCGACGACAGGGTCTGCTCGGTAGACGGATAAGTCGACGAGTCGCTCAGTCCGATGGCGGCCCCGGACATCAGCCGCCCCGTCGGCTGCTGTCCGATCGGAGGATTGAGCGCCAGGTGCATCGAGCCGAGCAGGCTGGTCTGCCCAACTGTTGCGACCGCATTAGCCGGCACCTCGACGCCGGGGTTGACCGCGATGTCGACGTTGGCATGCCAGTTGCTGACGGTCATCTTGCCGACGCTGCCGATCACCACGTCGGAGAGCATCACCGGCGAATTGGATTCCAGTGTCCCGACATTGGCCAGCTCGACTGTGAAATGCTGCGCTCCGGAGCCACGGCCCTGAACGCCCGGCAGCGCCACCGAGTTCAGACCGCCGAAGGCGCAGCTCGTCGTGGTGCCGGCCACCAAGACGGCGACCGCAGCGCTGCGCCGCAGAGAACGTAGACCGATCATGGCGAGGGTGTCCCTTCCGCGGGCAACGGACCGGGCAACCCGGGCGGCGGCCCTGGCGGTGGCCCTGGCAGCAGCATCCCGTCGAAGGTGGTCGGGCTGGGCAGCGGCGCGCCTGGGATCAGCGGCGGTGTCGCCGCGGCCGGCAGTCCGTCGGGCACGTAGGAACCGCGCGGTTGCAGCGGATCGGTCCACCCCGGTGGTGGCGGGACGTCGCCATGCAATCCGGTGTAGGCCGATATCGACGGCTCCTGTTCCGGCAGGTTTCCCGGGGGCTCGGCGTGCGGCATCAATGCCGGGTCGGTGTAGATCAGCTTGTCGGGGCTGGCCGCCTTGGTCAGATACGGGGACGCAGCGAACGGGAGCCCGTTGAAATTCAGCAGCCGCATGGCCGGCCCGAAGTAGCCCTCGCACAGCTTGCCGGTCTCCATCGACGTCGCGTTGCCGATCGCGCCGGTCATCGTGCAGATCGCCTGCACCGGGTTGCTGAAGTTGGCGAACGCGAACGAACCCACCGGGGTCCCGCTGGTCACGTTGTACATGTTGAGTGTGTTGGCGATCGCGTTCGGGGTGATATGCAAGATATTGCGGATCGCAGTCTTCGAATCGACCAGCGTCTGACTGACTTTGGCCACGCCCTGCAGCGCCTCGGCGGTTTCGGCGCGGCTCCCCGCCACGAAATCCCGCACCGTGTCGATCGCACCGGCGAAGTCGGTGAGAGCTGCATCCAAGTTGGATCGACTGTCGTTGACCACACTCGTCAACGTGGCGAGCCGCGACTCGAACACCACGATCTGCTGATCGCTGTCACGTAGCGCCGTCACGAATGTCTGCAGGCCCGAGATGATGTCGACGATGTTGCCGCTGCCCTCGGCGAAGATCCGGGCCACGCCGGAGAGTTGCTTCAGCGTTTCGCGCAGTTTGGCGCCGTTGCCGTCCATCGCATTGGCCGCGCTGTCGATGAAGCGTGACGCCGAAGTTCCCGAAACACCGCTGCGCGGACCCAGTTCCGCGGCGAGCCGGTTCAACTGGGTCTTGACCTCATCCCACTCGACCGGGACCGCGGTGTGCTCGCGCGGAATCACCGCGCCGTCAGCCATCCTCGGCCCGTCACCGCGATGGTAGGCAGGGGTCAGTTGGACGAACCGGGCTGCCACCAGGTTGGGCGCGACGATGACGGCTCTGGCCTCGGCCGGGATCGGCACCTTGCGGTCGACCCGCAGGGTGAGCTTGGCCTGGCTGCCCTGCGGTTCGATCCGGTCGATGGTGCCGACCTTCACCCCGGCGACCCGGACCTCGTCACCGGGATAGATCGCGGTTGCGGTGGAGAAGTACGCGGTGAGCCGGGTCGGTTTCAGTACGGTCTGGCGGACCAGGATGCCCGCGCCCGCCAGTAGCAGCAGCGCCGCCAGGGCGGCCGCCGCGAGCTGCAGTGGTTTACGAGTCTTCATCGGGGCGGCAGGTCTCCTGGTTGCGGAATCCCATTGATCGGGAACGGCAGTTCGGCACGCGGCCCGGCATTGTCCGGAGGCTGCCCGGCGTCGACGCCGCGGCGGAAGCCGAAGATGTAATCCATGAACGGCTGGAGCAGCTGCGGCAGGAACAGGTTCGGAACATAGGCGCTGTAATAAGCCCCGTTGGACACCGTCTCACCTTGGGTGAGTTCGTATTTCGCCAAACCGGGCAGCGCCTTGGCGAGGTTGTCCCGGTTCTTCACCAAGATCTTGTTCAGCTCGATGATCTTCGCCAGCGTCGGTTTGAGCTGGTCGTTGTTCTGGGCGACGAGTTCAGACAGCTGACGCGACACCGCCGACGTGCTGACCAGCAGATTGACGATCGCCTGCCGCCGGGTGTTGAGCACATCGACGAGACTGTCGGCGTCCAGGATCAGCGAATTGATCTGCTGGCTGCGTTCGGAGAGCACACCGGTGAGCTCGGCGGCCGATTTCAGCAGGTCGGCAAGGCCCTCGTCGCGGCTGTTCACCGCTCGGGACACCCTGCTCAGACCGTCGAACGTCGGCCCCAACTGGGGAGCGATCTGGTCGATGGTGTCCGAAAGGGTGTCCAATGACCGGTTCAGCGACTCGGTGTCGGTACCGGCGGTATTGGAGGTCAGTTCGCCGACCACGTCGACCAGCGAGTACGGCGACGACGTGCGAGTGAGCGGGATGATTTCGAGCGGGTGCATCTTGCCGCTGCCCGCCGGCTCCACCGTCAGCACC
The DNA here is from genome assembly GCF_055419425.1 of Mycobacterium sp. IDUB_21. Classification (NCBI taxonomy): domain Bacteria; kingdom Bacillati; phylum Actinomycetota; class Actinomycetes; order Mycobacteriales; family Mycobacteriaceae; genus Mycobacterium; species Mycobacterium sp. IDUB_21. The sequence goes on along the minus strand of NZ_JBVAXQ010000001.1, from coordinate 302,888 downwards.
CGTTCGCCGAGCAACGACCCGGTGCGGATGTGCGCGGTGGTCTGCGAGCCCAGCGGGTATTTGCCGGCCAGCGTGAACGTCACCAAAGCGTCGCCGTTGTCGAGTGCGACGTCGGTGATCGAGCCGACCTTGATCCCCGACAGGGTGACGTCGGCACCGGTGCTCAGGCCACCGGCTTCGGCGAACCGGGCCTGGTAACGCACGCAGGTGGCCCACTGGATCAACTGCTCGGGCTGCAGCCCGATCGCGACGACGAAGGCCACGACCACGATGCCGATCAGGCCCATCCTGCTCAGATGGCTGCCATGGTATTTCAGCATCGACGGGTCTCCCGCCGTACCGGCGCAGCACCGGCCACCACGCCGCTCACTCGGTGTCGCTGCATCGGCCCTCCTCCGCTTTGATCCAGGGGAACACCGCGGTGCGGCCCTGGGTATCGCTGACCCGGATCTGGACAGCACAGAGGTAGTACTGGATGAACCCGCCGTACGCCCCGAGCCGGATGGCCTTGCGGTAGTTCTCCGGCGCCTTCTGCAACGACATGTCCAGGCCGGCGAGGTCGGCGTTGATCGCGGTGGTCAATCGATCGACCTGAGTGATGGTGTTGGTCAGCGGATCGCGGGCGTTACCGAGCAGATCGGCCAGCGACGCGGTGCCGCGGTCCAGGGCCGTCACCGCGGTCCCGATCGGGTCGCGGTCGGCCGCCAATCCGGCGACCAGCTTGTTGAGTCGATCGATCGCCCCGGAAAACCGCTTGTCGCCGTTGGACAGGGTGGCCAACGTCGTGCGCAGTTGGTCGATCAGGGACTCGATCACTTGGTTGTTGTCGGCCAGGGTGTTCGAGAACGACGACGTCCGAGACATCAATGAGTCGATGGTGCCGCCCTGACCCTGCATGATCTGGATCAGCGATGCGGTGAGCGAGTTGACGTCGGTTGGATTCAGTCCGCGGATCACCGGCTTGAGGCCGTTGAGCAGCAGGTCCAAATCCAGTGCGGGCGCGGTCCGCTCCAGTGGGATCTGCGAGCCCACCGGCAACAGCCGGGTCGAGCCCGGCCCGTCTGTCAGTTCCAGGTAGCGGTCGCCGACCAGATTCAAGTAGCGCACCGAGGCCTGGGTGCCGGTGGTGAGCGAAATGTTCCGGTCGGCCTGGAATTTCACCAGCACCGTGCCGTCCGGTCGCAGCGAGACGCCGCCGACCGTGCCGACCCGGACTCCGGCGACCCGCACGCTGTCCCCGGATTTCAGCCGGGAGGCGTCGGAGAAGACCGCCTGGTAGCCCACCGTCGGTCCGGTCCGGACCTCGGCGAAGATCGCGAACAGGAAGATCGTGGCCAGCACCATCACCACGGCGTAGATGCCGAACTTGAGCAGGGGGCCGAAGGAGCGTGTCATCCCGGCATCCCCACCTGGGCGCTGTTGCGCGGCGGCCCGCCGATCGGCCCGAACAGCGCCTGCTTGAGGCCATCTGAGTTGAGCAGGATGCCCTGGTTGCCGTATTCATACGGGTTGGCTCCGACGTCGGCGATCAACGCGGGCACCCGATAGTCCGGCGGTACGTCGGGCAGGCCGAGTTCTGTGCAGTAGGAGCGATCGGAGCGGGCCGCCACCTTCGGTAGGTGGTCGGGGTAGCGGTAGCGTTCCTTGGCCAAGGTGAAGCTGGCGGTGATGATGATGCCGGGGACGTGGAACGGTGGCGAATTGGCGAAGGGCACCAAGCCGCCGATCGAACAGCCGAGTTCCTCGTGATACTTGTCCAGCAGTTGAGCAGTCGGCTCCAGCACCTGCGTCAGGTCGGTCAGGACCTGCCGGTTGTCCCCCAGCACTTCGTTGCCGGTATCGGCCAGGCCGATGGCGCTCAGCAGGAAGGTGTCCAGGCTGTTGCGCTCTTGCACGATGCTCTCGCTCATGGTGGTGACGTGCCCGAGGGAGGCGGTGAGATCCGGTGCCGCGTCGGCATAGGACCGGAACACCGGGGCCATCGTGGCGGCCTCGTGCTCGAGCGTGTTCAGGCTGGGCTCGATCTCGGCCAGCAGCTTGTCGAAGTCGGTGAGCGCCTGCCCCAGTTTCTGCCCGCGTCCGTTGAACGCCGTCGAGACGGCGCTCAGCGTTTCGTTCAGCTTCTTCGGGTCGATCTTGTCCAAGACCCGGACGAGTTGCTGGAATACCGTATTGATCTCGACGGTGACGTGTTCGCCGGCCAGGATCTGCCCGGCGTGCAGCCTGGTCGCCTCCGGATCCGGCGGCGCCACCAACTCGACGGACTTGGCCCCGAACACCGTCGTGGAGGCGATCCGGGCGGTGACGTTCGCCGGAATCAACCGCAGTTGGTCAGGTTGCATCTCCAGGCGCAGGACCGCGGTGCCGTCCGGCCGGGGATCGATGGACCCGACCTTGCCCACCTGAACCCCGCGCAGCTTGACCTTGGCGTCGGGATACATCACCAGACCAGCCCGCTGCGACAGCACCGTGACCGACACCGTGGGAGTGAAGCTGCCCCGGAACATGCCGATCGCCAGACCGACGACAGCCGCGATCGTCACGATGGTCACCAGCCCGACCACGGGCCGCAGGTAGGCCGGGGGCTCCCGCCGCGCACCGGTGGGCCGATGCCGTCCCGCGGCAGAGCCCCGCTGGGCCTGGTCGTCGATTTCCCGGTCCATCGGTGGATCTGCAGTCGCTCCGAGAACCATTACCCCGCCGTCACCGAGTTATTGACGCAACCGTCAAGATCCGTGGGCATCGGCCCGGCACCGTTAGGCTCCACCGCCGCCCCCTTCCACGATGGTGACCGCCGACACCGCAGTCGGGCCCCCGATGTTGTGCGCCAAGCCAATCCGGGCTCCATCGACCTGATTGACCGCCGCACCGCGCAACTGCTCGAAGAGTTCTACGCACTGTGCCACACCGGTGGCACCGGGCGGGTGGCCTTTGGACTTCAAACCACCGCTGGGGTTCACCGGCAGCGCGCCGCCGACGCTGGTCACCTCGGCCTCCAACAGCTTGTAGGCCTCGAACCGATCGGCGAATCCGAGGTCTTCGTAGCTGATCAGTTCGACCCCGGTGAAATAGTCGTGCACCTCGGCCACATCGATGTCGGCCGGTGTCAACCCGGCCATGGCGAACGCCTGCTTGGCGGCGCGCACCGTCGCCGGAAACGTCGTCATATCGCGCTTGTGCTGATGCATCACCGAGTCCAGTCCCAGCCCGACCCCGCGGACCCATACCGGTCGATCGGTGAAACGGTCGACCACGTCCTCGGCGGCCAGCACCAGGGCGGCCGCGCCGTCACTCTGCGGCGCGCAGTCGTAGACGCCGAACGGCGACACCACGGTGGGCGCATCGAGGGCTTGCTCCATCGTGATCTCGAAGCGCAGCCGCGCCTTGGGATTGGTGACCCCGTGCCGGTGGTTCTTGACCGCCACCATCGCCAGGTGCTCCCGGGTGGCCGGCGATTCGTGCAGGTAACGCTGCAGATGCAGGGCGAAACCGGCCGGGGCGACCAAGCCGAGCGGGTAGTCCCACGCCATGTCGCGGACCGCACCCTCCCAGGCCCACAGCATGTCTTTGGTGGCGATCTCGCGCAGCTTGTCCGCGCCGATGACCAGTGCGACGTCAACCGCCCCGGAGGCGACTCCGAACAGTGCGTTGCGGACCGCGTCGTTGCCCGTGGCGCAGGAGTTCTCCACCCGGGTGACCGGCAGGTCCGGCAGCCCCAGGGTGTCGGCCAGGATCCCGGAGGGAAAGCCGTCGGTGGTGCCCAGCGCCCCGAACCAGGCCGCCTGCACATCGGTCTTCGCCAGCCCCTTGTCGACACTCGCAGCGCACTCGGCGAACGCCATCGGCAGCAGATCCTTGATGCCCAGCGCGAAATGCTCCCGGAACGGTGTCATCCCGGCGCCGACGATGGCCACGCGTTTCATGCGACCGCCTCGGGTTGCTCCGACGGGTCGAACGGTTCGAAGGCATATCCGTAGTCGGGCACCCCGGAGCGCATCGCGATCCGGCGCAGCACCAGCCGGCCCCGGTCGCCGATCCAAGCGCTGCCGGCGGGGGCTCCCGTCACCTTCACCAGCGCACGGATCGCGACGTCATCGAGTTCGACGATCACCAGCGAGTACGGCGTCCGTAGGCCCGGCACCGGCAGGTGCACGCTGACCTCGGTGTAGACGGTCCCGGTACGGGGTAGTTCGACCAACTCGTAGCTGGTGCTCAAGGTGGAGTCGTCGTCGACCCGGTAACGCGGCGGGAAGTCGAGTTCGTCGCTGTCGGGATGCTTGCCCGCCTCCCACCGCACCTTGGCCTCGAAGGCACGCTCGTAGGCCGCCAGCGAGATCGGCAGGTCCGGTCCCGGCGTCATCACGCTCGGCGGTACCGGTCGAGCCACCAGTTCACGTCGGTGCACCGCGACTTCACCGGCGGCGACGTTGATGCCGGACAGGTTGGCCTGCTCCACCGCGACCAATGGTCCCTCGGTCTGTGTCTCCGCCAGCACCGCCAGCGCGAACAGCCCCGAGCTGGCGCCGTTCGTCGGCAGCGGCACCGGCTCGCCGCTGCACAGGGCAACAGCGCGCTCGTGCTCGACACCGGCCAGCATCACCGGGGTGTCGGCCCATGCCTGGGCGAGCGATGTCACCACTCCCCGCTCGTGCAGCAGCCGTGGGTCACCGTAGTCGTGCACCACCCCGACCGCATTGCGGGTACGCACCGGCAGGCTGCGGGCGATCCGGGCCGCGGTGCGGATTCGCAGGCCGCACATCCCGTCGCTGGCGGTCAGCACCGCGACCGCACCGGCCCCACACGGCGGTCCCAGCTTCGCCTCTCCTCCGTCGAGCCTCGCTGAACCGCCGGCCGGATCCAGATCAACACCGATGACCAGGGTCCGCGGCCGCGCCGAACTCAGCGCGTCCAGCGCGGCGGGCGCACCACCGAGTCGTTCGACCACTTCCAGTTCGGGATCCAACCCCAAGCCCGCCAGCAGCACCGCTGCGTTGCTGCTCTCCGTCAAAGGCAGGTCGCGACTGACGACCACAAGCCGCTCCACCGCACCGCCCGCGGACAGCGCCGCACGGCCGGCCTCGACCGCCAGGGTGATCGCGTCCTCGTCGTCACCGGCCAACCGCCGCAGGGGAGTTCCCCAGCACGGCAGATAGGTGCCAATCGAAGTTACGTGCGGCATCTCGATTCCCCTGCAGCTACCCGATGGCCTAGGTGACCGCGCCGACGGTCTTGAGTTCGATGATCCGGTCCCAGTCCAGGCCGAGGTCGGTCAGGATCTCGTCGGTCTGCTCGGCGAATCCGGGGGCCGGGCCGGTGTCCGGGGCGGTGACGTCGAACTGGACCGGGCTGGCCACCAATTCGAGTTCCCCCGCCCGGACCAGGTACTCGTTGGCGCGGATCTGAGCGTCATCGGCCGCCTGCAGCGTGTCCTGGACCGGCGCCCACGGCCCGGCCAGCGTCGCGAAGCGTTCGCTCCACTCGGCCAGGGGGCGCTTGGCCATCGCCGCGGTAAGCAGTTCCACCGCCGCCGGGGTGTTCTTGGCGATGTCCTCCGCGGTGGCGAACCGCGGGTCGTCGATGTGGTCCTCGAGTTCCATGTGCCGGCACACGTCGGCCCAGAACTTGGTCGGCTGCATCATCACGAACGAGATGTAGCGGCCGTCCGAAGTGGCATAGAGGCCGGTCAGCGGGTTGACCGGTGAACCGTGGACGCCCGGCACCGGGGCTTCCATCCGCTGGTGAAGGTGCGTGGTCAGCGCCACGGTGTGTCCCATCGCCCACAGTCCGCTGCCCAGCAGCGAGACGTCGACCACCGAAGGCTCACCGGTGCGCTCCCGTTTCAGCAGCGCCGCCGCGATCCCACCGGCCAGGTTGGTACCGGAGATCGTGTCGCCGTAGGCGGGCCCCGGCGGTGCGATCATGCCCTCGGTTCCGGGCGGGGTGATGGTGGCCGCGGTGCCGGCCCGGCACCAGAAGGCGGTCATGTCGTAGCCGCCCTTCTCCGATTCGGCGCCGCGCGGACCCAGTGCGCTGCCGCGGGCGTAGATGACGTTCGGGTTGATCGCCCGGATGTCGTCGACGTCGATGCCGAACTTGCGCCGGTGCGCCGGAAGGAAACTGGTCAGGAACACATCGGCGCGACGGGCCAACTCGTAGAGCACTTCCCGGCCTTCCGGTACCGACATGTCCAGTCCGATACTGCGTTTGCCGCGGTTGGCGTGTTCGATATTGGGGTTCGGGTCGCCCTCGACCTTCAACTGGCCGGTCTGGCGCAACCCGCGCTGTGGGTCTCCGGTCACCGCATGCTCGACCTTGATGACCTCGGCGCCCCACTCCGCCAGCACCGCGCCGGCCGACGGGACGAAGCCGTACATCGCGACTTCCAGGACGCGAATGCCCTCCAGCGGTCTCATTCGGCCGCTCCGGCGGGTGCGGCGAACGTCTTGCGCTCCAAGAACTCGTCCAGCCCGGCGACGCCCATCTCGCGGCCGATACCGGACTGCTTATATCCCCCGAACGGGGCGTCGGGGCTGAAGTAGTTGCCGCCGTTGATCGAGAACGTCCCGGTCCGGATCCGGCGGGCCATCGCCACAGCACGATCCTGGCCGCCGAAGATCCCGCCGGACAGCCCGTAGATCGAATTGTTGGCGATCCGCACCGCCTCGTCGTCATCGTCGTAGCCGATCACCGTCAGCACCGGCCCGAAGACCTCTTCCTGGGCGATCTCGGCATCCGGGTCGACGTGGGTCAACAGCGTCGGCGTGTAGAAGAAGCCGGGGTCGACCTTCTCCCCGCCGGTCACCAGGGTGGCGCCCGCGGCCACCGCCCGCTGCACCATGCCGTCGACCTTGTCGCGCTGCTTCGCGCTGATCAGCGGGCCCATGTAGGTCTTGGGGTCGGTCGGGTCCCCGTAACGCACGTGGGAGAAGTTGGTCTTGATCAGCTCCACGATCTCGTCGTGGTGTTTGTTGGGCACCAGCAGCCGCGAGGTCAGAGCACAACCCTGCCCGGCGTGGGTGACCATCGAGAACGCGGCGAAGACCGCGGCGGTGTTGAAGTCGGCATCGTCGAGCACGATGGCCGCCGACTTGCCGCCCAGCTCCAGAAAGACCCGCTTGAGCGTGCCGCTGGCGGCAGCCATGATCGCCCGCCCGGTCGGGGTGGACCCGGTGAAGGTCACCATGTCGACGTCGGGATCCGTGGTCAGCACGGCGCCGACCGCCGGGTCCGACGAGCTGAGCACATTGACCACTCCGGCCGGAATGTCGGTGTGGTTGGCGATCAACTCACCGAGTGCCAGCGTGATCAGCGGGGTGTCCGGAGCGGCCTTGAGCACCAGCGTGCATCCGGCGGCCAGCGCGGGCGCCAGCTTGGCCAGTGCCAGCTGGTTGGGGTAGTTGTAGGCGATGATCGCTCCGACGACGCCGGCGGCTTCCTTCTCCACCCAGCGGTGGTGCAGCATCCCGCGACTCTCGATGTTGCCGAGGTCTTCGGTCATCGGATAGTTCTTCAGCAGATCGGCGTAGTAACGCACGATCGCGATCGGTCCATCCAGCTGTGCACCCTGGATCAGCGCCGCCGTGGCCCCGACCTCGGCGATGGTGAGCGCGGCCAGCTCGTCGCGGTGTTCGACGAGCGCCTGGTGCAACTGGTCCAGGCAGCGGACTCGCAGTGCGGTGTCGGTGGCCCAGTCGCCTGCGTCGAACGCCCGCCGCGCCGCCGCGACGGCCGCGGTGGCCTGCTCCACACCGGCCTCCGGGGCGTAGCCCAAGACTTCGCCGGTAGTGGGATTGAGCGAGGCGTACGTCCGATCCGCGCCCATCAGCTTGCCGTCGATCAGCAGTCGGCGGGCGGCAGGCTGCTGCTCGGTGGCCTGCCTGGCCGAGAGACCACCATCGGTGATGGTCTCGGCCGTTTCCTGCGAACGCATGCAAGCCTCCCGCCGGGTAACTACATTCTCATGTGCGGCGAATCATACATCTCGACGAGGAGAACTCAAGCGGAGTACGAAACCAATCCGGACGGCGGCTCGGCGTCACCCCGGGAGGCTGATTCAGCATCATCGCTGCTGGGAGCCGTTCGAGCGAGCCTTGCCAGAAACAGTTGTACGAGAGTACGATTCTCACACCTTGGAAAGGGGATTCTTTGTGAGCGAGACGGGCCTCGTTAGGACGGCTGTCGTGACCGGGGGCGCCTCGGGTATCGGCGCGGCGGTGGTGGACCGCTTGCGTGCCGCCGGCCATCGGGTGGCGGCCATCGACCTCAAGCCGGGCGACAAGAAGCTCGCCTTCGCCGCCGACGTCACCGATCGCGGGCAGATCGACGCCGCGCTGACGCAGATCCGCGAACAACTGGGCCCGGTCGAGATCCTCGTCAACGCCGCCGGGCTGGACGGTTTCAAGAAGTTCAGCCACATCAGTTTCTCCGACTGGCAGCGCGTCATCGACGTCAACCTCAACGGCGTCTTTCACACCGTCCAGGCAGTGCTGCCCGACATGGTGGAGGCCGGTTGGGGGCGCATCGTCAACATCTCCTCGTCGAGTACGCATTCCGGCACTCCTTATATGGCGCACTACGTCGCCGCCAAGTCCGCCGTCAACGGGCTCACCAAGACCCTCGCCCTGGAGTACGGGCCGAACGGGATCACCGTCAACGCCGTGCCACCGGGCTTCATCGACACCCCCATGCTGCGCAACGCCGCAAGCCAGGGATTCCTCGGCGACATCGACGACAACATCGCCCGAACCCCGGTGCGCCGGATGGGCAAGCCCGAAGACATCGCGGCGGCGTGCGCGTTCCTGGCGTCCGAGGAGGCCGGTTACATCACCGGGCAGATCCTGGGCGTCAACGGCGGCCGTAACACCTGACATTCGCCACTCCAACCGTGCAATAACGAAAGGAACAGCTGTGGGACGCGTTGCCGGAAAGGTCGCATTCATCACCGGAGCAGCCCGCGGGCAGGGCCGCAGCCACGCGCTGCGACTGGCCGAGGAGGGCGCCGACATCATCGCGGTCGACCTGTGCCAGGACATCGAGACGATCGGCTACCCGATGGCTCGGCCCGAAGATCTCGAGGAGACCGCCAAACTCGTCGAGAAGACCGGGCGCGGCATCGTCACCGCGCAGGCCGATGTGCGCGATGCGGCGGCGCTGAAGACAGCACTGGACGCCGGTATCGCCGAATTCGGCAAGCTCGACATCGTCGTCGCCCAAGCCGGTGTGGCCGGCATGAAGGGCAACCCGCCGCTGCAGGCCTGGATCGATGTCATCAACACCAACCTGGTCGGCACCATCAACGGCATCCAGGTCGCGCTGCCCCATCTCGGCGAGGGCGCGTCGATCATCGCCACCTCGTCGGCGGCGGCGTTGATGGACGCCCACCAGAAGGCGAATCCCGGTAACGACCCGGGCGGGATGGCCTACATGACATCCAAACGCCTGATGGCACAGTACGTTCACGACCTGGCGACCGAGCTGGCGGTGCGAGGCATCCGCGCCAACGTCATCCACCCGACCAACTGCAACACCGACATGCTGCAGAGCGCGCCGATGTACCGGTCCTTCCGGCCGGACCTGGACAACCCGACCCGCGCCGACGCCGAACCGGTGTTCTACGTGCAGCAGGCGATGAAGGTGCCGTTCATCGAACCCGAGGACATCTCCAACGCGGTGCTGTGGCTGGCCTCCGAGGAGTCCCGCTACGTGACCGGTATGCAGTTGCGGGTTGACGCCGGCGGATACCTCAAGTGGTACGACTACCACGTCTGATCGTGAATCACCGAGATCGGGACGTTCGATAGGAGCAGCATGAAAGTTTGGGTTGACCCGCAGCGCTGTCAGGGCCACGGCCTGTGCAAGATGATCGCACCAGACTCCTTCGATCTCGACGACATCGATGGTCATTCCACGGCGGTGAGCGAGAACGTCGTGGCCGGCCAAGAGGAGTTGGTGGTCGAGGCCATGCGCTCGTGCCCCGAGCGCGCCATTCTCGTCGACGGAAAGGACTCCACCGGCCAGGCCGCATCCGGTGCGGGGCAGCCAGATTGGACCGCGAAGTGAACGAGCAGAAGAAGCAGCGCCACTACCATTTCGACCGCCACGCGCCGGAATACCGTGATCGATTCCTCGATATCACCGACGAAATGCAGTCCAAGTGTCCGATGGCGTGGAGCGACACCTACGACGGCCACTGGGTGGCAGCCGGCGCCGCGGAGGTTTTCGAACTGGCCCGCTGCCCGCACGTCTCCAACGACCACGACATCAACAATGAGCGTCGCGGGTACAAGGGCATCTCCATTCCGCCCGCGAAGCGCGCCCAGAACCGGGGTGGCGTGCTCGAGATGGACGGCGAAGAACAGCAGTTCTACCGCGAACTGCTCAACCCCTACATGTCGCCGGCCGCCATCAAACGGTGGATTCCGCTCATCGACGAGATCACCCGTGCCGCGATCAACGAGAAGATCGAGGACGGCCACATCGACTTCGTCGACGACCTGGCCAACGTCGTGCCGGCCGTCTTCACCCTGGCGATCCTCGGTATACCGCTGAAGAATTGGACGATCTACTGCGAACCGGTGCACGCGGCGGTGTACACCCCCGAGAACGACCCGGACTCGGTGCGCGTCGCCGATATGCACCGGCAGATGGGCATGGATCTGGCCACCAACTACTTCGAGGTCAAACAGAATCCGCGGCCGGGCATCGTCAACGCTCTGGCCCAGGCCGAGCGGAACGGCGAACCGATTCCCGACCTCGACGGACTCTCGATGGTGGGTGTGGTGATCGGAGGCGGATTCGACACCACCACCGCGTTGACCGCTCACTCCCTGGAGTGGCTGGCCGAGCACCCGGATGAGCGCGAGCGTCTCAGTCGCGAACGCGAGAAGCTGTTCAGCCACGCCACCGAGGAGTTCCTGCGTTACTTCACACCGGCCCCCGGTGACGGCCGCACCTTCTCCGACGACGTCGAGGTGGCGGGGGTGCAGGTCAAGGAGGGCGAGCGACTGTGGCTGTCCTGGGCGATGGCCAACCGCGACCCGTCGGTGTTCGATGAACCCGACCGCCTCATCATGGACCGGAAGGGCAACCGGCACTTCAGCTTCGGCCTCGGCGTTCACCGCTGCATCGGCTCGCACGTTGCGCGTGCCGTGTACAAGTCGATGATGCTAGCGGTGCTCGACCGGATGCCGGACTACCGCTGCGATCCCGACGGCGCAGTGCACTACGACACCATCGGTGTCATCCAGGGCATGCGGCACCTGCCGGCCACCTTCACCCCCGGCAAGCGGATCGGCCCGGGACTGGACGAAACCCTGGAGAAGCTCCAGCGGATCTGTGACGAGCAGGAATGCGCCCGCCCGATCACCGAACGCAAGGAATCCGTCGTCATCGACTGAGTTTTTCGCCGCCCACTGTGCGGTTTCGTACGCGACACACCGCGGGGTGCGTACGAAACCGCACAGTGGGCGGAGTACTTGGTGGGTTCTTCGCCGCGGCGAGTTTCAGCCGCGGGGCAAGCCCAGAACCTGCTGGGCGATGATGTTGCGGTGGATCTCCGAGGTCCCCCCGGCGATGGTTCCCGAGAAGCTACGGGCATGGCGCTCAAACCAACTGGCGAAGTAGCTGTCGAGGTTCATCGGCGCATACCGCCCCGAATCCGCCGGATGCACCAGCCCCGACACCCCCGCCGCATCCAGCGCGTGGCCGGAGGCGAACATCTCGGCTTCGGAGCCGAGCAGCTTGAGCACCGACAAGGCGGGCACGTCCTCCTCGCCGCGGGCGGCCCGGGCCAGCGCCCTGGAGCCGAGTAGACGCAACGCCTGATAATCCATGACGGCCGTGGCGAATTGGTCGCGCTGCAACGCTCCGTCGGGGTGGAAGTCGGCGATGATGTTGTCCAACCGGTCGGCGAAACCCAGCCACATCATGGTGCGTTCGTGGCCGAGGGATCCGTTGGCCACCCGCCAGCCGCCATGCAGTGGGCCGACCAGGTTCTCCCCCGGCACCCGCACATCGGTGAAGAACACCTCGTTGAAGTCTTTGTCGTCGATCCCGCAGATGGTGGGGAACGGGCGACACACCACCCCGGGGGTGTCGGTGGGGATCACCAAGACGCTGATGCCCTTGTGCTTGGGCGCATCGGGATCGGTGCGCACGAACGTCAGCAGCACATCGGCGTCGTGCGCCCCCGAGGTCCACACCTTCTGGCCGTTGACGATGAAGTCGTCCCCCGCGGTGCCGTCACGGTCCGCCCTGGTCCGCAATGACGCCAGATCCGAGCCGGCGCTCGGCTCGCTCATCCCCAGCGATGCGGTGATCTCAGCACGCAGAATCGGTACCGCCCAGCGTTGCTTCTGCTCATCACTGCCGAATGAGAGCAGCGACGCCGCAATGATGTTGACACCCTGCGGATTGAAGCTGTGAAAGATCCGGCGGCGGCACAGTTCGTCGGCGTGAACGAACTGCTGCAGCAGGGTGGCGTTGCGGCCACCGAACTCCGGCGGATTCCCGGGCAGTAGCCAGCCGTTGTCGAACAGCAACCGCTGCCAGCGGCGCGCCCACTCCGGCATGTGCGACACCGACCGCGGACGCTCCAACGTGTCAGCCTCGGCGGGCAGATTCGCTTCGAGGAAGGCCACGAACTCGGCGCGGAACTCCTCGACCTCGGGATCAAAGGTGAGCTGCAAGGTACTCCTCAGCGATGGCCGCGCGGTGTTGCGCGGCGCCACCCAGCATCAACTCGCCGGCTTTGGCCCGCTTGAGCGCGAACTGCAGATCGTTCTCCCAGGTGAAGCCCATCGCACCGAAGAGTTGTAGCCCGTGCCGGAAGACAACCGATTGACATTCTCCGGCCGCCGCCTTGGCCATCGCGGACGCCATCCGCCGCCGCGGGTCGTCGGCAGCGATCGTCAGCGCCGCGAAATACGCCAGCGCACGGGCACGTTCGATCGCGACGTGCATGTCGGCCGCCTTGTGCTGCACGGCCTGGAATGAGCCGATCGGCACTCCGAACTGCTGACGACTGCGTACGTGTTCGAGAGCGAGATCGAGGATGCGCTGGCAGGAGCCGACCATCGTCATCGCCATGCCGGTGAGCGCGACATGGCGTGCCCGGTCGACATCAACGCGCATCCGGGCGCTGTCGGGCACTTCGACTCCGGCGAACGACACATCGGCCACGTGCAGCGTCGGGTCGAACACCGAGGCTTTCCGCGTCGTCACCGCGGCGGCGTCGACCACGAACACCCCGGCGTCGGTGACCACCGCCAGCCGATCGGCGCGATCGCCGTCCAGCACGTTCAATGCGGTCCCGTCCAGCACCCAGCCGGCGGCATTGCGGTGGGCGGCCACTCCGCCGAGAACGGCCGCCCCGGTGGAACCGTCCGGGCGATGGTGCTCACCGACTAAGGGCGCGAACTGCGTCATGGTGGCCAAAAACGGCGTGGGATCGGTGGCGCGGCCCAGTTCTTCGAGAACGATCGCCAGCTCTACCGCGGTTTCGGGCTCGTGCAACTCGGTCCAGCCCAGATCGACATAGACCTTCCACAGGGGTGTGATCAGAGACTCGACCGAATCGTCGGCTCCGCCCACCGCGCCTTCTATGACGCTGCGCACCAGCGAGGGCGTGCACTGCTTGCCCACCACGTCGCGCACTGTGCCCTGCCACAGTCGCTGATCCTCGTCGAACTCCAACAGCATTGCAGTCACCTCCTCCACCGACCGATCGAGAATAACATTCTCGTTAGCGAATGTAACGATCTCAATCTGAGATACCGTGCTGCCACACCGTATCGCGGGTTTGCACCGGGCGCGCCGACGCCTGCCTGCGCCGCCTGCACCGACCACAGACGAGAATCTAGTTCTTGCAAGCAAAGAATACAGCTATACAATAGTTCTCACCGGGAGTCGGCTTCCCGGTGAATCCTCACAGCGCGCCCCGGGCGGGCGCAGGATCCGGCGACACGGCGAAGGGCGGCGTTGATGGTCGAACACCCGGACGGCAGCCGCACGCCGGTCATCGACGCCAGCGTGCACATCTTCGCGGCGTCCAACTCCGACCTGCGCTCCCAGCTGCGGGAGCCCTACCGCAGCCGCGGCTTCCCGGACTACGAGATGGACTGGTACGGGGCGCCGGGCGGCGAATACGCCCCCGGCACCGAGGGCGCGAAAGGCCAGTACCCGGGATCGGACCCCGACGTGGTTGCCCAGCATCTGTTCGTCGACCGCGGTGTCGACGTGGCGGTGCTGCACCCGATGACGCGCGGCGTCATGCCCGATCGGCATCTGGGGTCGGCGATCGCCGCGGCGCACAACGAGATCCTGGTGTCGCGTTGGCTGGACCACAGCGAGCACGGCGAGCGTTTCCGCGGCACCATCCGGGTCAACCCCGACGACATCGCCGGGGCTCTGCGTGAGATCGACCGGTGGAAGGATCACCCCCGGGTGGTCCAGATCGGTGTGCCGTTGCAGTCACGCGAACTGTTCGGCAAACCGCAGTTCTGGCCGCTGTGGGAGGCGGCTATCGACGCCGGGCTGCCGGTGGCCGCCCACATCGAGGTGGGTGCGGGGATCTCCGCCTCGCCGACCCCGTCGGGCGGCACCCGGACCTACGAGCAGTACGTCAGCTTCATGGCGTGCAACTACCTCTACCACCTGATGAACATGATCGCCGAGGGCGTGTTCGAGCGGATGCCGTCGCTGAAGTTCGTCTGGGCCGACGGCGCCGCGGATCTGCTGACCCCGTTCATCTGGCGGATGGACAGCTTCGGCAGGCCGCACCTGGAGCAGACGCCGTGGGCACCCGAGATGCCCAGCGACTACCTGCCCGAGCACGTGTACTTCGTGCAGGGCGCCATGGACGGACCCGGCGACACCGAGTTTGCCGGAGAGTGGTTCGGCTACACCGGCAAGGAGGACATGGTGATGTACGGGTCCAGCTATCCGCACTGGCAGTGCAACGAACTGTCCGTACCGAGCACTTTCAGCGCCGAACAACGCGACAAGCTGTGCTGGCGCAACGCCAGCCGGCTCTACGGCCTGGAGATTCCGGCCGTTCCGGCCGCCGCGGGCGCACACTGAAAACAGCCGGGATCAAGGGAGACCACCATGACCGTGACAGCCACAGAGCGCAAGCCGGCGGTCGAGCGCGTCGCCGTACGCTGTGTCGACTCCGACGTCCATCCGGTACCGCGACGCGGGGAACTGACCCCGTACATCCCCGAACCGTGGCGCAGCAAGTACTTTCTGGCCCGCCAGGTCGGCGAACAGATCTACTACGACGCCCCGGACTACGCGCACGCCTTCGCCATGCGGGTCGACGCGTTCCCGGCCGACGGTGAATTCCCCGGCAGCAGCCCGGAGTTGGCGTTCAAACAACTGATCATGCAGGCAGGCGCCGACTACGCGATCCTCGAGCCCGCCGCCTACCCGGCACGGATCCCCGAAGCGCAGCATGCGCTGTCGTGTGCGCTCAACGACTGGCAGGCCAACCACTGGCTGGACAGTCACAACAACTGGCATCAGCGGTGGCGCGGGTCGATCTGCGTGGCGATCGAGGACCCGTTCGCCGCGGCTGCCGAGATCGAGAAGTGGGCGGGCCACCCCTACATGGCACAGGCCCTGATCAAGGCCGAGCCGCGGCCGTCGTGGGGTGATCCCAAGTACGACCCGATCTGGACGGCGGCCACCAAGCACGACATCACCGTCAGCTGCCATCTGTCCCGCAGCCACCACGAAGAGCTGCCGATGCCGCCGGTCGGGATGCCCAGCTACAACCACGACTTCATGGTCACCTACTCACTCCTGGCGGCGAACCAGGTGATGAGTCTGGTGTTCGACGGGGTCTTCGACCGCTTCCCGACGTTGCGCATCGTGTTCGTCGAGCACGCCTTCACCTGGATCCTGCCGCTGATGTGGCGCATGGACGCCATCTACTCCGCGCGCAAGTCGTGGATGGACATCAAACGCAAACCCAGCGAATACATCAAGGACCACATCAAGTTCACCACTCAGCCGCTGGACTACCCGGAGGACAAGACCGAGCTGACCCGGGCGCTGGAATGGATGGAGTGCGAGAAGATCCTGCTCTTCTCCTCCGACTACCCGCACTGGACGTTCGATGATCCGCGCTGGCTCGTCAAACACCTGCCCAAGGCAGCCCGGGAAGCGGTGATGTTCAAGAACGGCCTGAAGACCTACCACCTTCCCGACACGGTCCCGGCCCTCGAAGGTCAGGTCCGGGTGTTCTGAATGAGCCGAGACGACCAGCGGCCCCGGCTGGCCCAGGGCCGCGAGCACATCGTTGCCACTGTCGACGAAATCCCGCCCGGCACCCATAAACTGGTGCCGATCGGGCATCACGGCGTCGGGGTTTACAACATCAACGGGACGTTCTACGCGATCGCGAATTACTGTCCGCATCAGGGCGGGCCGCTGTGCACCGGACGGCTGCGCGGCCGCACCGTCGTGGATGAGACCGCACCGGGAGACGCCGCCATGGTCAGGGACCTGGAATACATCCACTGCCCTTGGCATCAATGGGGTTTCGAACTCGCCACCGGAACCACTGCGGTCAAACCCGAGTGGAGCATCCGCACCTACCCGGTGCGGGTCGTCGGCGACGACGTCCTGGTCCAGGCCTAGCACACAGGAGTTTTCGGTGCCCTCAGTGGAAATCAACGGCGGAAACGTCGTCTACGAGATCCTCGGCGACACAGGCGACCTGATCGTCCTGACGCCGGGCGGCCGGTTCTCCAAGGAGATTCCCGGACTGCGCCCGCTGGCCGAGAAACTCGTCGACGGCGGCTACCGCGTGCTGCTGTGGGACCGCCCCAACTGCGGGGCCTCAGACGTGCAGTTCTACGGCCAGTCCGAATCGCACATGCGCGCCGAAACCCTGCACGCGCTGCTCACCGCGCTCGACACCGGGCCGTGCATCATCGCCGGCGGCTCGGGCGGAGCGCGGGACTCCATCCTGACCACCATGCTCTACCCCGAGTTGGCCACCAAGCTGGTGCTGTGGAACATCGTCGGCGGCGTGTACGGCTCCTTCGTGCTGGGGTCCTACTACGTGGTGCCCAACATTCTGGCGGTACGTGGCGGCGGCACCCAGGCGCTGCTGGGCCTAAGCGAATGGCAGGAACGGATCGAGGAGAACCCGGCGAACAAGCAGCGGCTGCTCGACCTCGACCGCGACGACTTCCTCAAAGTGATGCTGCGCTGGCTCAACGCGTTCGTATCCAAGCCGGGACAGACGATTCCCGGCGTCGACGACGAAATGTTCGGCGCGATAGCGGTTCCCACCCTCATCATCCGCGGCGGCGAGAACGATTGGGACCACCCCAAGCGCACCTCGCTGGAGGTGAACTGTCTGATCAAAGGATCCGAACTGATCGACCCGCCGTGGCCGGAAGACGCCTGGGAGCGCGCAGGCGAGGAGCGTGCCGCAGGAAAAGTGAGTCACTTCAACATGTTCGACACCTGGGTGCAGGCCGCTCCGGCGATTCTGGAATTCCTGGGACGCTGATGAAGTCAGCAGGTGTGGATATGCACTTCGCAGTTCAGCGAGGCCTCCAGCGCCGTGTGGATGCGGCTCTCGCCGACCCGCGCCAGGTCCGGTTCGGCCAGGGTCACGTGGACGACGTCCAGACCATCCGATCCCTGTTTCCGGGCGATCTGGCCGGTCAGCCCCAGCCCGGCCAGCACCCCGTGCACGTCGTCGTCGGTGCCCCTGCTCACGTAGGTCACCACCCCGGCGGTGGGCGTCGTGCCGAACGCACTGGCGCACAAGCGCATCCCGATGTCGATGATGTCCGCGTCGGCGCCGGTGATCAGCAGCCGTACCTGGCGCCTGCCCACCGGCATGGACGCAACATCGGTCTCGACCAGTCCGACGCCGGATTGCGCTACCAGCTCACGCAGCGCCGCCATGCCGGTCGTCAGCTGTGCGGGGGTCAGCTGCCCGGCCGGGTCGACGTCGACGCGCACCACCGCTGTTCTCACGTTCGCGAGCCTAACCACACGAGGTGGCAATGACGACCAGCAGCACACCGACGGCCGGCATCGCAGCCATCACCGTCGCCGGCTGGCCGGGCTGCGCGCCGCGCCTGCTGCGCGAGGGCGTCGAGGACGGTGCGGGCTACGTCGCCGGCGGCGGCTATCGGGCACTGCCCGACCCCGACGTGTTCCTCGACGAGGTGGAACGCAGCGGGCTGTGCGGGCGCGGTGGTGCCGCGTTCCCGCTGGCGGTCAAACTGCGGTCGGTGCGCGCCGCCACCGCTCGCCACGGCCGGGAAGCCGTCGTCGTCGCCAACGGCGAGGAGGGTGAGCCGGCGTCGATCAAGGACCGCTGGCTGCTGCGCAATCGCCCGCACCTGGTGCTCGACGGACTGCGACTGGCCGCGGCGACCGTCGCGGCCACCCGTGCCTACGTCTATGTCTCCGATCCGGCGGCCGCCAGCAGCGTGGAGAACGCGCTGGCCGAGATCGGCGCCGAAACCCTTGGCGGGCCATCGATCAGCGTGTTCACCGTCGATGCGGGCTACGTGGCCGGCGAGGAGACCGCAGCGGTGCGGGCGATCAACGGCGGTCCGGCCAAACCGACCGACAAGCCACCGCGCCCCTACCAACAGGGGGTTGCACAGCGCCCGACGCTGGTCTCCAATGTCGAGACGCTGGCGAATCTTCCGTATCTGCAACAGCACGGCGCGGCGGCCTTCCGCTCGGCGGGGACCGCGTCATCACCGGGAACCTTCCTGGCGACGGTCAGTGGCGGCAGCCGGCCGCCGGTGCTCTACGAGCTGCCACACGGCGTCGCGGTCGGCGAAGTACTGGAGTTGCACGGGATCCCGTTCGATCAGGTGCGCGGGATGTTGATGGGCGGCTATTTCGCCGGCCTGCTGAACCGCGAGGTGCTGGACGCCACCCTGGATCACGAGACGCTGCGCGCCGGCGGCAGCGGTCTGGGCTGCGGGGCGATGACCGTGCTCACCGATGACTGCCCGGTAGCGGTGGCGGCCTCGGTGTTGTCCTATTTCGGCCGGGAGAACGCCGGCCAGTGCGGGTCGTGTTTCAACGGCACGGTGGCGATGGCGGCGGTGGCCGAGGCGCTGCGGGACGGGGTCGCGACCGCGGACGACGTTGAGCGGCTGCAACGGTGGGCCGGCGTGCTGCCCGGCCGAGGAGCCTGCGGCACGCTGGACGGTGCCACCAATGTGGCGGCGAGCCTGCTGATTCGGTTTCCGGAATTGGTGGCCGACCACCTGGCCGGCGCCTGTGTTGCCTGCCGCGACGGCGCCTACCGAGCCGAACGTCCCTACGCGGTCGAGGAGGTGACGGCATGAGAATCCGCCTGGATCACACGAAGTGCGACGGGTTCGGCTTCTGCGCCAAACACGCACCGAAATACTTCTCCCTTGACGACTGGGGGTACGCGTCCCTGACCGGTGACGGCACGGTGGACGAGGCAGACGAGCATGACGTCATGCGTGCCCTGCTGGACTGCCCCGTGCACGCCATCATCGAGCTCACCGAGGAGGACGACGACCTATGAGCGCACCCGGCCGGCCGCTGCCTGCGGTCACGCCCGAGAACGAATTCTTCTGGACCGCCGGCGCCGACGGCGTGCTACGGCTGCAGGAATGCCGGGACTGCGCGGCGCTGATCCATCCGCCCCAGCCGGTGTGCCGGTACTGCCGGGGCACGAACATGGGTGTGCGTGACGTCTCCGGGCGGGCCACCCTGGCCGGATTCACCGTCAACCACCGGTTCAGCCTGCCCGGCATGCCGGCCCCCTACGTCGTTGCGCAGGTGGCGATCAACGAGGATCCGCGAGTTCGGCTGACCACCAACATCATTGATTGCGAATCGGACCAGCTCGAGCTCGGTCGGCAGGTGGAGGTCGTCTTCGAGAACGTCGAGGACGTGTGGCTGCCGCTGTTCCGCCCGGTCCCGGTCGGCCCAGAAGACTCGGAAGGCTCCGCGACCAAACCGCTCCCCGACGACGAGATCGCACCCGAGGACTACGCCCAGCACGTGCGCCCCATGGTGAGCGCCGAGAAATTCGAAGACAAGGTGGCGCTCACCGGAATCGGCATGTCGACGCTCGGACGCCGGCAGATGGTGGACCCGCTGTCGCTGACGGTGGCGGCCTGCGAGGCGGCGGTCGCCGACGCCGGGCTGACCCTCGACGACATCGACGGCCTGTCAACCTATCCGGGTGGCGGGCTGCCGGGCCCGTTCGGCGAGGGCGGGGTCACCGCGCTCGAAGCGGCACTGGGTATCCGGCCCACCTGGCACAACGGCGGCATGGAGACATTCGGGCCGGGCGGGTCGGTGATTGCCGCCATGCTGGCGGTGGCCACCGGATTGGCCCGCCACGTGCTGTGCTTCCGGACCCTGTGGGAGGCCACCTACAACGAACTGATGAAGCACGGCAAGGCCACCCCGCTGGGCGGCAGGCGCACAGCCAGCTGGCAGATACCGTTCGGAGCGACCTCGGCGGCGCACACACTGGCGCAGAACGCCCAGCGCCACTTCCACCGCTACGGCACCAGCCGCGAGACGTTGGGCTGGATCGCGTTGAATCAGCGGGCCAATGCCGCCCTCAACCCGACGGCGATCTACCGCGACCCGATGACGATGGACGACTACCTTTCGGCGCGGATGATCACCACACCGTTCGGGCTCTATGACTGCGATGTCCCGTGCGACGGCGCGGTCGCGGTGATCGTGTCCGCGGTTGACGCCGCCCGTGACCTGGCCAAGCCGCCGGTGCTCGTCGAGGCCGTCGGCACCCAGATCCTCGAGCGGATCGACTGGGACCAGAGCACCCTGACCCACGAGCCACAGGTCCTGGGCCAGGCCGCCCACCTGTGGTCGCGGACCTCGCTGCGCCCGGCCGATGTCGACGTGGCGGAGCTCTACGACGGGTTCAGCTTCAACTGCCTGTCCTGGATCGAGGCGCTGGGTTTCTGCGGTATCGGCGAGTCCAAGAGCTTCCTGGACGGTGGCACCAACATCGCCCGCGACGGGGTGCTTCCGCTGAACACCCACGGCGGTCAGCTCTCCCACGGCCGCACCCACGGAATGGGGCTGATCCACGAAGCCGTCACCCAGTTGCGCGGCGAGGCGGGTGAACGGCAGGTCGCCGGTGCCCGGGTTGCCGTGGCCAGCAGTGGCGGGCTGACGCCCAGCGGGGTCATCTTGCTGCGGGCGGACACATGACCGCCCCCGTTCGCGAGCGGATGGTCAATGCCGACGGGGTACTGATGTCGGCCCTGCTGGCCGAGGCCCCCGATCCGCGCGCCGTCGTCGTCGCCCTGCACGGCGGCGGGACCACGTCGGTGTATTTCGACTGCCCGGGCCAGCCCGACCTGTCCCTACTGAGAACCGGTGCCGCGCTGGGCTACACCGTGATCGGCCTGGACCGGCCAGGCTACGGCAGTTCGGCACTGTATCCGGAGGCGATGACCGATCCCGAGCAGCGTGTCAGGCTGGCCTACCTGGCCGTCGAGGCGATCCTCGGCGACCGGCCACGAGGCGCCGGCCTGTTCATACTGGGCCACTCCAACGGTTGTGAACTGGCGCTGCGGATGGCAGCCGATGAGCGGGGCGCCGAGTTGCTCGGGCTCGAACTGTCCGGCACGGGGCTGCGCTACCAGGCCGCCGCACAGCACGCCCTGAGCACGGCGGGGCCGGGTCGGAGGCCGGTCGGTCTGCGCGAACTGCTCTGGGAGCCTGCGTCGTTGTACCCGGACGCGATCCTGCGCGGGATCCTCAACGCATCACCGGGGTCGCCCTACGAGGCGGCCATGGTGGCCGGTTGGCCGCGCAGCGACTTCCCGTCCCTGGCCGGCCGGGTCCGGGTTCCGGTGCGCTTCACCTTCGCCGAACACGAGAAGATCTGGGAGTCCGGCCCGGCCGCGCAGCGCGACATCCGCGCCCTCTTCACCGCCACGCCGAGCTTCACCAGCAACGAGGTATCCGAGGCCGGACACAATCTCAGCGTCGGCTTCAGCGCGGCGGGCTACCACAAGTCGGTGTTGTCATTCGTCGGACATTGCGCGGCCGTTGCTGCCGCCGAACGGGATTCGGAGGTCAGCTGATGCGGGTGGGTTTCATCGGATTGGGCAGCCAGGGCGCGCCGATGGCGCGACGCATCGTCGAGGGGGGCCATCCCACGACGCTGTGGGCCCGACGGCCCGACAGTCTCGAACCCTTCGCCGACACCGCGGCCAAGCTGGCCGACTCCCCCGCCGACCTGGGCCGGGCGAGCGACCTGGTCTGCCTGTGCGTGGTCGGCGATGCCGACGTCGACGAAGTGGTCCGTGGCGAGAACGGCGTGCTGGCCGGATTGCAGTCCGGCGGCATCATCGCCATTCACAGCACGGTGCACCCCGACACCTGCCGCGCCCTGGCCGAACACTGCGCCGATCAGGGTGTTTCGGTGATCGACGCTCCGGTCAGCGGCGGTGGGCCGGCGGCCGAGGCCGGAACGCTGCTGGTGATGGTCGGCGGTGACGAGGAGGTGGTCGAGCGGTGCCGCCCGGTGTTCGACACCTACGCCGACCCGGTGGTGCATCTCGGCGGGGTCGGATCGGGACAGGTGACCAAGTTGCTCAACAACCTGTTGTTCACCGCCAATCTGGGTACCGCCGCGGCCGCCCTGGCGCTGGGCGAGCAACTCGGGGTGTCGACGGCGCGACTCGCCGAGGTGGTGTGCCGTGGCAGTTCGAACAGCTTTGCACTCAACAGTATCCGGGGATCCGGTGGCACCCTGGATCGTCTGGCCGGAATGGCCGGGGCACTGTTGCAGAAGGATGTGCGACTGGTGGCCGACTTGGCGCAGCAGGCAGCGGCGACCCCGGGTGCGGTTCTCGACGCCGCCGACGCAGCGCTGTCGCTGATGGATCATCCACGATGATCCGGGGACTTTTCCAATATCCTTCCGGTATCAACCCGTATGTCTTACAGTTGGATATACGGTCCAATGCCCGGTCACTACGTTTTCCAGCCGCGTTCTGCCGCTGAGGAGGATTCAATGACCAAACCGAAACTCGTCTTCGACCCGTTCTCGGAAGAGTATTACAACGATCCGTTCGATATCTATCGACGTATGCGCGAAGAAGCTCCGCTCTATCACGACGAGCAGGAGGACTTCTACGCGCTTTCCCGCCACCAGGATGTGGCGGCGGCGCTCAAAGATTTCGAGACCTACTCGTCGGCTCGCGGATGCGACCTGGCGATGGTGCGGTCGGATGAACCCCCGCAGAAGTCGATCATCTTCATGGATCCGCCGGATCACCGCCACATGCGCAGCCTGCTCAACAAGGCGTTCACTCCGCGCGCGATGCAGGCCCAGCGAGCCACCGTCATCGAGCAGGTCGAGCGGTTCCTGGCCGCTGCCGACCCGGATCAGTTCGATGTGGTGCAGGACTTCTCCGGGCCGTTCCCGGTGGAGGTCATCACCCGGATGGTCGGGGTCCCCGACGAGTTCCGGCAACAGGTGCGGCACTGGATGAACATCTCGCTGCACCACGAGCCCGGGCAGATCGAAATCAGCGAAGTAAGTATGCAGGCCAACATAGACACCGCCATGTACTACTACGGCTTGGTACAGGAGCGTCGCACCAACCCGCAGGACGACATGCTCAGCAGGCTGATCGCTGCCGAGATCCCCGGCGACGACGGTCAGACGCGCCGCCTCGACGATATTGAAATCACGGGTTTCGCGGCACTATTGGGCGGCGCCGGCGCCGAGACCGTCACCAAGCTCGTCGGCAACGCCGCGGTGCTGTTCGCCCGATACCCGGATCAGTGGCAGAAACTTCTCGACGACCGCAGCAAGATTCCGGCTGCCGTGGAGGAGCTGCTGCGCTACGCGGGGCCGGTGCAGTACAACGTCCGCTACACCCTCAAAGAGGCGCACGTCAGCGGCGGGACCATTCCGGCGGGCAAGCCGGTGTTCTTGCTGAACGCCGCGGCGAACCGGGACTCGGACGCCTTCACCGACGCCGACACCTTCGACATCGACCGGGATCAGGCCGAGGCACAGCATCTCGGCCTCGGCTACGGGATCCACAGCTGCCTCGGAGCGGCGCTGGCCCGGATGGAGAGCACCATCGCGCTGGAGAAATTGTTGGACTTCATGCCTCGCTACGAGGTGAATTGGGATGGCCTGCAACGGGTTCACATGCAGAACGTCGCCGGCTGGCAGAACGTTCCGGTCCGGGTCTTGCGATAGGGGCATCGATGGCCAAACGACGGCAAGTGGTAGTCGATTACGGACTCTGCGAAGCGAACGCGATCTGCATGGGGATCAACCCGGACGTCTTTCACCTTGATGACGACGACACCCTGCACATCCTCAAGCCCGACATCACGCCGGAGACCGAACGTGATGTCCTCGAAGCGATCCGCAGGTGCCCGCGGCAGGCGCTGTCGATCGTCGAGGAAGACGACGACTAGGCGATGCGCTTTAGCGCGCCGGGAACCCCGAGAGGATGACCGCGTTGCAGTCGGCTGCGGCCTGCCGCAGTTTCGCGGCCTGCTGGTAACCCTCGGACTGATACCAGGCCCGAGCGGCTTCCACCGATTCGAACTCCAGGACCACGGTCTGGTTACCGTGCCAGTCGCCCTCCAGCACCTCGGCCTGGGTCTCCACGGCCAAGATCTTCGCGCCACCGGCGGCCATGGTCGGTTGGGCGGCCTTCCCGTAGGCCATCATGCCCTCCGGGTCGTTGATGGCCTCGGTCAGAATCACGTATCCCTTGGGCCCGTTGGCCATTAGTTCTCCTCTGAATTGTCGGTGACATCGTCGATGGCACGTTCGGGGCATTGCTTGATGGCGTCGCGAACCGCGTTCTCGAACTGGGGCGGCACCTCGTCGACGGTGACCTCCGAATAGCCGTCGTCGTTGATGGTGAACACCTCGGGGCAGATCGTGGTGCAGATGCCATGTCCGGCACAGCGGTCCGGGTCGACCCACGCCTTCATCGCGCTGCCTCCCCGGCCGGGGTGAACTCCAGATTGAGGTCGATCAGACCACGCAGGATATAGGTCGGAATGTAGGCGAACCGCCGTTCGCCGGGCGGACCGTGCAACTCTTCGGAAATCCTGATCTCGGCCGTGCGATCCAGCAGGCGCTCGATCGCGATCCGGGTTTCGGCCCGCGCCAGCGGCGAGCCGGGACAGCTGTGGATACCGCGCCCGAACGTAATGTGCTGGCGTGCGTTGGTGCGAGCGAGATCGAAGGTGTCCGGATCGGTGAAACGGCGCGGATCCCGATTCGCGGCGGCGCTGAGCACCATCAGCGTTGTGCCGGCAGGGATCTCGACCCCGCCGACCTCGGTGTCGACCCGGGAGAGCCGGAAGTCGCCCTTGACCGGACTCTCGAAACGCAGCACCTCTTCGATGAAGTTCGGGATCAGGCTGCGGTCGTCACGAAGACGCTGCTGAACGTCGGGCTGGTCTCCGATGATCTTCAGCGCGGAGCCGAGCAAGCGCACCGTGGTTTCCTGGCCGGCCGAATACACGTTCGCGGCCACCCGGGCCACGTCCATCGGATCCGGGATGGAGCCATCCGGGAACGTCGCCTCGGCCATGCCGGTGAGTACGTCGTCGCGTGGTGCGCTGCGGCGATCGGCGACGTAGTCGGCGAAGGTGCCGTAGAGAAACTCCAGTGGACTGTGTGCCAGCGCCTTGGCCTTGGTGCTTCCGATTCCGCCGCCCACGTTGTGGTACATCTTTTTGACGAACTCGTCGCGATCCTCGTCCGGGACACCCAGCAGGTCGGCGATGACCAGCAGGGTGAACGGCGCCGCGAAGCCGTTGATGAATTCGCCGGAGCCGGGCGCGAGGAATCCGTCGATCACCTGATCGGCGAGGTCCCACATCGCGTCCTCGTTCTCTTTGAGGCGCTTTGGGGTGAGCAGCCGCATCAGCAGCGCCCGGTGGTTGGTGTGGGTCGGCGGGTCGAGTGTCGGCAGCTGGTCGCTGAACGGCAGTTCGTCGCGGTGCTGGTCGATCAGACCGGCCACGGTCTCCCCGCCCAGGTCGCCGTCGAGTGGCACCGGGAAACCCGGGAACGGCCCGGTCACCGCGATGCACGAGGAGAACACCTCGGCATTGCCGGCCACTGCTGTCGCCTCATCCCAACCGGTCACCATCATCACGTTGTGGTGCGGCTCCCGGGTGATCGGCGAACGCTCCCACAGGGCGCGCAGATACGGGTATGGGTCGGCCACCACTGTGGAGTCCTGAAAGAAGTCAATCGTGTCTGGATCCATCACGAGCCGGCTCACTCCTCCAAAGAACAAAGAACCCTGACGCAACAATCTCACATCCGAGAATGTCATTCTCGTTAGAGATCAACAGACTTTCACACCGGTGGGTGCCCGTCAACGTCGTTGAGGCCGCCCACACCCGACTCAGCTGTTGGACCGCGCGGCGTCCATCAATGCATTCGCCTGGCGATCACCGTGCTTGTGCTGGCTGAGCGCGCGAATCTCAACGTCGTGACCCTCGGCTGCCTTCCGCAGCGCCCCCACGGTGGCCTGGTCGCGAGCGATGTGGGCGAACGGATCGAACGAGTACCAGCGCATGGCGTTCTCGTGCGTCATCTTGTTGATCTCGACATCGGAAGCGTGATTGGCGGACAACACCTCCCACAGTTCCTCGGGCGCCCCCGGCCACATCGAGTCGCTGTGCGGGTAGTCGGCCTCCCAGGCGATGTTGTCGATACCGATCTCCTGGCGGAGCTTGACCCCGACCGGGTCGGAGATGAAGCAGGTCAGGAAGTGCTCCCGGAACACTTCGGACGGGACCTTGCCGCCGAAGTCCTGGCCGGTCCAGGTCGAGTGCATCTCGTAGGTGCGGTCCACCCTCTCCAGGAAGTACGGGATCCACCCGGTGCCGCCCTCGCTCAACGCGATCTTCAGGTCCGGGTACTCCTTGACCGGCTTGGACCACAGCAGATCCGCTGCCGCCTGGACGATGTTCATCGGCTGCAGGGTGATCATCACGTCCATCGGCGCGTCGGGCGCGGTGATGGCCAGCTTTCCCGACGACCCGATGTGCACGTTCATCACGGTATTGGTGTCGCACAACGCTTTCCACAACGGATTCCAGTAGGGGTCATGGAAACTCGGGTACCCCATCGCCGCCGGGTTCTCGCTGAACGTCAGGGCGTGTACGCCCTTCTTCGACACCCGCCGCACCTCCTCGGCGCACTTCTCGGCGTCCCAGATCACCGGAAGCGCCATCGGGATGAAGCGCGCGGGATACGCCCCGCACCATTCGTCGATGTGCCAGTCGTTGTAGGCCTGGACCAGCGCCACCGAGAAGTCCGGGTCGTCGGTGGCGAACAGTCGGCCGGCGAAGCCGGGGAACGACGGGAAGCAGATCGAGCCGAGAACGCCGCCGGCGTTCATGTCCTTGACCCGCTCATCGACGTTGTAGCAACCGGGCCGGATCTCGTCCAGGCCCTGGGGTTCCAGGCCGTATTCCTCCTTGGGACGCCCGGCGACCGCATTGAGTGCGACATTGGGGATCACCACGTCGCGGAACTGCCAGGTGTCGGAGCCGTCGGGATTGTGTACCAGTCGTGGCGCGTCGTCGAGGTACTTGCGCGGCAGGTGGTTGGCGAACATATCCGGCGGCTCAACAATGTGGTCATCGACGCTGACCAGAATCATGTCGTCTTTGTTCACGGTCATCCTCCGATCCGGGTTCGGCCCAGCGGGCCGACCCAACGACGTGTTCAATGAAAACTAGCTTCCCTTTTTCGGAGAATCAACCTTCTGCGGATCCGACCGCCCGGAACGGGCGGGCACCTCCCGCCGCACCGGCGGAAGTTTCGACCCGGCCGTCCTACCTGCGTAGACGTCCCGGTATTGACCAATCGCGGGAAACATGGAAATCTGTTGGTCAAATATGAGAATGTGATTCTCGTAAACGAGGAGGAGCAGATGCAGCTGACCGCGCTGTCGGAGTCCCAGTGGGACGATGAGGCGGTCCAGCGTGCTCTCGCCCAGGTGCTTACCGCAGACCGGCGCAACTCTCGCGACGCCGGCAGCGCCATGACCATGCTCGTTCACCACCCGAAGCTGGCCCGGATGTTTCTCAAATTCAACGTCGAGCTGCTGTACCGCTCGAGCCTGCCGGGACCGCTGCGCGAGCTCGCGATCCTGCGAAGCGCCTACCGCCGCGGCTGCGAATACGAGTGGGTGCACCACATCACGATCGGCAAGGAAGCCGGCCTCACCGACTCCGACATCGAAGACCTCCAGCACGGCGCGGGCCGCAACGAGCTGTACCAGGCGGTGCTCAACGCGGCCGACGAACTCGATGAGACCTCCCGGCTGTCCCCCGCCACCGAGGCGGTCCTGTCCAAACATCTGGACGAGCACCAACTGATGGAACTCGTCTTCACGGTCGGCTGTTATTGCATGTTGGCCATGGCCTTCAACACTTTTGGCGTTGAACTCGATGAAGAACCCGCATCAGGAAGGTAACACCGTGCCACATTTCCCTAAGCCGGCAGCAGGAAGCTGGACGCACAGCTATCCCGAGCTCGGCACCGAACCGGTCGATTACAGCGACTCGACCGACCCGGAGCACTACGCCGACGAGCAGGAGGCGATCTTCAAGCGCACCTGGCTCAACGTCGGGCGCGTCGAGCGGCTCCCCAAGGTCGGCAGCTACTTCACCCGGGAACTGCCGTCGGTGTGCGTGGGCACCTCGCTGATCATCGTCAAAGGCAAGGACCAGGTGGTCCGGGCGTTCCACAACATCTGCCGGCACCGCGGAAACAAGCTGGTGTGGAACGACTTTCCGAATGAGGAAACCGAAGGCACCTGCCGTCAGTTCACCTGCAAGTACCACGCCTGGCGCTACAGCCTCGACGGCGACCTCACCTTCATCCAGCAGGAGGGCGAGTTCTTCGACGTCGACAAGAGCCAGTACGGCTTGGTTCCGGTGCGCTGCGAGGTGTGGGAAGGCTTCATCTTCGTCAACTTCGACGACAACGCCGGACCCCTTAACGAGTACCTCGGATCGCTGGGCAAGGGCATCGAGGGCTACCCGTTCGGTGCGATGACCGAGGTCTACTCCTACAAGGCTGAGATCGGCAGCAACTGGAAGTTGTTCATCGACGCATTCGCCGAGTTTTACCACGCGCCGATCCTGCACCAGGGGCAGTACACCAAGGAGGAAGCCGCCAAAATTCAGGAGCACGGCTTCGAGGCGCTGCACTACGAGCTCGCCGGGCCGCACTCGGTGATCTCCACCTGGGGTGGGCAGTCCCCGCCGGCCGACCTGAACATGGTGAAGCCGATCGACCGAGCGTTGCGCAGTGGGTTGTTCGGCCCGTGGGACAAGCCCGACATCGAAGGCCTGGATTCGCTTCCGCCCGGGGTGAACCCGTCGCGGGCCCCGAAATGGGGGATCGACTCCTTCGTGTTCTTCCCGAACTTCATGATTTTGCTCTGGGAGCCGGGCTGGTATCTGACCTACCAGTACTGGCCGACTGCGGTGAACAAGCACATCTTCGAAGCCAGTCTCTACTTCGTGCCGCCGCGCAATGCACGGGAAAGGCTGGCCCAGGAACTGGCCGCGGTGACCTTCAAGGAGTACGCGTTGCAGGACGCCAACACACTGGAGGCCACCCAGACGATGATCGGCACAAGGGTCGTCGACGACTTCTTGCTGTGCGACCAGGAAATCCTGCTGCGCCACCTGCACAAGTCCGCCCGCGACTACGTGGACGAATACCGGAAGACCAAGACTGCGAACAAGACCGAGACCAAGACCAAGACCAAGGAGCACGCCAATGGCGCTACCTGCTGACTTCGCCGACCTGCAGCCTTTCGCCGGCTGGGCCCTGGCCACCGAACCGGAGCGCTATGCCAAACGGCTGGCCTCCACCATGCCCGAGATGCAGGAGTTCTACGACGCCGCAATCCCCCGCCTCGACGACGCGATCACCCACCTCGACAAGTTCGACCTGCAAGACCTGCCCGAGGAGGCCCGCTCGCTGATGCACATCATGCAGTCGCTGGTGATGGTCTCCTTCCCGATCGAGGCATGGAAGCAACCGCGGGTGCCCGACAGCGGTGCGGCCTGGATCGACTGCATCAAGGAACCGGTCGTCTAAGAGTGTTGACGCTCAAGGCCGCCGGGCTGCTCGACGTCGACTCCGGGGAGATCATCCGGCCCGGTGTCATCCGGGTCGACGGCGAGAAGATCGTCGGCGTCGGCGGCCCGGTCGCGGCCGACGACGAGGTGCTGGATCTCGGCGACCTGATCCTGCTGCCCGGGCTGATGGACATGGAGGTCAACCTGCTGATGGGCGGCCGGGGTGAGAACCCCGGCCTCTCGCAGGTTCAGGATGACCCGCCCACCCGGGTGCTGCGTGCGGTGGGCAACGCGCGGCGCACACTGCGGGCCGGCTTCACCACCGTGCGAAACCTCGGGCTGTTCGTGAAAACCGGCGGCTATCTGCTCGACGTCGCACTGGGCAAGGCGATCGACGCCGGCTGGATCGAGGGCCCGCGGGTGGTGCCGGCCGGGCATGCGATCACACCCACCGGCGGGCACCTGGATCCGACCATGTTCGCGGGATTCATGCCGGGCGTGCTGGAACTGACGCTCGAGGAGGGCATCGCCAACGGGGTCGACGAGATCCGCAAAGCGGTCCGCTACCAGATCAAGCACGGCGCACAGCTGATCAAGGTGTGCTGTTCGGGCGGCGTCATGTCGTTGACCGGGGAAGCGGGCGCCCAACACTATTCGGATGAAGAGCTACGCGTCATCGTCGACGAGGCACACCGGCGCGGGCTGCGCGTGGCCGCGCACACCCACGGCGCCGAGGCCGTCAAACACGCGGTGGCGTGCGGGATCGACTGCATAGAGCACGGGTTCCTGATGGACGACGAGGCGATCGCGATGCTCGTCGAGCACGACCGTTTCCTGGTCACCACCCGGCGACTGGCCGAGGCGATGGACGTGTCCAAGGCCCCGCCCGAACTACAGGCCAAGGCCGCCGAGATGTTCCCCAAGGCCCGCACCTCGCTCAAAGCCGCCTACGAGGCGGGAGTGAAGATCGCCGTCGGCACCGACGCACCCGCGATCCCGCACGGCCGCAACGCCGACGAGCTGGTCACCCTGGTCGACTGGGGCATGCCGCCTGCCGCCGTGCTCAAGGCGGCAACGGTGACCGCAGCCGAGCTGATCAACGCGGCCGATCGGGGCCGGCTGGCCGAGGGCCTACTCGCAGACATCATCGGGGTGCCGGGGGATCCGTTGTCCGACATCACCGTTACCCGCAACGTACAGTTCGTCATGAAAGGCGGTCAGGTGTATGTCAACAAGAACTGACGACCTCGTCGAGATCCAGCAGACGCTGGCCCGCTACGCGGTGACGATCACCCAGGGCGACATCGACGGGTTGGTGGCGGTGTTCACCCCGGACGGCACCTACAGTGCGTTCGGCGAAACCTATTCGCTGGACCGGTTTCCGGTGTTGGTGGACGCCGCCCCGAAGGGCTTGTTCATGACCGGCACCCCGGCGATCGAGCTGGACGGTGACACCGCGACCGGCACCCAGCCGTTGTGCTTCATCGACCACGCCAGCCACGACATGCGGATCGGTTACTACAACGACACCTATGTGCGCACCGCGGACGGCTGGCGGCTGCGGACTCGGGCGATGACGTTCATCCGGCGCAGCGGCGTACATGATTCGGGCCGTCCGCACGCCGTGGGGCGCCCGTCGGCCTGATGAATGTCGCGGAATTCCAGGCGGATCTGCGCGCCTGGCTCGACACCCACGACCTGACCCCCGGCCCGGATCACTCCCTGGAAGGTCACGTCAAGCAGTTCGCGCGGGTTTCCGCCGCGCTGTATGAGGCCGACTGGATGCGTTACGGCTGGCCGGTCGAGGCCGGCGGACTGGGTGGTCCGGCAATGCTGCGCGCGGTCGTCGGGGAAGAGGTCGTCGGCCGCGGGCTGGCCGAACCCGGCCCGTACTCGATGCTGGAAGTGCTGGCGCCGACCATGATCGACTACGCGCCGCCCGAACTCGCCGCGGAAATGGTGCCGCGGTTGCTGTCCGGGCGCGAACAGTGGTGCCAGGGCTTCTCCGAGCCGGGCTCCGGTAGTGACCTTGCGTCGTTGTCCACGCGTGCCACGCCCGATGGCGACACCTGGATCGTCAACGGCCAGAAGGTCTGGACCAGCTTCGCCCAGTATTCGACGCGCTGCGTCCTGCTGACCCGTACTGCCCCGGGACATGACGGCATCACCGCGTTCTTCGTCGATATGGACGCCCCCGGCATCACCGTGCGCCCACTGCGGACGATGCACGGAGTGGACGAGTTCTGCGAGGTCTACTTCGACGACGTGGTGGTCCCCGCCGACCGGATGCTCGGCCAGCCCGGAGACGGCTGGCGGCTGGCCATGGACCTGCTGCCGTTCGAGCGCTCCACCTGCTTCTGGCAGCGCATCGCGTACCTGTACTCACGTCTGGACCGACTCATCGCCGAGACGACCGAGGTCGATGACGCCGAGCTGGGCGAGGCCTATCTCGCCCTGCACACGCTGCGCTGCCGGTCCCGCGCCACCCAGCACCGGTTGGCCGGCGGCACCCGGCTGGGTCCGGACACCTCGATCGACAAGGTGCTGCTGGCCACTGCCGAGCAGAAGCTCTTCGATACGGTGCGCGACCTGCTGCCGGGAACCATAGAGCTCGACGAGTCACCCTGGCGCACCGAGTTTCTCTACTCCCGCGCGGCGACCATCTACGGCGGCACCTCCGAGATCCAGCGCAACATCATCGCGCGCAGACTTTTGGACCTGGGTAAGGAATGAGCATGGGCGTCACCATGGACACCGAGTCCCTACAACTGCTCCAGAATGCCCTGCGGACCTCGATGGCGGCGGCATCGGGCAGCCAGCTCGACGCTACGCTGTCTGAGTTGGGCTGGCTGGACATGCTCGACGAAATGCCGGAGACGGCAATCCGTTTGGTGTTCGGCTCGCTCGGCGAGACCGGGTCGCACGCGTCGGTGCTCAACGATGTGGTGCTATGGGAGTCGGGGCGGCCCGGCGCCGACGCGGTGCCACTGCCCTTCGCGGGCGGTTCCTGGGTCCTCTGGCAGCGTGCCGACCAGCCGAGCGCGGTGATCGATGACGATCTGCCGATCCAGCGCGTCGCCTCCGGGGAACCGGTTCCACTGGCGGCCGGACGGCGGGCGCTGGGCTGGTGGCTTACCGGCGCCGGCCGGGCGATGCTGGCGCTGGCCCGCCAACACGCACGGGACCGGGTGCAGTTCGGTAAGCCCATCGCCTCGTTCCAGGCGATCCGCCACAAGCTGGCCGAGACCCTGGTCGCGGTCGAAGGTGCGGAGGCGACCCTGGTGGCCGCCGCCGAGAACCCCGATGATCTCGGCTCGCTGCTGGCCAAGGCTGCCGCCGGCCGCGCCGCTCTGACCGCCGCACGGCACTGCCAGCAGGTGCTCGGCGGCATCGGTTTCACCGCCGAACACGATCTGCACCGACACGTCAAGCGGGCGCTGCTGCTGGACGGAATGCTCGGCAGCGCACGCGAACTCACCCGGGAGGCCGGAGCTGCGGCGCGGGAGAAGGGTTTCGCCCCGCGGCTGCTCGACCTTTAGCCGTCGCCGAGTGGGAACTACCCGAGAAGGACACGCGTTGCGGCGCCCCCTCGCGTGCGGTAGCGCCGTCTAGCGCGGCAGCCCCAGCACCCGTTGCGCGATGATGTTGCGCTGGATCTCCGACGTGCCGCCGGCGATGGTCCCCGCAAAGCTGCGCAGGTAGCGATCGAACCAGCTCGCAGACGCGTAGTCCCCGTTCATCGGCATATAGGTCCCCGAGCTGCCCGGGTGGATAAGGCCGGCCGCGCCCGCGCTATCCAGGGCGTGCTCGGTCGCGGTCTGCACCGCTTCGGAGCCGAGCAGCTTGAGCACCGAGAGCGCGGGGACGTCCTGTTCGCCGCGGGCCGCTTGGGCCAGCGCCACCGACCCGAGCAGTTGCAGCGCCTGGTTGTCCATCAACAAGGTGGCGAAGCGGTCGCGGTTCAGCGCTCCGACCGGCCGGAAGTCGTGGATCAGATCGCGCAGTCGGTCGGCGAAGCTCATCCACAGCAGGGTGCGTTCATGACCGAGCGAGCCGTTTGCCACCCCCCAGCCGCCGTTGAGCGGACCCACCAGGTTCTCGGCGGGAACCACCACGTCGGTGAAGAACACCTCGTTGAAATCGACATCGTCGTGACCGCATGCCGACGCGAAGGGCCGCCGCACCACTCCGGCCGTGTCGGTCGGGATCAGCAACACGCTGATGCCCTTGTGCTTACGCGCATCCGGGTCGGTCCGCACGAAGGTCAACAGCACGTCCGCATCGTGGGCGCCCGAGGTCCACACCTTCTGTCCGTTGACCACGAAGTGGTCGCCGGTCAGCACCGCGCGGGTCTGCAATCCGGCCAGATCCGAACCGGCTCCGGGCTCACTCATGCCCAACGAGGCGGTGATCTCCGCGCGCAGGATCGGGACGGCCCACCGACGTTTCTGCTCGTCGGTGCCGAACGACAGCAGCGACGCCGCGATGATGCCGACCCCTTGCGGGTTGAAGCTGGGGTAGATCCGCCGGCGGGACAGCTCCTCGGAGTGCACGTACTGCTGCAGGATTGTGGCGTTGCGGCCGCCGAATTCAGGAGGATTCCCGGGCAGCAGCCAGCCGTTGTCGAACAGCAGGCGCTGCCAGCTCCGCGCCCAGTCCGGGATGTGGGAACACGACCGTGACCGCTCCAGCGCCTCGGCCTCGGTGGGAAGATGCTCGTCGAGGAACGCCGAGAACTCGGCCCGGAAACTCTCGACGTCGGAATCAAAGGCGAGTTGCACCGACACTCCTGGGCTCAGGCGTCCCGGGGTCTCCCGATCCGGACCGGCTCGGATCTTGCGAGTCCGCTTCCATAGACGCAACGATGAGAATATCATTCTCGAATGGAGAAGTTGCGATCTCTGAATGGTCGTCCCGTTGCCGGTGTCGCGCGGTCCCGAGACGTTACCGTCCAGTACAGTTGCGCTGTGCCTCGCCTACCGCACACCTGCCCGGAGTGCCGGTGACCAGCCCGAGCGAAGAACCCGCCTGGAAGCAGCGCGCGGTCGAACGCTCCATCAAAACCGCGAAAATACGTGCGGCGCAACGCGTTCAGCGCTTTCTGGATGCCGCACAATCGATCATCATCGAAAAGGGCAGCACCGACTTCACCGTCCAGGAGGTCGTCGACCGCTCTCGCCAGTCGCTGCGCAGCTTCTACCTGCAGTTCGACGGCAAGCACGAGCTGCTGCTGGCCCTGTTCGAGGATGCCCTGAGTCGCGCGGCGGAACAGATCCGCGCCGCGACGGCCAACTACCCCGACCCGTTGGAACGCCTCAAGATCGCGGTGGAGTTGCTGTTCGAGTCCTCGCGCCCAGACCCGACCGCCAAACGGCCGCTGTTCACCGATTTCGCTCCCAGCCTGCTGCTGACCCATCCCGCCGAGGTCAAGGTCGCCCACACCCCGCTGTTGACGCTGCTCTCCGAGCTGACCGAACAGGCGGCCGAGGCCGGTCGGTTGCGCGTCGGCCCAAACCCCAGGCGGGTGGCGGCGATGATCATGCAGACGGTCATGTTCAACGCTCAATCCAGCCCGGCCTCAACCGATCCGGCGGTCAACCCGCTGACCGCCGACGAGGTGTGGGACTTCTGCGCCCACGGCTTCGCGCGCACCTGACCGGCCGCGCGTCGAGCGCCCACCAGCTCCGCATCTGATGGCCGTCCGGCGACCCGGACGCGATCTTCCGCCGTCGCCGATCCTCGCCACCGCCATGGGAACGATCCGGGCGACGGGCGACAGTGGCGC
Source organism: Mycobacterium sp. IDUB_21 (assembly GCF_055419425.1). Taxonomy (NCBI): domain Bacteria; kingdom Bacillati; phylum Actinomycetota; class Actinomycetes; order Mycobacteriales; family Mycobacteriaceae; genus Mycobacterium; species Mycobacterium sp. IDUB_21. The sequence goes on along the minus strand of NZ_JBVAXQ010000001.1, from coordinate 266,971 downwards.
TCGGCCCGCGTTCGCCGATGCGCTGATAGCTCCAGTGCCGACCGAACCGTGCATCTGCGGCCGGCCTCGAACCCTGGACTTCCCACCGCGAAACGCATAACCTCATGCTGCGAATGTAGTTATCGAAATGCGAGAAGGGGATTATCCATGTCGGTGCAGACGGTGTTGGACGACATTCGGAAGGTCCCCGGCACCGGTGATGTGATTCCTGTCATCGACCCTGCCACCGAAGAGCAGCTCACCGAGTTCACCGACTGCGGGCCCGAAGCCGTCAACGACGCCGTAGCCCGGGCGAAGGCGACCGCCGAGTCCGGTGTGTGGTCGCAGATGGCCGACTACGACCGGGCCCGGGTGCTGTGGCGGATCGCCGACCTGATCGACGAGAACGCCGGGATCCTGGCCGAACTCGAGTCGGTCAATGCCGGCATCCCCGCCTCCCAGGCCGCGATCATCACCAAGGTCGGCTCGGAGTGGTTCCGCTACTACGCCGGCTGGTGCACCAAGATCGACGGCATCGCGCGCGACGTCAACACCGGCGGCCTGACCGGAATCGAATCGCACCAGCACGTCTACACGCTGCGCGAGCCCTATGGCGTGGTGGGCCTGATCTTCCCGTGGAACGGTCCGGTCTTCAACTTCTGCGCCAAGCTGGCGCCGTCGCTGGCCGCCGGCTGCAGCAGTGTCGTCAAGCCCGCCGAGGAGACGCCGCTCTCGGCGCTGGTCCTGGATCGCCTCCTGTCCGAAGCCGGGGTGCCCGACGGTGTGGTGAACATGGTGCTCGGCTACGGCCACACCGCCGGCGCGGCGATCACCGCGCACCCCGACGTCGAGAAGGTCGCGTTCACCGGATCGACCGACGTCGGCCGGGAGATCGTGCGCGCCTCGGCGGCAAGCAATCTCAACAAGGTGACCCTGGAGCTCGGCGGCAAGTCGCCGGTGCTGATCTACGACGACGCCGACCTCGACATGGCCATCACCATGGCAGCGTTCGGCACCTTCGTGCACTCCGGGCAGGCGTGCGTCTGCGGATCGCGGATCTTCGCCCAGCGCGGCGTCTACGAGCGGGTCGTGGAGGGCGTCGCCAACATGGCCAACAGCATGCAGCTGGGCGGCCCCAACGACGACGGCGTCATGGTCGGTCCGCTGATCAGCCAGAAGCAGCTCACCCGGGTGCTCGGCTACCTGGAGCAGGGCCGCTCGGACGGCAACGAGCTCGTCACCGGCGGCCACCGACTGGACCGCAAGGGCTACTTCGTGCACCCGACCGTGGTCACCGGTGTCGACCCCGATTCCAGCCGGCTCTTCCAGGAGGAGATCTTCGGGCCGGTGGTCACGATCCTGCCGTTCGACGACGACGACGAGGCGATCGCGCTGGCCAACAACAGCAGCTACGGCCTGGCCGCCACCGCGTGGACTTCCAACCTGGGCCGGGCGCACCGGCTGGCCAAGCGACTCAAGGCCGGAACGGTGGGGCTGAACTGCCAGATGCAGTTCGACCACTCGATGCCGTTCGGCGGGTACAAGCAATCCGGTTGGGGCTACGAGTCCGGCAAGGCCGGGATCGAAGCCTATCTGCAGACGAAGGTCGTCTGGGCACAGATGTAACCGGCCCGACAAACACGAGGTGGTGCGCATGCCGACCGTCCCTTACCGGGTCGTCCAGTGGACGACGGGCAACGTCGGGAAGAGTTCCGTCCGGGCGATGACCGCCAATCCGGATTACGAACTCGTCGGACTCTTCGCATGGTCGGACGACAAGGTCGGCCGCGATGTCGGCGAGTTGGTCGGCATCGACCCGCTCGGCGTCTCTGCCACCAACGACAAGGCGGCGCTGCTGGCGCTGAAACCCGACTGCGTCGTCTACAACCCGATGTGGATCGATGTCGACGAACTCGTGGCGATATTGTCCGCCGGCGTCAACGTCGTGACCTCGGCGTCCTTCATCACCGGCGGTAACCTCGGCGACGATCGGGCCCGGCTCGACGAGGCTTGCCACAAAGGCGGATCCACCCTGTTCGGTTCCGGGGTCAGTCCGGGCTTCGCCGAGCTGCTGGCCATCGTGGCGGCGACCGCATGCGACCGCATCGACAAGATCACCATCACCGAGACGGCCGACACCACGCTCTACGACTCCCCCGACACCGAGCGGCCGGTGGGTTTCGGCGCCGCGATCGATGACCCGGGCCTGGCGCCGATGGCCGCCAAGGGCACCGCGGTGTTCGCCGAGGCGGTGCAATTGGTCGCCGACGCGATCGGCGTTGAGCTCGACGAGATCACCTGCGTGTCCGAATACGCCCAGACCACAGCGGATCTGGCGATGGCGTCGTGGACCATTCCGGCGGGCCACGTGGCGGGCGTGTTCGCCAGCTGGCAAGGAATCGTCAACGGCGAGACCGTGATCGACATCAACGTGCGGTGGCGCAAAGGACAGACGCTGGAGCCCGACTGGCAGCTGGACGGCGACGGCTGGAAGATCACCATCGACGGACGGCCGACGGTCAACATGCAGGTCGGCTTCACGCCGCCGCCGGACCTGATCGCCTCCGCGAAATCCATCGACGACTTCTTCGAGCTCGGCCACATCATGACCGCGATGCCGCCGATCAACGCCATCCCGGCCGTGGTGGCCGCCGAACCCGGCATCGCCACCTACAACAATCTGCCCCTGCACCTTCCCCGCTGGTCGGCCCAGAACAGGTCGGCTCAGAACAAGTCCTAGAACTTCACCTGTCCTCCGGCGACAACAGCTGCTCCGCCGCCGAATACGGGTCATCACTGCCGTCGACGACCAGCTCGGCGAGTCGGTTCAGCTCCGGGTGAGTTCGCAGCCGGGTCTGGGCCAGCGACAGGATCTGGGCCCGCGCCCGCGCCACCCGGCGCTCCCGACTGTCGGTGCGGTGGTGCGCCTCGATGGTCTCCACCAACTCGCCCAAGCCGTCGCCCCGCGCGGCGATCATGGTCAAAATCGGTGCGCCGGTGTGCTTCAGCTCGACCCGGAGGTCCCGCACGGTCTGGTCGGCGCCCTCACGGTCGGCTTTGTTGACCACCACCACGTCGGCCACTTCCAGCAATCCGGCCTTGGCGGCCTGGACTGCGTCGCCGGCACCGGGATTGAGCACGACGATCGTCGGGTCGGCGATCGCGGCGATCTCGATCTCGGATTGGCCGACCCCGACCGTCTCCAGGAGCAGCACGTCGTAGTCGAGGCCCGCGAGCAGTTGGATGGCCGCGGGTACAACTTCGGCCAGTCCCCCGAGGTGACCGCGGGCGGCCACCGACCGGATCAGCACCGCCGGGTCGTTGATGTGCGCGGCCATTCGGATGCGATCGCCGAGCAGGGCGCCGCCGCTGAACGGCGAGGACGGGTCGACGGCGAGCACCGCCACCCGCATGCCTCGCTCCCGGTATGCCCCGACCAGGGCCGCGATCGTGGTGGACTTGCCCGCACCCGGCGGCCCGGTCACCCCGATGACCCGGGTGGAGGCCGGCCCGACGGCCGCCAGTACCTCGACCCGCCGGCCGCTTTCGACCAGCGTCAGCAGCCGCCCGGTGGCGCGCACCGAGCCGGCCCGGGCCGCGGCGAGCAACTCCGCGATCTGCATTGCAGGGGTCAATTCTTGTTCGCGGTGAGCCGATCGATGATGGCGTTGAAGTCGTCGGTTCCAAACGACTGGTCCTCGGCCATGTTCGCGAAGTCCATCGTAGCCAGCACCGCCCGCTCCAGATGGATGTTGAGCAACCGTTTGGTGCTCTCCACCGCCTGGCGCGGCAGTTCGATGATGCGTTGGGCGCACGAGATCGCCTCGGCCAGCGGGTCTTCCACCACATGGTTGGCCAGGCCCAGCTCGACGGCGCGCGCCGCCGGAATCCGTGCTCCGGTCAGCGCGTATTCCTTTGCCTGCAGCAGGCTCATCTGCAATGGCCAGGTCAGCGGGCCACCGTCGGCGGCGACCAAGCCCACCTGCACGTGCGGATCGGCCAGATAGGCGGCTTCGGCCATGTAGACGATGTCGCTGAGCGCCACCAGGCTGCAGCCCAGGCCGACGGCGGGCCCGTTGACCGCGGCGATCACCGGGGTCCGGCAGCGCGCCATCCCCAGCACGATCTCCCGGCCGTGCGCAATCGTCTTGGCGCGCAGCCGTTCGTCGCGTCGAATCTCGTCGAGGTAGGCGAAGTCACCACCGGCGGAGAACGCCCGTCCGCTACCGGTCAGCACTGCGGCTCGCGCGTCGTAATCCTCGTCCAGCTGTGTCCAGAGCTTCGCCAGGCCGCTGTGTAGCGCGTCGTTGACGGCGTTCAGCGCGTCGGGGCGGTTGAGCGTGATGATCCGCAGCGGACCATCGGCGCGCACGTCGATCTCAGCAGGCATGTCGTACATGTCAGACTCCTTCAATGGTCGTGACCCGCTTCACCCGGGCTTCGCCCGCGTTCGCGATCACTCCTTACAATCCCAGGATTCGGCCGGCAATGATGTTCTTCTGAATCTGCGAGGTCCCGCCCATCACACTCTGGGCGCGACTGTAAAGGTAGGCGCTGAGCAGGTCTGGATCGTCGACACCGCCGACCGCCAGCGCGGCATGGCCGACGGACTGCTCCACCCAGGTCATCAGCAACTTGTCCAGCGAGCCCTCCGGACCGTGCGACAGCCCGTCGAGCTGTTCAGAGAGCCGCCGGCGTACGTGCAGCCGCAGCATCTCGGTTTCCACTGCCGCCCAGGCCAATTCCTCCGGTACATCGGCGCCGGCGCGGTCGACACGAGCTGCCATCTGGCGGACCAGCTTGCCGTAGCGGGCGGAGTAGCCCAGCGTCGATGGCTCGCGCTCATGACCGACGACCGTCATCGCCAGTTTCCACCCCTCGCCCGGCTCGCCCACCATCTGACTCGCCGGAACCGTAGCGCCGTCGAACAGCACCTGCCCGAATTCGGTGGTGACGCCGTTGATCATCTGCAGCGGGCGCTGCTCGATACCGGGCTGGTGCATGGAGATGATGAACGCCGAGATGCCGCGGTGCCGCGGCGCGTCCTTGTCGGTGCGGGCCAGCAGCAGACACCAGTCGGCGACGTCGGAGTAGCTGGTCCAGATCTTGTGGCCGTGGATGACGTAGTTGTCACCGTCGCGGGTCGCGGTGGTGGTCAGTGATGCCAGGTCGGAACCGGCCCCGGGTTCGGAGAAGCCTTGGCACCAGCGTTGCGTGCCGTCGATCATCCCGGGCAGGAATCGTTGCTGCAGTTCGGTACTGGCGTGGCGGCCCAGACCGACGACCAGATAGCCGAGGCTCGGGCGCGGCGGGGCACCGGCTGCTGCCAGCTCCTCGTCGACGATCACGTCATAGACGGGCGGCAGCTCCTGTCCCCCGTATTCGCGCGGCCAGGACACCCCGAAGAAGCCGGCGCCGTACAGGGCTTGGTGCCATTCGCCTTGCCGCGCCCAGTACTCGTCTCCGGCGGCGGGAAAGGTCCCGGCCTGCTCGGTCAGCCAAGCCCGAAGGCGGCTGCGGAAGTCGGCTTCGGCGGGCGAGTCACGAAAGTCCATCAGCGATCTCCCTCATCGTCACGGGCCACAGGCCGGTCGAGGCCAGTGCACGCCGCAGGTACACGTGTGCAAGGCATTCCCAGGTGTTGCCGATACCGCCGTGCACCTGGATTGCGGTCTCGCAGACCGTCCGGGCGGTGCGGGCGCAATAGATTTTCGCGATGCGGGCCGCGCGCACCGCGTCGGCCGCGTCCGTTTCGTCGACCGCCCAGGCGGCATGCCGCAGCACACTCACCGAGCCTTCGATCAGCGCCAGCCCTTCGGCGAGCAGGTGGGCGATGGCCTGATGGCTCCCGATGGGTTTTCCGTACTGCTCCCGGATCTTGGCGTAGTCGCACGCCAGCGCGTGCGCGCCACGCGCGGCGCCGACCAGATCGGCGCTGGTTGTCACCAGCGCCAGCGCCTGCCACGCCGCGGCGGCCTCGGCGCTCAGCTCGCCGACCCGCTGCAGCTCACCGGCCAGTTCGGCGCCCGGCCTGGTCAGGTCGGCTCCGGTTCGCACCGCACCGAGCGGGGCGGTCAGCACCGCGTGCTCGCGCACCGTCGCGGCCTGCGTGGCGCCGCCGGCGTCGATGGCGGTCTCTTTGAATGCGACCGTGGTCGGTCCCGCGCCCAGTGCAACGTGCCGGTCCAGATCATCGGCGAGCACCGGGCCGAGGAACGGCACGTCGACGAGCCCGCGACCGAACTCCTCGGCAACGATGGCCACCTCCACCCCCGACGCCCCGTCGGAGCGCAGCTCGCGCCAACCGGTCTGGGCGACAGCCTTTTCCAGGCGGGTCACCCGACCGGTGTCGTCGAGTTCGGCGACCGAGCCGGGACCCAGATCGTCGGCCAGTTTCGCTGCGGCATCCCGCAGTTGTCGTTGCTCAGCATTCAGCCGGACATCCATAGGCGCTCCTTCAGTAATCGACGCAACAGCTTTCCGGACGGCAGCCGGGGAATCTCGGGAACGACCACGATCCGGCTGAGGCGTTTGTAGGACGCGAGGCGGTCGGCCACCAGTGCCGCCAGCTCGGCGTCGCTCACCGGCTCGCGCAGTGCCACGGCCGCGACGACGGCCTCCCCGTCACACGCGTCGGGGACCCCGAACACTCCGCAGTCCGCGACGGCCGGATGCTCGTGCAGCACCGCCTCGATCTCGGCGGGGGCGACCTGGAAGCCGCGTACCTTGATCATCTCCTTGCAACGGTCGGTGATCCGCAGCCAGCCGTCGGCGTCGAGATAGCCGATGTCGCCGGTGTGAAACCACCCGTCGCGCAGCACTTCTGACGTCGCCGCGTCCGGAAGGTAGCCGGACATCACCGACTCGGACCGGACCCGGATTTCGCCGGGAACGCCGGACGGCAGCGGCTCGCCACTGTCGACATCCACCACCTGCAACTGCACCCCGGGCACCGGCCGCCCGACGGTGTCCAGAACCGAGTCGTTCAAAGCCGTGCCGCCCGGGCGGGCTTTGTCGATCGGGCTGCATGCGATCACCGGGAGCTCGCTGGTGCCGTAGGCCGGCACCCATGCAACCCCGGTGCGCCGAGTGACCACCTCGGCGACGGCGGCGGTGACCGGCGTGGCGCCCCACATGATGAAACGCAGCGATGACAGGTCGAACGACTCCAGGTCCGGATGCCCGGCGATGGCCAGCGCGATCGGCGCCACCGCCATCTCCACGGTGATCCGGTCTTCGCCGATCGATCGCAGCATCGTGTCGATGTCGAACCGGCGATGCAGCCGCACCCGCGCCCCGACGCTCAGCGCGGTCAGGATGTTGAGCAGGCCGAGGATGTGCGACGGCGGGGTCACGACCTGGATCCGGTCGTCGGCGGTCAGCCCCAGCGCATCCCGCCAGTGCCGCACCCCCGCGGCCAATGAGCCGTGGCTGTGCCGGACCGCTTTGGGCAGGCCGGTGGTGCCGGAGCTGAACACCAGCAGTGCGTCGGAGCCGGGGTCGACCGCGTGCGGGGAACCGACCGGCAGGCCGGCCGGTATCGGGGCGATCTCGTGGTCGAGGTGCCGCATCGGCATCAGCTCGGCCAGCACCGGGTGGTCTCCGAGCGCGTATCGGGGTTCGGCCAGCGCCAGCGCGTGCGCCACCTCATCGCGCTTCCAGGCGGGGCTGATCAGGGCGACGACGGCCCCGAGCCGCCAGATGGCGCGGATGGCGACGACGAACTCCGGCCGGTTCGACACCATCAGCGCCACCCGATCACCGGCGGTCACGCCGTCGGCGGCCAGGGCGGCTGCCAGCTCACCGGCCCGTGCGTCGAGCTCCGGCAGGGGCAACTGCCGGTCCTCGAACGCGAGCACCGCGGTGGGTGACCCAGACAACCCAGAAAGCATTTGAGAAGATCCTATCGGTTTGAGAGAATAGTATTCTCTGTAACGAAGAACGCAAACCGGAAGAGGTGGTCATGGCGGTCACTCATGTTTTCCAGCGGGCGACCGTGACCCGCATCGTCAAGGAGACCGCCGACGCGTACACGCTCGTCCTGGCGCCGCACGAGACTCCGTTCCCCTACCGCGCCGGTCAGTACTCGACGTTCCAGGTGAAGGTGGACGGCGAGGAGCTGTACCGGTCCTACTCCATGTCGAGCGCTCCGGAAACCGACACCGAGCTGACCACCACGATCAAGCGCGTTCCCGGCGGGAAGGTGTCGAATTGGTTGCTGGACAACGTCGCCGAAGGTGACGAGTTGATCATGACCCGCGCGGCGGGGACCTTCTGCCTGGATTCCTCGGACGCTCCGCTGCTGGGATTCTCCGGTGGCAGCGGGATCACGCCGATCCTGTCGCTGGCCAAGGCCGCACTGGCCACCACCGAGCGTCCGGTGCGGCTGCTGTGCGCAGACCGGGACTCCTCGTCGGCGATCTTCGAGGATGCGCTGGGCGAGCTCGCCGCGCGCTACCCGGGCCGGTTCTCGGTGCAGCGGCACCGGGACGCCGAGAACGGACTGTTGGATGCGGCCGCCGTCACCGCGTTCGTCGGCGCGGACACCGGCGCGGACTGCTACCTGTGCGGCCCGGAAGGATTCATGGCGGTCGTGCGCACGGCCTGGCCGGGCCCGGGCCGGCTTTTCGTCGAAGACTTCGACACCGGCGGCGCCGCCGAGATACCGACGTCGGCGCCGGCCGCTTCCGACACCGCGACCGAGGTGAGCGGGACCGTGACGATTCACCTCGGCCGCAAGAAGGCGTCGGTGCCCCGGGCCGCCGGCGAGACCCTGTTGGAAAGCGCCCGGCGGGCCGGGCTGACGCCGCCGTTCTCCTGCGAAGCCGGGAACTGCGGAACCTGCATCGCCCACGTCAGCGAGGGCAGCGCGAAGATGATCGTCAACAAGGCGCTCGAGGACGACGAGGTCGCCGACGGCTACATCCTGACCTGTCAGGCTGTGCCGGAAGGCGGCTCGATCACGGTGCACTACGAATAGTCGGGCGTAACTACCCCACCCTCAGCCGGCGGCCCCGTAACCCAACGCGCTCTTGGTCTCCAGATACTCGTGGAATCCGGCGTCACTCCACTCGCGACCGTTGCCGCTGCGCTTGTAACCGCCGAATGGCGCATTCATGTCGAAGGCGTGGTTGATCGCCACCCAGCCGGCCCGGATGCGGCGGGCGACTTTCCGCGCGACGTCGAGGTCGGCGCCCGAGACATAACCGGCCAGACCGTAATCGGTGTCGTTGGCGATCTCGACGGCCTCGTCGAGGTCGTCGTAGCCCAGGATGCACAGCACCGGGCCGAAGATCTCCTCCCTCGCGATCGTCATCTTGTTGTCGACATGGGCGAAGACCGTCGGTTTGACGTAGAAACCGGTGTCCAGCCCGTCCGGCCGGCCGGCGCCGCCGGCCGCGACCGTCGCACCTTCGGCGATACCCTGCTCGATCAGGCCCTGCACCTTGGTGAACTGCGCCCCCGACGCCACCGGGCCGATGGCTTTCGCATCGGCGGTGTCACCCACGTTGACCTGTTCGGCTACCGCATGCGCGATAGCAATGGCCTCGTCCATCCGCGAGTTCGGCACCAGCATCCGTGACGGCGCATTGCAGCTCTGCCCGGAGTTGACCATCATGGTCGCCACCCCGGCGGTGACGCTGCCGACGAAGGCGTCGTCGTCGAGCACGATGTTGGCGCTCTTGCCGCCCAGTTCCTGGGTCACCCGCTTCACGGTCGGGGCGGCGTTCTCGGCCACCGCGACGCCGGCGCGGGTGGAACCGGTGAACGACACCATGTCGACGTCGCGATGCTGGGACAGTGCCACCCCCACTCCGGGGCCGTCGCCGTTGACCATGTTGAACACGCCGGCCGGAACGCCTGCGGCGGCCATGATCTCGGTGAAGATGTAGGCCGAGAACGGCGCGACCTCGGACGGTTTCAAGACCATGGTGCAGCCGGTCGCCAACGCCGGGTAGACCTTCACCGCGATCTGGTTCAGCGGCCAGTTCCATGGTGTGATCAGGCCGCAGACCCCGATCGGCTCGCGCACCACCAGGGTGTCGCCGCGTTGTTCTTCGAACTGGAAGTTCTTCAGCGCCTCGATCGCCGTGAGCATGTGACCGATCCCGAGCTGCACCTGCGCGCCGGCAGCCAGCGCCGGCGGAGCTCCGATCTCCTCGCTGACCGCGTCAGCCAGATCACCACTGCGCCGCTGGTATTCGGCGAGGATCGCCTGCAATAGATCCAGCCGTTCGGCCCGGCTGCTCTGCGACCAGCCGGTGAATGCCCGCCGAGCCGCGGCCACGGCCTGATCGACGTCGGCCGCCGAGCCGAGCGCGATTTTCCCGGCGACCTGCTCGGTGGCCGGGTTCTCGACGTCGAGCACCCTGAGCTCAACGGGATCCACCCATTGGCCATCGATGTAGAACTGGGTGTATTCGCGCATCACAACACTCCTTGAACTAGGGGGACTACTGGGTTCTGTCTGCCTGGGCCATCCCGAAGCTGTACCGGATGTGATCGGCGTGGCCGTCGGGCACCACCGGGAAGATCACCGGCGCCCCGAGATCCCGGATCTCATCGATTCGTTCGCCGACTTCGTCGATGGTCCACGACGGCTGATACACACCCGGGCTTTCGGCCACCACCGCGCGCGCCACCCGGCCCGCCAGCGCGATCAGCACTTCGCCGGTGACCGAACAGGATTCGTGCGCAAGCCACCCCACCACGGGCGCGACCAGTTCCGGATCCATCGGCGGGTAGCCGGACGTGTCGATGCCCTCGGCCATCCGGGTCACCGCCGCCGGCACCACGACATTGCACCGCACACCGGCGGGTCCGCCCTCCAGCGCCGCGACATTGCTCAGCCCGATCACACCCGCCTTCGCGGCCGCATAGTTGGCCACACAGGAGTTGCCGTAGAGGCCACCGATCGACGAGGTCAGCACTATGCGACCGTAGCCCGCATCACACATGATGCCGAAGGCCGCCCGCACCACGTGGAACGCACCGCGCAGGTGTACGTCCAGGACGGCGTCGAAATCCGCCGGAGTCATGTCCCGCAGCGAGGCAGGCCGAACGTTTCCGGCGTTGTGGATCACGATGTCCACCCGGCCATAGCCGGCCAGCGCGCAGTCGATGATGTCTTGGCCGCCCTGCGGTGTCGCCACCGACGCGGTGCACGCGACCGCGTCGCCGCCGGCGTCCCGGATCTCCGCGGCCACCCGCTCAGACGGGTCGTCGCGCACACCGTCTCCGGTGAGATCGGCCCCCGTGTCGTTCACGACGACGCGGGCCCCCCGTGCCGCCAGCAGTTGCGCGTAGGCGCGCCCCAGTCCCCGCCCGGCGCCGGTCACGACGGCCACCCGGCCGTCGAACCTGAGCTCGTGCGGATCAGGTCTGCTCAAGCGAAGGGTTCCTCACCGGCGAGTTTGGTCCGTTGCAGCATCCGACCGGAGGCGGGATCGTACGGGCGCGCCCGGTGCATCGTCCCGGTGTTGTCCCACATGACCAGGTCACCGACCGACCACCGGTGCCGGTAGACGAACTGCGGCCGGGTGGCCCAGTCGCGCAGACGCACCAGGGTTTCGGTGCTGGCGGAGTAGTCCATACCGACGATGTGGCTGGCGGTGCAGCCCAGGATCAGCGATCTGCGCCCCGACCGGTGCGTCCAGACCACGGGCAGCTCGCACTCCCCGATCGCCATCATCTGGCGCAGTGTCGCGGCTTCCGGTTCGGGGTCGTAGTAGAGCAGTGAGTTCCATGCCGAGTGCATCGCCCGCAGCGAACCCAGCTGCTGCTTGTCCTCTTCGGGCAGGTCGTCATAGGCGGCATAGGTGTTGCAGAACTCAGTGTCACCACCGCCGTCGGCCGGCAGCACCTTGCTGGACAGCAGCGACGCGAGAATCGGCACCTGGTTCATGGTGCCGTCCAGGTGCCAATAGAAGGACCCTTTGAGGTAGTCGGCCTGCTTGTTGACGTTCGTGTCCAGCGTGACGTCGTAGACGGCCTCGCCGTCGCGCTCGGGCGCCAGCGTGCCCAGCGTCTCGGTGAAGGCGACCTGCTCCTCCTTGGTGAACCCGATCTGCGGGAACACCAGTACGCCGCGCCGCTCGAGCAGTTCCCTGACGGCGCCGGCGTGGGCACCGGACAGCAACGCGTCCTTGTCGGCAAGGACCTCGGTTCCGATGCGCTCGGTGAGGTCGCGTGTCGGCAACGTGATCGTGGTCTTCAATGTCACTGCAGATCCATACCTTTCAGTTCGCCCGCCTCGCGCCACTGCTTCAACAGATCATCGAAGGCGTAGAAGCCCGGCGAGTACACCTCGCCGAGGAACGAGCGGCTGGCATCGCCGAATCCACGGCCCTCGTTGTTGTAATAGCCGGGCGTGCACGTCAAGTCGAATGCCGAGTTGTCGAATGCCAACTCCCGGATGGTGTTCACCCAGTCCTCCTGACCCTCCTGACTGGGCTCGACGACCGTCGCTCCCCGGTTGAGAGCCTCAGCGATGACGTAGGCGATGTGCTCGGCCTGCTGCTCGAACATCGCGGTGGTGTTGGCCGACACGCCGCCTTGGATGAAACCGGTGTGGAACTGGTTGGGGAACCCGCGGCTGGTCATCCCGTGCAGGGTCTGGAAGCCATCGCGCCAGTGGTCGAACAGCGACACCCCGTCGCGGCCCTCGATGACGTCCACCGCGTACCGACGGCTGATCTCCGTGGAGATCTCGAAGCCACTGGCGAAGATGACGCAGTCGACCTCGTACTCGACGCCGCCGGCGACAATGCCCTTCTCCGTGAGCTTTTCGACACCCTTGGATTCGGCCACGTCGACCAGCGTGACATTGGGCCGATTGAACGCGGTCAGGTAGGTGTCGCTGGAGGTCGGACGCTTGCACATGAACCGGTAGTACGGCTTGAGCGCCTCAGCGGTCTGCGGATCCTCGACGATGTCGGCGATCCGGCGGCGCAGCCGCTCCATGATCTTGTAGTCCTCCTCCTCCCGCATCGCCATGATCTCCTCGACTCCCAGCGCCGTCGGGTCGGGACTGGCGCCGATGCGAGCGGTCAGGTTGCGACCCAACTCGGTCCAGAAGTCACACACCATGTCGGGGGCGTCGAACACCACGCCCTCGAACGGCGACCAGCGATGAAAGTTGCGTTTGCGTTCGGCCTGCCAACCCGGCTGCAGCGACGCGGCCCACTGCGGGTCGGTGGGCTCGTTGCCGCGGAAGTCCACCGACGACGGTGTGCGCTGAAAAACATAGAGCTGCTCGGCATCCCGGCCCAGGTGCGGGACCAGCTGCACACCAGTCGCGCCGGTGCCGACCAGAGCCACACGCTTGTCGGCCAGCTTGTCCAAGCCACCGTTCGCGTCACCGCCGGTGTAGTCGTAATCCCAGCGGGCCGAGTGGAAGACGTGGCCGCCCGCGTCCATGAAGTCCTTGATGCCCGCGATGCCGGGCAACTTGGGCCGGTTGTAGGAGCCCTGCGCCATCACCACGAAACGCGCCCGCAGGTCGTCGCCCCGATTCGTCGTCAGCCGCCAGCGCTTGATCCCCTCGTCCCATCGGGCGGTGCGTACCTGAGTCGAGAAGATCGCCCCGTCATAGAGGCCGAAGTGCTTCCCGATGTTCTGGCAATGCTGGAATATCTCGGCGCCGTCGGCGAACTTCTTGGACGGAATGAAGTCGAGCTCTTCGAGCATCGGGACATAGCAGTAGGCGTCGTTGTCGCACTGGATTCCGGGGAAGCGGTTCCAGTACCAGACGCCGCCGAAGTCGCCGGCCATCTCGATGACCCGCACGTCGCGCACGCCGGCCTTCTTGAGGTAGGCGCCGGACAGCAGTCCGGCGATGCCACCGCCGAGGACCACGACTTCGATGTCGGCGTCGATGGGTTCACGCGGAGTCACCGCGGTGTGCGGATCGACCTCGGCGAACTCCACGAAGTCATCCTTGAGTTCAAGGTACTGATTCGAGCCGTCGGAGCGAACGCGTCTGGCCCGCTCGGCGGCGTATTTGTCCCGGAGTGCGTCGAGATCGAAGTCGTCGGGCGTCTGGGTGGGTGCGCAGTCCGTCATTGATCGCTTCCAGTCGGGATTTCCCGGGGCGCGCCGGCAGCCATGTACTTCGACAGCTGGTGATGCAGGTTGACGATGGCGCGTTCCCGGTACGGGTTGGGCTTGGCACCTTGGTAGCCAAGGGATTTCATCCCCTGCTGAACCGCTGCCATGTTGGAGAAGTCCTGCGGCAGAACCGAGCGCCAATTCGGGTCACCGACCGGGGTGTACTCCCACCGGGTCTGCGGCTCTTCGCCTTTCGGAAAGAGCTCCAACACCGAGACCTCGAAGATGCATTTGTCCGGGTTGTAGCTGGGATGCGGCCGGGCGCTGTAACACAGCGCGCTGGTGAGGCCCTGGCCGATCTGGAAGTTCGGGAAGATCTGCCACGCGGTGCCGGCCTGCCCGAGCACGTCGGCCGGAATCGTCGGCCAGATGACCCCGCGGGCTTCGTCGTCGCGACGCGCCGAGGCCAGCCAGTGTTCGAGAACCTTGTCGGCCGGGGTGCCCTCGGGAAGCTCGTCGACCAGTCGCTTGGCGGCGTTGACCAGGGTCGGCGTGGTGGTGGCGTTGGTCTCCTCCATCGTGTAGATCTGCATCTGGGCGGTCGACACCCGCGGGTCGGCGCCGGTGCCCAGCCGGATCTTGGACTTGGTCGTCTCCAGATCGTCGGGTGCGTCGTAGCCGATGTTGCTGTGCTTGCCCTGCACCTTGGCCCAGCCCTTGAACTCGCCGAACTGGTTGAACTCCGGATGGGTCGTATAGACGTGGTAGGTCTCGTTGAAGGCCTCCATGGCGACCTTCCAGTTGCAGTCGAATTCCAGCCATTTGCGCCACTTGTAGCGCATGTTCTCCAGGCCGAAGGGTTCGAGGATCTTGGCTGCGGGGAACAGGTAGTCGGCCAGCGATTCGCAGTCCGGATCCATGTTGATCCAGACCCAGCCACCCCAGGTGTCCACCCGCACCGGTCGCAGGTGGGTGTTCTCCGGCGTCAAGGTGCCCTGCCAGTCGTCCTGCTCACGAATGTGGGTGCACGTCCCGTCCAGGGCGTAGGTCCAGCCGTGGAAGCCGCAGACGAACGACTTGCGGGTGCGCGCGCAGGCGTTCTTCTCCCCGGCGGGGGTGTCGATCAGCCGGCGGCCGCGGTGCATGCAGACGTTGTGGTGAGCGTGAAATGCGTCCGGCCCGGTGCGCACCACGATGATCGAATCGTCGAGGATGTCGTAGGTCAGGTAGCTGCCCACCTCCGGCAGGTCCTCGACCCGGCCGGCCTGCTGCCACACCTTGCGCCACAGCTTGTCCCGTTCGTCGCGGGCGTAGCGTCCGCAGGTGTAAGCCTCGACGCCGATCGTGACCGGACTTGCGAGTTCTTCATCCGAGCCCTGGACCGGATCGGTCATCACATCCTCCTTATCGCCGCGCGGAAGGTGTCGTCCTTGAGGAACAGCGAGGTGTTGTCGGCGGCCAGGTGGCTCCACTTGAGGTCGAGCCCGCCGTCGACCAACAGGGTTTGTCCGGTGATGTAGCTGGACAGATCCGACAGCAGGAACAAGATCGGCCCGGCCTGCTCCTCGGGGCGGCCGCGGCGTCCCATCGCGATCGCCTGCAGGTCGCGGTCGGGATCGTCATCGGTGTAGGTGGCAGAGGCGGCGGTGTTGGTGACGCCCGGGGCCACCGCGTTCACCCGAATCCCGGCTGCCGCCAATTCGACGGCCATGGTGCGGGTCATCGCGACGACGGCGGCCTTCGCGGTGCCGTAGGCGATGTGAAACGGCGCGGTGTTCATCCCGCTGATCGAGGAGATCGACACGATCGAACCCGGCCACTGCTGCGCCACCAGTTCGGCGGCGACCGCACGGCTCATGAAGAACGCGGTCTCCAGGTTGTGCGCGAAGATCTCCCGCCAATCGGAGCGGGCCACCCGGGTCGCGGGCATCCAGGTCGACGGCGCTGCGCCTCCGGCGACGTTGACCAGGCCGTAGAGCTGCCCGTCGGCGTTCCGGGCCGCGTCGAGAACCGCAGCCACCCCCTCGTCGGTGGAGGCGTCGGCAGCCACCGGTAACACCGACAGGCCTTGGGCGGCCAGCGGCGCGATGTGCTCGTCGAGGTTCTGCCGCGAGCGGCTCACCGCGATCACCGTGGCTCCGGCGCGTGCCGCCATCGCGGTGACCGTGGTACCGATGCCGCCCCCGCCGGCTCCCGACACCACGACGATCCGACCCGCAAGGCTGAGCTGACTCAGGAGGCTGGAGTGATCCGCCATGACCCGCTTTCTCCTGGCACAGGCAGCAGCTCCGCACTCCTCCCGGGGAAACCTGGGAAACCCTCAAGACCGGGCGTGCGGAATTGTCCGGACAACATACGTCATTCTTCGTTCTGAAGAACACTATTCCGCAGCACGATGGGGCAGTCAAGGGCAGGCCCGGGCAGCCTGGCGGTTTTATTGTCTGGACTAACGGGTTGCGGCGTAACCGCTCATGGGCGGCGCAGCGCTACCGCATGCCGGGTCGGCCGACGGCGCATATCGCCCAATCGCCGATATGCGGACCCGTCTCGGACATGTCTTGAGTCATGATGGATCCAGTCAAGCGCAGGCAACTTTGACTACGAGTGTTGTCAAGCGACCCTAGGAGATTGAAGTGCCGTCCGGTCAACGCCGGGGCCGCTGGTCCGGGGTCCCACTGGAAGATCGCCCGACGCTGCGCCGAGACGAATTCATCACGGCCGGCGTCCAACTGCTCGGCGACGAACACGGACCAACGCTGACCGTCCGGTCGGTCTGCCGGGCGGCCGCGCTGACCGAACGCTACTTCTACGAAAGCTTCACCGACCGTGACGAATTCGTGCGCGCCGTATACGACGACGTGTGTACGCGCGCAATGGCGGCACTGCTGTCGGCCCAGACGCCGCGAGAAGCCGTGGAAGCCTTCGTCGCCTTGATGGTCGACGACCCGGTGCGCGGCCGGGTGCTGCTGCTGGCCCCGGAGAGTGAACCGGTCCTGACCCACTCCGGAGCACAATGGATGCCCAACTTCATCGGGATGCTGCAGCGCAAACTCACCCGACTCGGCGATCCAGCGCTCCAGCACATGGTGGCAACCGGCTTGATCGGCGCCCTGACCGCGTTGTTCACCGCCTACCTGAACGGGCGGCTCGCGGCCAGCCGTACGCAGTTCATCGACTATTGCGTCGACTTGCTGCTCAATACGGGCAAGACCGAAGACGGATAGCACAACACGCCTACATAAAACTTGCTGATACCGACGTACACAGATATATTGCCTGCAACTAGCGGACACAGATATTCAGGAGCTGCCATGGAGCGGGAATGGACTGACCTGGAGTTGCTGCACGAACTCGAACCGGTCGTCGAGAACGCCATCAACCGGCACTTCTCGATGACCAAGGACTGGAATCCCCACGACTACGTCCCCTGGGCCGACGGCAAGAACTACTACGCCCTCGGCGGGCAGGACTGGGACATCGAGCAGTCGAAGCTGTCCGAGGTCGCCCGGACTGCGATGGTGCAGAACTTGCTGACCGAGGACAACCTGCCCTCGTACCACCGCGAGATCGCGATGAACTTCACCATGGACGCCCCGTGGGGCACCTGGGTGAACCGGTGGACCGCCGAGGAGAACCGGCACGGCATCGCGCTGCGCGACTACCTCGTCGTCACCCGCAACTGCGACCCGATCGAGCTGGAAACCCTGCGGATGGAGACCGTCAACCGCGGCTTCAGCCCCGGCCAGAACCAGCAGGTCTCCGGCGACCTGTTCGCCAAGAGCCTGTTCGACTCGGTCGTCTACGTGACCTTTCAGGAATTGGCCACCCGGATCTCGCACCGCAACACCGGCCGGGCCTGCAACGACCCCGTCGCCGACCAGTTGCTGGCCCGGATCTCGCACGACGAGAACCTGCACATGATCTTCTACCGCGACATCAGCGCGGCCGGTTTCGACATCGCACCGCAGCAGGCGATGTACTCGCTGCACCGGGTGCTGGCCAACTTCCAGATGCCCGGGTACGTGGTCCCGGAGTTCCGCCGCAAGGCGGTGATCATCGCGGTCGGCGGCGTCTACGACCCGCGTATCCACCTGGATGACGTGGTGATGCCGGTACTGAAGAAATGGCGCATCCTCGAGCGGGACTTCAGCGGCGAAGCGGCGCGCTACCAGGAGGAGATCGGCAAGATCGTCGCCGATCTGGAAGAGACGTGCGACAAGTTCGAGGTGGCCAAGCAGCGCCGGCTCGAGCGGGAGGCCAAAGTGGCCGAGAAGCGCGCTGCCAAGAAGGTGCTGGAGCCATCGGCACGGTAGCTCATGGCGGGGGCGTGGCGACCGCACAGCGACGCGGGCTACGGATCGGTTCGCTCGAACTCGCCAGCCCGGTGGTGCTCGCTCCGATGGCCGGTGTGACCAACGTCGCATTCCGCACGCTCTGCCGCGAACTGGAAGAGTCCCGGGCCGGAACGGTCAGCGGGCTGTACGTGTGCGAAATGGTGACCGCCCGCGCGCTCGTCGAGCGCCACCCGGCCACCCTGCACATGACGACGTTCGGCCCAGCCGAGTCGCCGCGCTCGCTGCAGCTCTACACCGTCGACCCGGACACCACCTACGCCGCGGCGAAGATGATCGCCGACGAAGGCCTGGCCGACCACATCGACATGAACTTCGGCTGCCCGGTGCCCAAGGTGACCCGGCACGGCGGCGGGTCGGCGCTGCCCTACAAGCGCCGACTGTTCGGCAACATCGTCGCTGCGGCGGTACGCGGCACAGCCGGCACCGATATCCCGGTGACCGTGAAATTCCGGATCGGCCTCGACGAGGCCACCCACACCCACCTGGACGCCGGGCGGATCGCTGAGGCCGAGGGCGCTGCGGCGGTGGCTCTGCATGCCCGAACCGCGGCACAGCGCTACTCCGGCACGGCCGACTGGGAACAGATCGCCCAGCTCAAGGCACATGTGCGCTCGATTCCGGTGCTCGGCAACGGCGATATCTTCGAGGCCGGTGACGCACTGGCCATGATGGCGGGCACTGGTTGCGACGGCGTCGTCATCGGGCGGGGCTGTCTGGGGCGCCCGTGGCTGTTCGGCGAGCTGTCCGCGGCCTTCGCCGGCCGGCCGGCCCCCACACCGCCGACTCTGGGCGAGGTCGCCGACATCATCCGCCGCCACGGCGAGCTGCTGGCGGCCCATTTCGGCGAGGACAAAGGTATGCGGGAGATCCGCAAGCACGTCGCCTGGTACCTGCACGGCTTCCCGGCCGGGTCGGAGTTGCGGCGCGGCCTGGCAATGGTCACGACGCTGAACGAACTCGACGCGCTGCTGAAGCAACTCGACGGGGCGATCCCGTTCCCGGCCGCCGCGACCGGCCCGCGCGGCCGACAGGGCTCACCGGCCAAGGTCGCCCTTCCCGAGGGCTGGCTGGCCGACCCGGACGATTGTGCGGTGCCGACCGGAGCCGACATTATGCACTCGGGTGGCTGAAATGAGACGTTCTCGACATCGCGTGTCTGGAAACTTCTCAGTAGAATAAGTAACTTGTTGTCCCAGGCGGGGGTGGTCCCTGCGGGGGCGAAAACAGGTACGGAGAATCAATGGCGATCATCCGTGCCAGGCTGACGCGGGATCGACGCCCGTCGGTCCCGACGACTCGGAGGCCCTTGAGGACATGAGTGACGGCGATAACGCCACTCCTGGCCGCAGGCCTGGACAGGGCCGGGACGACGGTGACCATCAGCTGATGACGATGACGCCGCCCGGCCCCGCACCATGGGAGCGCTGGCAGACTCCGGCTCCGCAGCCCGGCCCGGCCCCCCGCCGGCCGGCCCCGTCGCGGCGCCGCAACGGCGGCAACGGCTCGGTGAGCGTCGCCGACTTGATCGCCAAGGTCAACGGCGGTGTTCCCCCGTCCGGCGGTCGCAGCCAGCGCCGAGCCGCCACCGAGACGTCAGAGCCCTCAGAGCTCGTAGAACCCCTGGTAGAACCCGTAGACGCCGCAGAACCCGCATTCACCCCCGAGCCGGAACCCGAACCCCAGGCGACCTTCGAGATCGGGGATGCACCGGGCTTCACCGCCGACATCGCGGAGGTGGCCTACCCGTCGGAGTTGCCCGATCTCGACCGGATTCACGGCACCCAGCGCACCGACGCCGGAGAAACCGACTGGGTCGACTGGGACGGGTTCGAGCCCACCACCGAACTGCTGGGATCATTCGGCGGTCCCAGCTTCACCTCTCCTCCGTCGAGCCTCGCTGAACCGCCGGGATCATTCGGCGGTCCCAGCTTCACCTCTCCTCCGTCGAGCCTCGCTGAACCGCCGGACGTGGCGCGTGAGATACCGCCGGTGCGAATCGACCCACCGGGCCGCGCCGATCCCGAATCCGACGAGCCGCACCCGCACAAGGCCCACCACGGGGCGATGCTGGCCGGTCGGCTGGTGGCGGCCATCATGGCGGTTCTCGCCCTGGTACTGACCGGTTCGGCCTGGCAGTGGAGTACGTCGAAGAACCGAAGCCTCAACCACGTCAGCGCGCTGGACCCCGACTCGCACGACATCCTGGACGCGGCCGGACAGTACGGCGACGAGAACTTCCTGATCGTGGGCGCCGATACCCGGGCCGGCGCCAACAGCAACGTCGGCGCCGGCAGCACCGACGACGCCGAGGGCGCCCGATCGGACACGATCATGTTGGTCAACATCCCGGCGAACCGTAAACGCGTGGTGGTGGTGTCGTTCCCGCGTGACCTGGCCATCACGCCGATCCAGTGTGAGACCTGGAATGCCGCAACCGGCGCGTACGGCCCGATCTACGACGACGAGACCGGCAGCTACAGCGACGACACGGTCTACACCGGGACCAAGCTGAACTCGACCTATGCCTTCGGCGGACCGAAGTGTCTGGTCAAGGAGATCCAGAAGCTGTCCGGGCTGGCGGTCAACCGGTTCATGGCGGTCGACTTCGTCGGCTTCGGCAAGATGGTCGACGCCCTCGGTGGCGTCGAGGTGTGCACCACCAGCCCGCTCTACGACCTCGAGTTGGGCAGCGTTCTGGAGAACTCCGGACGGCAGCGGGTCAACGGTGCGACGGCGCTGGACTACGTGCGGGCCCGCAATGTCACCACCGAGGACAACGGCGACTACGGCCGCATCAAACGCCAGCAGCTGTTCCTGTCGTCATTGCTGCGCTCGCTGATCTCTACGAACACCTTCTTCTCGCCGACCAAGCTGAACAACGTGGTCAACATGTTCATCGGCGACAGCTACGTGGACAACATCAAGACCAAAGACCTGGTGAACCTCGGGCAGTCGCTGCAGAAGGTGGCCGCCGGCCACATCACCTTCGTGACCGTACCGACCAGCCAGACCGACGAGAACGGCGACGAGGTCCCGCGGATGGATGACATGCGGGCGCTGTTCGACGCCATCATCAGCGACGACCTGCTGCCCGGCGAGAACGATCACAACGCCACATCGGTCCCGACCACCGCGGCCAGCCCCACCACGCAGTCCAGCCAGACCAGTCAGGCGTCGGCGGCGCCGGCCGGCACCGCCAAACCGCAGAGCGAGCAGGTCCGGGCGGTCACCACCTCCCCCGGCGACGTCACCGTGCGGGTGTCGAACGCCACCGAGCAGTCCGGTCTGGCCGCCGCGACCGCCGACGGCCTCCAGCAGTGGGGCTTCGACGTCGACAGCGCCGACGACTACCCGGGCATCGTCAAGACCACCAAAGTGCTGTTCTCCCCCGGCAACGAGCAGGCCGCCGCCACGGTGTCCTCGGCGTTGACAGGCGCGCCGATCGAGCGGATCAGCGGGTTGGGCAGCATCGTGCGAGTGGTACTGGGCTCGGATTTCCATTCCGTCACCAAGCCGGCGGCGGGTGGCTCGCAGATCAGCGTGCAGCTCAACCGGGGCGCCAGCGTCCAACCGACCGAGCTGCCCGACGACCTGACGGTCACCAACGCGGCGGACACCACCTGCGAATAGCGGCCCGCCGCCTCGCGGCCTGCGACCGCCGTCCAGGCTAGTCTTGGGGGCATGCGTACCGCCTATCACGAGCAACTCTCGGACTTGGCCGAACAGCTCGGCACGATGTGCGGCCTGGCTGGAATCGCCATGGAACGTGCCACTCAGGCCCTGCTGCAGGCCGACCTGGTGGTCGCTGAGCAGGTGATCACCGGTCACGAGCAGATCGCCTCGATGAGTGCCCGCGCCGAGGAGAGCGCCTTTGTGCTGCTGGCGTTGCAGGCACCGGTCGCCGGGGATCTGCGGGCCATCGTCAGCTCCATCCAGATGGTCGCCGACATCGACCGGATGGGCGCACTGGCGCTCCACGTCGCCAAGATCGCCCGCCGTCGGCATCCACAACACGCACTACCCGAAGAGGTCAACGGCTATTTTGCCGAAATGGGCAGGGTAGCAGTTGATTTGGGTAACAGCGCGCAGGAGGTGCTGCTGTCGCGCGACCCGGAGAAGGCTGCTCGGATTCGCGAGGAGGACGACGCGATGGACGACCTGCACCGGCATCTTTTCTCGGTGATGATGGACAAGGAGTGGCGGCACGGAGTCGCGGCAGCCGTGGACGTGACACTGCTCGGCCGGTTCTACGAACGCTTCGCCGACCACGCCGTGGAGGTGGCCCGACGGGTGATCTTCCAGGCCACCGGAAAATTCCCGGACGAGAACACCCTGCCCTCGCCGGACTAGATCTCAGGGCCGAAGCACGATCTTGCCCCTGCTGTGTCGCCGTTCCAGGACACGGAACGCGTGCCGAACGTCGTCCAACGGAAATGTTTCCGCGATCGGAACCTCCAGGTCCCCGGCAGCGATGAGGTCGGCGAGTTCGGCCAGCACCCGCGCGTCGGCGGCATCCATACTGCCCGCGGATTTGACCCCGAATCGTTCCGCTGCGGCGAAATCGATGATGGTGTCGACGCGCTCCGGCGCCACACCCAGGTCCGCTACGGCCAGTTCCACGTAGCCGCCGCCGAAGAAGTCCAGAAACGCGTCGATCCGACCGGCCGGCGCCGCCGCTTTGAGTCGCTCGCCAAGGGTAGTGCCGTAGTTGACCGGGATGACGCCGTGCGCAGTCAGCCAGTCGTCGTTGGCGGGCCCGGCGACACCGATGACGGTGGCACCGGCCCGCCTGGCCAGTTGCACCGCGATGGTGCCCACTCCCCCGGCGGCGCCGGCCACCGCAACGGTGTCGGCGGGCGTCAAGGCGACCGAACGGACCGCGGCGTAGGCGGTGGTGCCGGCCACGAACAGCGACCCGGCGACATCCCACGACAGCGCCGCCGGTTTGGTGACGAGCTGATCGGCGGGCACCGTGACGAACTCGGCCTGGCTGGCCCGCGCGTCGGTGAAGCCCAGGACTTCGTCGCCGACGCTGAACGCATCGACGCCGGACCCGAGTTCGGCGACCACACCGGCCAGGTCGCTGCCCTGTCCGGACGGGAAGGTGGCCGGCCACCGGTCATGCAGCGCGCCCTGGCGGATCATCGCCTCGCCGGGGTTGATTCCCGCCGCCTTGACCTGTACCAACACCTCGCCGGCCGCCGGAGTAGGGCGGGGGACATCGCGCACCTCGAGTACGTCGACGTCGCCGTAACGATCGAACCTCACTGCTTGGGCCATGGAAGGTAGTACGGCGGCGGCCGGCACGTTATTCCCACCGGTGAAGGAATGCCATCCGGTTTATTACCCTCGCCCTGTTAGTCTTCTGACAGCCCCTGCCGCACTGGATTGTCGTCGTTCGCGGTCGGGTCGAACCGGTGGTACAGCTGGTTGTTCATCAACGCTGACTAGTCCGAAAGGCCCCTAGATGAAACTGAACGGTTACGGTGCGGCACTGGGAATTCTGGCCACCGGAACGCTCGCATTGTCCGGCTGCGGCAGCGACACCAACAACTCCTCCCACGGCTCCGCTTCGTCCGGGGGTGCGTCTGCCAGCAGCGACTGCGGCGGCGCCGAAACGTTGAAGGCAAGCGGATCGACGGCCCAGCAGAATGCGATGGCCCGATTCGTCAAGGCATTCATCGCAGAGTGCGCCAATCAGACGGTGAACTACACCGCCAACGGGTCCGGCGCTGGCATCCGGGAGTTCATCGGCGGCCAGACCGACTTCGCCGGCTCCGACGTGCCGCTCAGCGCCGATGAGGCCACACAGGCGCAGCAGCGTTGTGAGTCCCCGGCGTGGAACCTGCCGGTGGTATTCGGTCCGATCGCGATCACCTACAACGTCGCCGGTGTCGACAATCTGATACTCGACGGCCCGACGGCCGCGAAGATCTTCAACGGCGCCGTCACCAGCTGGGACGACCCTGCGGTCAAAGCCCTCAACCCAGACGCCGCGCTGCCCGCCGCGCCCATCCACGTGGTGTTCCGCAGCGATGAATCCGGTACGACCGACAATTTCCAGCAGTACCTGGACGGCGCGTCGGACGGCGCGTGGGGCAAGGGCGCCGGAAAGTCGTTCAACGGCGGCGTCGGCGAGGGCGCCAAGGGCAACGACGGCACCGCGGGCGCGATCAGCACCACCGATGGCGCGATCACCTACAACGAGTGGTCGTTCGCGCAGGCGAAGAATCTGCACACTGCGCAGATCGTCACTTCGGCCGGGCCGGATCCCGTGACGATCAGCACCGAATCGGTCGGCAAGACGATCGCCGGGGCCACCATCGCGGGCCAGGGCAACGATCTGGTGCTGGACACCGCTTCGTTCTACAAGCCGAGCCAGGCCGGCTCGTACCCGATCGTGCTCGCGACCTACGAGGTGGTCTGCTCGAAGTACCCCGATGCCGAGGTGGGCACCGCCGTGCGGTTGTTCCTGAAGTCCACCATCTCCTCCGGGCAATTCGGTTTGGATGAGAACGGCTACGTGCCGATCCCAGACGCTTTCAAGCCGCGCTTGTCGACCGCAGTCGACGCCATCGAGTGACCTCCCCGCGCCACCGGTCACCGCGGTTTCGAGGCTGTTGCCGCCATGCTCGGTAACACCTCGAAGCCGTCGGTGCCCACTGCACTGCGCCGGCAGAGCGGGTCCGGCGGGGAACGGATATTCCGGGCAATCGCAGTGGCGGCCGGTACGACGGTCGTCGTCACGATCGCGCTGATCGCCGTCTTCCTGCTGATCCGCGCCGTACCCTCACTGCGCGCCAACACCGCGAATTTCTTCACCACCGCTACATTCAGCACCGGCGGCGCCAACGGTCTGGCGTTCGGAATCCGGGACCTGCTGCTGGTGACGGTATTGACGTCGCTGTTCGCATTGGCACTGGCTGTGCCGATTGCGATCAGCATCGCGGTATTTCTCACCCGCTATGCACCGCGGCAGCTGTCCCGGCCGTTCGGCATCATCATCGACCTGTTGGCGGCGGTCCCGTCCATCATCTTCGGGCTGTGGGGGATCTTCGTGCTGGCACCGATGCTCTATCCGGTGGCGAAATTTCTCAATCGTCACCTGGGCTGGTTGTTTCTGTTCGCCAAGGGCAACGTGTCCCTGGCCGGCGGCGGAACGATTTTCACCGGTGGAATCGTGCTGGCAGTGATGATCCTGCCGATCATCACCTCGGTAGCCAGAGAGGTCTTCCGGCAGACCCCGACCGCCCACATCGAGGCGGCACAGGCGCTGGGCGCCACCAGATGGGAAGTGGTGCGGATGGCCGTGCTGCCCTACGGCCGCAGCGGCATCATCGCCGCGTCGATGTTGGGGCTGGGCCGTGCACTGGGCGAGACGATAGCCATGCTGATCATCCTGCGGGCGGCTACCCGCCCCGGGAACTGGTCGCTGTTCGACGGCGGATACACATTTGCATCCAAGATCGCGTCCGCCGCCTCCGAGTTCAGCGCCCCGCTGCCGACCGGCGCCTACATCGCCGCGGGTTTCGCACTGTTCGTCCTGACATTCGTCGTCAACGCCGCCGCGCGCGCGGTGGCCGGCGGCAAGGTCAACGGATGAGCACCACCGCACTGAACACCCCGACCAAGGTCCGGGAGAGCAGCCACATCAGCCTGCGGCGCCGGGTCAAAGACCGTTTCGCCGCACTGATGTTCCTGGTCTCCTTCGGAATCGCGACGGTTCCGCTGATCTGGCTGTTGTGGGTGGTCATCGCGCGCGGCTGGCGGGCAGTCATCCACACGTCCTGGTGGACCAACTCGCTGCGCGGCGTATTGCCCGATGAATTGGCCGGCGGGGTGTATCACGCGTTGTACGGAACCCTGGTGCAGGCCGGGGTGGCCGCCGTCCTGGCGGTACCGCTCGGCCTGATGACCGCGGTATACCTGGTCGAATACGGGTCCGGCTGGTGGGCCCGGTTGACGACGTTCATGGTCGATGTGCTCGCCGGAGTGCCGTCGATTGTCGCGTCGCTGTTCGTCTTCAGTTTGTGGATCGCCACTCTGGGCTTCGAACAGAGCGCACTCGCAGTGTCTTTGGCACTGGTGCTGCTGATGCTTCCCATTGTGGTGAGATCCGCCGAGGAGATGCTCCGCCTGGTTCCCGACGAGCTGCGGGAAGCCAGCTATGCGTTGGGCGTGCCGAAGTGGAAGACGATCATCCGGATCGTGATTCCCACCGCATTGTCAGGGATTCTGTCCGGAACATTCCTCGCGCTGGCCCGAATCATCGGTGAAACCGCGCCGGTGCTGGTCCTGGTCGGCTACAGCCGCTCGATCAACTACGACATCCTGCACGACAACATGGCCTCGTTACCGCTGCTGATCTACAGCGAGCTCGGCAATCCCGAAGCCGCCGGCTACACCCGGGTGTGGGGCGCGGCATTGACCTTGATCATCGTGGTCGCGTTCAGCGCCGTCATGGCCGCGGTGGCAACCCGGCTCACATCGATACGAGGACGCTGACCCACCAGGGGCCGACGGATCGCGCTATGCGCCGGCGGCCAGCTTGACCACCCGATTGTTGCCGCGGTCAGCCACGTACAACCCGCCGTCCGCGTCGACCACCACCTGCAACGGAGTGTTGAGACCGGCGAACGGCAACTTGGTCTGGTTGCTGGTTCCGGCGTCCAGCTTCATCACCTTGTGGCTCTCGTGGTTGGTGACGTAGACGTTGTCGGCGCGGTCGACCGATACGCCCCACGGTGAGGACAGATCGGTGAACGGAACGTCTGTCTGGGTATCCGACCCGGCGCTCAGGCGCACCACCCGATCATTGTCGGTGTCGGTGACGTAGACGTTCCCGGTGCTGTCGACGGCTACGTCATCAGGATTACGCAACCCGGTGAACGGCAGCACGACCTGCGCGTCGGCCCCTGCCGGTAACTTGACCACCCGGTTATTGCCCCGGTCGGCGACATAGACGCTGCCCTGAGCATCCACCGTCAGCCCCTCCGGGTAGTTGAGCCCGGAGAACGGCAGCTCGGTCTGCTCGCCGGTGTCCGGCACCAACTTCACCACCCTGTTGTTGAAGTCGCTGACATAGATCGAGCCGTCAGTGGCTACGCCCACCCCCTGCGGCTCGTAGAGGCCGGTGAACGGCAGCACTTCCGGGCTGGATGATCCCGGTGCCAATTTCAGCACCCGGCCGTACATGCTCTGGTTGGTGATGTACAGGTTGTCGTCACGATCCAGCGCCAGGCCGCCCGGGGAGAGCCGAAAGTTCAGCCCATCCAATGGCAGGACGCTCTGCCCGCTCGCCGAGGCCGCACCGGTCGAACTCGTCCCACGGGTGAGCGCATATCCGGCGGCCACGCCCACAACGGCGAGCACCAGTGCCGCCGCGGCGGCCGGCAGCAGCCACTTGCGCCGCCGCCCGGGCGATGCCGCCGGGGCGAACGGCCGGCTATCGAAACGTTCGGGCGCCGCCCGACGTTCGGGGGCCGGTCGCTCCCGCCACGAACCGTCGATCGCCGGGCGGGCCATTGTCGCGTCGAATCCGCCCGTCTGCCCGGGCTGACCGGGATAGCCACCGGTGGGCCGGTCGGTTGTGCCGCCGACCGCGATTCCCGCAACGCTGACCGGGCGGTCGGCTTCCTCACCCCGCCGTACGATCATGGCGGCCCGATGCTGCTCGGCCACCGTCAGCGCATCATGAGCGGCGTGGGCCAGATCCCCGGCGCTGCTGTATCGGTCCCAGGGGCTTTTCGCCATTCCCCGGGCGATCACCTGGTCGAGGGCGATCGGTACGACGCCCGGTCGCAGCTGACTGGGCCGCGGCGGGGGCTCCATCAGGTGCGCGGTGATCAGCCGCTCGACGCTGTCGGCCCGGTAGGGCGGCACGCCGGTCAGGCACTCGCTGAGCACGCAGGCCAGTGAATAGATGTCGGACCGATAGGTGACTTCGTCGGCGCCGAAGCGTTCCGGCGCCATGTAGTTGTAGGTCCCCAGCGCGGTGCCGGTCTGGGTCAATCCCGGATCGGTCGCGGCGCGCGCGATACCGAAGTCGACCAGGTAGGCGAAGTCACGGTGGGTGATCAGAATGTTCTCCGGTTTGACGTCGCGGTGCGTCACCCCATTGCCATGGGCGGCGTCGAGCGCGGCGGCTACCTGATCGATGATGGCCACTGCTCGTGCCGGATTCATCGGACCGGACCGCCGCAGCACCGCGGCCAGGTCGTCGCCGTCCACCAGCTGCATCGCGACGAACATCTGCCCGTCGATCTCGCCGTAGTCGTGGATGGGCACCACGTGCGGTTCCCTGAGCTGGCCCGCCGCGTCGGCTTCCCGTTGCATGCGCGCCCGGAACATCGGGTCATTCGTCAGAGGCGCCGAGATCAGCTTCAGTGCGACCGACCGATGTTTGCGGACGTCTTCGGCTTCGTAGACCTCACCCATCCCGCCACGGCCCAGTAGCCGCAGCAGCCGGTAGGGCCCGAACTGCGTACCCACCAGCGAATTCGCCTCACGACTGTCCACTAAAACTCCCTCCGACCCAGCCGCACCGGTGGCACCGATGTGACTTGTTCTGCAGCACGACTGCAGCCACCGTCCCAGTTGAAGGACAGGTTAACGAAAGGTTACAGACTGACCTTAAGAAATGGCTGCATTCCTGGTCAGAATGAAACTCAGATGAACCAACGAATTCATTTCGGAAACGGCCAACAGCTTGCCGTCGGTTGCAGCGCGGGCCGGCCGACTACTATTGGATCGCGTCGATCGCCGTCCGCAATTTCGATTGGAAAGTATCCGGCAGCGGTATGTAGCCGTACTGATCCAAATCTTCCTGGCCCGCGCCGATCGCTGCGTTCATGAATGCCTTCACCGCCAGCCCACTCGAGGCGTTGGGGTATTTGGAGCAGACGATCTCGTAGGTCACCAGCACAATCGGATAGGCCTCGGCGTCAGTCGGCTTGTAGAACGATGACGTGTCGACCACCAAATCGTTGCCCTCGCCGATGAACTTGGCGCCGGCAATGGTTTTCTCCACCGAGTCGGTGGAGATCATCACGGGTTTCGGGCTCGCCGAGGTGACGATCCGGGCCATTTTCAACTGCCGTCCCACCGCAAAAGACCATTCGTTATAAGTAATCGCACCCTCGGTGCTGCGCAGCAGGGCGGAAGTGCCGTCGTTACCGGTGGCGCCGACACCGACGCCACCGTTGAAAGTTTTGCCTGTGCCCTTGCCCCAGGCGCCGTCGGAGGCAGCGTCGAGATATTTCTGGAAATTGTCGGTGGTGCCGGATGAGTCACCGCGGTACAACACCCGGATCGGCTCGGCCGGCAATTGAACACCCTTATTGAGAGCGGTCAACGCGGGGTCGTCCCAGCTGGTGATGGTGCCGTTGAAGATCTTCGCCAACGCCGGTCCGTCCAAGTCGAGATCGCTGACACCACTGACGTGATAGGTGACCGCGATCGGACCGAAGACCGTGGGCAGATGCCATGCCGGCGATCCGCAGCGGGCCGCCGCCCGTTGCGGCTCGCCCGTCGACGGGTCCAGGGGCGAGTCGGATCCGGCCAGCTGGGTGTGGCCACTGGCGAACTGCGCCACCCCCGTACCGGACCCGTTCGCGTGGTAGTCCAACGTGTAGTCCGGACACGCCCGAATGTAGGCATAGACGAACTGCTCGATCGCGTGGGCCTGTGCGGTGGACCCGCTGGCGAGCAGCTTCTTCTTCCCGCCGCACTGCACCGGTATCGCCGAGGCGGAGTCCGAGGACCCTGAGCTGCCACAGCCGGCAACCAGCAGCAAGACCGTCGCAATCAAGCTGAACGCGACGCCGAAGCGATTGGACTTCACGGCGCTCCTCCCGGCGGTGCTGTTCACCACACCGTAGTCGATCTCAGTGTCAGAATTACCGCCAATCTACGCAGCGGTCCGGTCCGGGTCAGCCGAAACGACCCGAGATGTAGTCCTCGGTCTCCCGGCGGCTCGGATTGGAGAATATCTTCTCGGTCCCGTCGATCTCGATCAGCCTGCCCGGTTTACCCACGGCCTCGAGATTGAAAAACGCGGTCTGGTCACTGACCCGGGCGGCCTGCTGCATGTTGTGGGTGACGATGACGATCGTGTAATCCTGCTTCAGCTTGGAGATCAACTCCTCGATCGCCATCGTGGAGATGGGGTCCAATGCCGAGCAGGGTTCGTCCATCAACAGCACATCGGGCTGCACCGCGATGGCCCGCGCGATGCACAATCGCTGCTGCTGCCCACCAGAGAGCCCACCGCCGGGCTTGTCCAGCCGGTCTTTCACCTCATTCCACAGGTTGGCGCCGCGCAGCGAATGCTCCACGGTCTCGTCGAGCAACCGACGGTTGCGAACACCCTGCAATTTCAGCCCGGCTACGACGTTGTCGCGGATCGACATGGTGGGGAACGGGTTCGGGCGCTGGAACACCATGCCGATGGCCTTACGCACACCGACCGGGTCGATCGCCGAGCCGTAGATGTCCTCACCGTCGAGCAGCACCGCCCCCTCGACCCGGGCGCCGGAGATGACCTCGTGCATCCGGTTCAGGGTGCGCAACACCGTCGACTTGCCGCATCCGGACGGGCCGATGAACGCGGTCACGCTGCGCGGTGCAACCGACAGTGTCACATCGGCAACGGCGTGGAAGGCCCCGTAATAGATGTTGAGATCGGTCAGGTCCAACCTTTTAGCCACCGTGCAGCACTCCTAATATTCTCGAACTTCTTGGGCCCACCGCTTCGCGTTGGATCGCCGACAGACTAGAACTTCTTGGGCGCGAACACCCGCGCCCCGAACCTGGCCGCGATGTTCAGTATCGCTATCAACACAATCAGCGTCAGCGCGGCACCCCAGAGCCGATCGGTGGGAACCCCGCTGGTACCCGCGCCCGCTGAGGTCTGGTCGTACATCATGCCTGGCAACGACCCCATGAAGCCATGGAACATGTCGAAATTCATCGCCTGCGAATAGCCGACCAGGATCAGCAGCGGCGCCGTCTCGCCCATCACCCGCGCCAGCGCCAGCAGAATCCCGGTGACGATCCCCGACAGCGCGGTCGGGATCACGATGCTGGTGATGGTCTTCCACTTCGGAGCCCCCAGCGCGTAGCTGGCCTCCCGCAGGTCCATCGGAATGATCCGGAGCATCTCCTCGGTCGCCCGCACGATCACCGGGACCATCAACAGCACCAACGACAACGACACCGCGAAGCCGGAGCGGTGGAATCCCAGGGTGGCCACCCACAGCGCGTAGATGAACAACGCTGCCACGATCGACGGCACGCCGGTCAGGATGTCCACCATGAAGGTCGCCAGCTTGCCGAGCCTGGTGCCGGCGCCGTACTCGACGAGATAGATCGCCACGAAGATCCCGATCGGGATCGACAGCGCCGCGCACACCAGTCCCTGCAGCAGTGTCCCGACGATCGCGTGGTAGGCGCCGCCCCCGGCCGCGAACGCCGTCATGCCGGCCTGCGAATGCGTCCACCAGGCGCTGGAACTGACCGCGCCGAACCCGTGCTCGATCACCGAATACATCACCCACACCAGCGGCACCAACGCGACTCCCATCGCGAGGGTGACCAGCACCGTCGCGATCGCGTTGGCCACCCGGCGACGCAGGCTGACCGTCGCAAACGTGCGCTCCTTGACCGGTCGGTCCAGCAGGGCGGTCATCAGTGCACCTTCTTCGTGATGGCCGCCCGCGCCAACGCGTTGACCACCAGCGTCAGTAGGAACAGCACCAGCCCGGCCGCGATATAGGCGCCGGCCTTGTACTGATCGTTGAACTCCGACGCGGTGGCGGCGATCTTGGTGGCGAAGGTGGAGCCGCCGTCGAACAGCGACCAGTTGAACGCCTTCTGGGTGGCCCGCAGAATGATCAGCAGGGCCACCGTCTCACCGAGTGCCCGTCCCAGGCCCAGCATCGCGGCGCTGATGTATCCGGACCGACCGAACGGCAGCACCACCGTCTTGACCACTTCCCAGCGCGTCGCCCCCAGCGCCAGCGCCGCCTCGACCTGGCCGCGGGGTGTCTGGGCCAGCACCTCCCGGGTGACCGCGGTGATGATCGGCAGGATCATCACCGCCAGCACGATTCCGCCGGTGAAGATGGTGCCCCCGCCGGCCACCGATGCGTTGCCGGTGGCGAACAGGAAGAACCCCCCGAGATTCTCGTTGAGCCATTGCGCGCCGTCCCGCAGCTGCGGCGCCAGCACGTACAAGCCCCACGCCCCGTAGATGATCGACGGCACGGCGGCCAACAGTTCGACCATGTAGGCGAGCGGTCCCACGAGTCGCCGAGGTGCGTATTCGGCGAGGTAGACCGCGACTCCCAGGGCCACCGGCATGGCCAGCGCCAGGGCGAACATCGAGACGAACACCGTCACCTGCAGCAGCTCCGCGATGCCGAAATGCATGGCAGAGGTGTCGGTGGTGACCCAGCTACCGGCGAAGGTGAAAAAGTTCTCCTGGTTGCGCCGCAACGCCGGAATCGCCCGCAGCAGCAGAAAGCCCCCGACAGCTGTGATCAAGATGATCACCAGCACACCCGAGGCTTCGGCCACCCAGAGGAATGCCCGGTCCTGAAGATGGCTTCCGGCCGAACGCGTCCTCGTCGGGGTCACCGACGAGGACGACGACGTGGTAGGAGATGATCCGGCGACGCTAGCCACCCCCCATCGCATGCGGCACGCCGGCTACTGAATCGCGTCGATCGCGGTGCTCAGCCGCCGCTGGAACTGATCCGGCAGCCGAACATATCCCGCACCCGACAACTCGTCCTGGCCGCTGGTCGAGGCCGACTTCAGAAACGATTTCACGGCCGCCGACGTGTCCGGGTCGTAGCCCTTGGAGCAGACGATCTCATAGGTCACCAAGACTAGCGGGTAGGCGGCCGGCTGCTTGGTGCTGTAGAGCGACCTCAGATCCAGCCGCATGTCGTTGCTGTCCGGGGTCACGAACCCGGCCGATTGGATCGCGACCCCGGCCGCGTCGTCGGTGGCGGCGACCACACCGGCGCCGGAATCGATCATCGCGGATCGAAGATTCGCCTGGTCGGCGAAGCCCTTCTCGACGTAGCCGACGGCGCCGGGCGTGCTCTGCACCGCCTGCACCACCCCGGCCGACTTCTGCGCGCCTTCACCGACGCCGCCCTGGAATTCGCTGCCCTCGCCCTTGTCCCAACTGTGCGGCGCGGCGGCGCTGAGGTACTTCTGGAAGTTGTCGGTGGTTCCCGAGGAGTCCGATCGGTAGATCGGCGTGATGGCGATCGCGGGCAGCTCCACACCCGGGTTCAGGGCGACCAACGCGGGGTCGTCCCAGCTGGTGATCGCTCCGCTGAAGATCCGGGCCAGCACGTCCGCGTTGAGCACCAGGTGCTCGACCCCATCGAGGTGGTAGGCCATGCTGACCGGGCCGAACACCAGCGGCAGGTGCCACGCCGGGTTGCCCCCGCCGCAGCGGGCGGCGGCCTGCCCGACCTGCGCCTCGCTCAGCGGCGAATCGGATCCCGCGAAATCGACGTGGCCGGCGATGAACTGTTCACGGCCCGCGCCCGATCCGGTCGGGTTGTAGGACAGGTTCTTGCCCGAGCACTCTTTGCCCCACACCTGATTGAACACGGCGATCGCGTTCTGTTGGGCGGTCGAACCCTCGGCAGTAAGCGTGTTCTTCCCGGCGCACTCGGCGGAACCCGACGCACGGGCGCCGGTCGAATCGCCGGAGTTGTTGTCGCTGCCGCACCCGCTCAGCGCCAGCCCTAAGGCCGCCGCCAATAGGGCAACACCCGCCGTCGTGGCTTTCATTGCTCCTCGTTTCCTCGCTCGGCGTTCAAATCCCCCCGGAACGTATGCGGCACTTATGGATGGCAACCGCATGGCAGGTGAACGCCTGGTGAACAGATCGACGTCCCGTCAACCACCCGTCGCCCCGGCCAAATCTCCAAAGGCGGTGTCGACGTTGTGCACGGTGAAGCCCAGCTGCTGATAGGTCCGCAACGCCGCGGTGTTGTCCGCCTCGACGTAGAGCAGCACGGTCGGCGGGTCGGCATCGGCGAGCCGGTCGGCCAGATAGGACAGGCCCACCTCGGTGAGCGTGCGGCCCAGGCCGCGGCCCTGAGCGGCCGGATCGACGCCGACGACGTACACCTCGCCGACGGGTGCGGTGCCGGGGTGGATCTTGGTCCAGTGGAATCCCAGCAGGGTTCGATCGGCGGTCTCTTGAATGTCTGGGAACGCCAGGAAGAGCCCGTGCGGATCGAACCACGCCTCGGCCCGCCGTTCGGCCACGTCCGCCGGCGTCCAGCCGCCTTGTTCGGGATGCCAGCTGAAGGCGGCATTGTTGACCCGCAACAACTCGGCGTCGTCCACCTCGCCCGCATAGCTGCGGATCATCACCCCGGCCGGGATCGCCGGTTCCGGTAACCCGCGCAGTGACCGGCGCATCTGCAGCAGCTCACGCACCGTGACCAGGTTCAGCGCGGCGGCGGTGGCCCGGGCTTCCGGCAGCGTGCCGTGCGCCCAAAACCGGTTTCGCCCTTCGGTCTTCGCCAGCGCGGCACGAACCATCGCGGACCCGATACCGCGTCGCCGGGCCTGCGGAGCCACCACCAGTTCGGCCGTCGGCGCGGTGTCGTCCGACGGCGCACTCAGGTTCAGGTAGCCCAGCAACGTACCGGCATCGGCCGCGACGAGATGCCCGGTACGGGTCCCGGCAAGCTCGCGCAGTACCTGCTCACCGACCGGCGCGACGCCGTCATGGCGTTCCGCAGCGACGATCAACTCCCGGACCTGCTGCTGCTCGTCGTCGGTGAGTGCGGCACGCCACCCGGGGACGGTCACTGACTGGCCAACGACTCAGGCGCACCATCATCGGCGGGGTCGGCCGGGTCGGCACCGTCGCCGACATCGAGATCTTCGATCGCCCCGTCCTCGTCGTCCGACACGCCCACGGGTTTGCCCCGAACCGGCCGTACCGCCTTGTAGCCGACGTTGCGAACCGTGCCGATCAGCGACTCGTATTCGGGCCCGAGCTTGGCGCGCAGCCGCCGGACGTGCACGTCGACGGTGCGGGTGCCGCCGAAGAAGTCGTACCCCCACACCTCCTGCAGCAGTTGCGCCCGGGTGAACACCCGGCCGACGTGCTGGGTGAGATATTTGAGCAGCTCGAATTCCTTGTAGGTCAGGTCCAGCGGCCGGCCGCGCAGTCGCGCGGTGTAGGTGCCCTCGTCGATCACCAACTCGCCGAGCTTGGTCTGGCCGGAGGCCTGATCGGCGGCCGGTGCGGCGCGCCGCCCGGTCAACAGCCGCAGCCGGGCGTCGGTCTCGGCGGGCCCGGTGTCCGGCAGCAGGATTTCGTCGATCCCCCACTCGGCGTTGACGGCCACCAACCCGCCCTCGGTCACCACCGCCACCACCGGCACCGACCCGGCAGTGGTGCTCAGCAACCGACACAGCCCGCGGGCCCCCGCCAGATCGGTGCGCGCGTCGACGATCACCACCTCCGCAGAACCGGCCTCGAGCAGCGCGGAAACCTCCGGCGGCGCTGTCCGCACAGGATGTGCCAGCAGCGACAGCGACGGCAGCACCGCTTCGGGGTGCAGGTCAGCGGTCAACAGCAGTAGCTCCAACGAGGCCCTCCAGCGTCCCAGGTGATCTAACGATAGCGTGCGACCTGCCAGAATGGCCGGGTGCGCAGGGTGCTTATCGGGATGTCGGCCGTGATCGCGGCTTTGGCGGTCGCAGCCGCCGGGGTCGATTTCGGGACCAGCGTCTACGCCGAATACCAACTGTCCCAGGCGGTGCGCCGGGCAACCGACCTCGGATCGGACCCCTTCGTGGCGATCCTGGGGTTCCCGTTCATCCCACAGGCGCGCCGCGATCACTACGACGAAGTGGAGATCAAGGCCCCCGCCGTCGAGCAGCCACTGATCGGCAAGGCGATGCTGGAGGCCACCATGCACTCGGTCGACCTGAGCGAGGCGTCCTGGCGGTTCCGGCCGGGCGCCAAGATCCCGGTCGCCAAACTGGAGAGCCGGATCATCATCGGCTCGGTGCATCTGGGCCGCTATCTCGGGATCCGTGACCTGATGGTGGAGGCGCCACCGAGTGAGACCAACGACGCCACCGGCGGCACCACCGAGTCGGGGATCTCCAGCGGTCACGGGCTGGTGTTCACCGGAACGCCGGCCGGCTTCGGCAAGCGGGTCAGCGTGGCGGTGGACCTGTCGGTCAGCGGCACCGACCGCAGCACGCTGGTGATCACCCCGACCGGGGTGCTGACCGGCCCGGACACCGCCAACCAGCACGTTCCCGACGACCAGCGGGCCCAGGTGCTGGCGGCCTTCGGTGGCAGCCTGCCCCAGCAGCGGCTGCCGTTCGGGCTGGTCCCGACCAGCCAGGGCGCCCGCGGCTCCGATGTGATCATCGAGGGCATCGCCGCCGACAGGACCGTCACCCTGCCGGAGTTCCGCCGGCCATGAGCGTGATCGCGATCGTCGCCGGGTGTGCGCTCGCGAGCGTGATCGGGTGGTGGGTGAACCGCCGGGCCGGGGTGCTCAGGACGGTGGCGGCCAGCGGTTCCGGGGCCGGCACCGACGATGAGTCCGCGGCCGCATTCCTCGGGTTGGAGCCCGGCGGCCCGGCGGTGGTGCACTTCTCCGCTCCGTGGTGCGGACCGTGCGCTGGGGTTCGCCGGGTGGTCGAGAAGGTCTGCGACGATCTCGGCGGCCCGGAGAAGGTCGCGCACCGCGAGATCGATATCGACGCAAATCCCGCTGCAGCGCGGATGTTTTCGGTGCTGTCGCTGCCTACCACGCTGATCTTCGATGCCGACGGCCGACAGCGCTACCGGGCTGCCGGCGTCCCGACGGCCACCGCCCTGCGGTCCGCGCTGGAGCCTCTGTTGGCTTGATCGCCCCCACATTGGGTAAGCTGACATCGTGTTCGCCCGCCTTGAGCTTGTGCTCACCAAGCGCCGCACAGTCGACCTGTGCCGCACCGCGGGCTGCTGCTGTTGTCGCTGTCGCTGAGTCGCCGCGTTTTCGCGTCGCTCTCGGAGCCGCCCGGAAATCCGTGGCATGCCTCCACCAGCCATTCGCCACGACAGCTTTAGGGAGCCCTCCATGCGGGACACCAACACCCACACCGCGCAGGTAGACGTCCGGGGTCCCCGGTTCGCCGCCTGGGTCACCACCGCGGTTCTGGTGGTCGTCCTGCTCACTTTCGAGTTCAGCCCGGTCGTCGCGACGGTCTTGCTGGCCGGCCAGGCGCTCGTGTTCGCGGTCGGCGCGGTGCTGGGCCCTCGCCGCCACCCCTACGGCATGCTGTTCGCCCAGCTGGTGGCGCCGCGGCTGGGCCCGGTGACCGAGCGGGAGCCGGTGGCGCCGCTGAAATTCGCCCAGCTCGTCGGGCTGGTTTTCGCGCTGGCCGGAGTCGCCGGTTTCGCCGCCGCCCCGGTGGTCGGGCTGACTGCCACGGCGTTCGCACTGGCGGCGGCCTTCCTCAACGCGGCCTTCGGCATCTGTCTGGGCTGTCAGCTCTACCCGCTCGTCGTGCGCCTGCGCCCGACACCGGCATGACCACTGTGTTGCCCAATAAGTCGTTCCCCACGCTTTAGGAAAGGATCCCACTATGGCTCGCTCCGACGTCCTGGTCTCCACCGACTGGGCTGAGAGCAATCTCGACGCACCCAACACCGTCTTCGTCGAAGTCGACGAAGACACCAGCGTCTACGACACCAACCACATTCCCGGCGCAATCCGGCTGGACTGGCGTAAGGACCTGCAGGATCCGGTCCGCCGCGACGTCGTCGATGCCGCCGCGTTCTCCAAGCTGCTCTCCGAGCGCGGCATCGCCAACGACGACACCGTGATCCTCTACGGCGGCAACAACAACTGGTTCGCCGCGTTCGCCTACTGGTACTTCAAGCTCTACGGACACGACAACGTCAAGCTGCTCGACGGTGGCCGTAAGAAGTGGGAGCTCGACGGGCGGCCGCTGTCCGGCGATAAGGTCAGCCGGCCGGCCACGTCATACACGGCCAAGCCGCTGGACGAGTCGCTGCGGGCACGGCGGGACGAGGTGGTCGCCGCGATCAACACCAAGAACCTCGTCGATGTGCGCTCCCCCGAGGAGTTCTCCGGCAAGATCTTGGCGCCGGCGCACCTGCCGCAGGAGCAGAGCCAGCAGCGCGGCCACATCCCCAGCGCGATCAATGTGCCGTGGAGCCGCGCCGCCAATGAGGACGGCACCTTCAGGTCCGACGGGGAGCTGGCCAAGCTGTACGCCGACGCCGGTCTGGACGGCGAGAAGGAGACCATCGCGTACTGCCGGATCGGTGAGCGCTCCTCGCACACCTGGTTCGTGCTGCGCGAACTGCTCGGACACCGCAACGTCAAGAACTACGACGGCAGTTGGATGGAATACGGCTCCCTGGTGGGCGCCCCGATCGAATTGGGAAGCTGATATGTGCTCTGGACCGAAACAAGGACTCGCCTTGCCGGCCAACGTCGACCTGGAGAAGGAGACGGTGATCACCGGCCGCGTGGTGGACAGCTCCGGTGCGACCGTCGGCGGCGCCTTCGTGCGACTGCTGGACGGCTCCGAGGAGTTCACCGCGGAGGTCGTTGCCTCGGCCACCGGTGACTTCCGGTTCTTCGCCGCGCCGGGCTCGTGGACAGTGCGGGCACTGTCCTCGGCGGGCAACGGTGACGCCGTGGTGACGCCCTCGGGGGCGGGCATCCACGAGGTCGACATCAAAGTCGCCTGACGAGTCGAGATAGACTGCCTCTCGTGGTTTTGTTCTTCGAGTTGATGCTGGTGGCGGCGACTGGCCTGATCACCTGGTTCGCGCTGTACACGCTGTACCGGCTGATCACCGACGAGATGTGAGCGCACCCGACGGTGACGCGCAGGGCGGTGGCGACCGCCCGGTCGTCCCGGGTTCGGGCGACCGCGCGGTAGCCGCCGCTGCGGAACGCGCCAAAGAGACCGCGGCGCGCAACATCCCGGTGTTTGTCGACCTCCCGGTGGCCGACACAGCGAACCTGCGTGAAGGCGCCAACCTGCACGACGCCCTGTTGGCGCTGCTGCCGTTGGTGGGGGTATGGCGCGGCGAAGGTGTGGGCCACCGTGCGCACGGCGACTACCGGTTCGGCCAGCAGATCGTGGTCTCCCACGACGGTGGCGACTATCTGAACTGGGAAGCGCGGTCCTGGCCGCTCGACGATGCCGACGAGCTGGCCGGGCCGGCCCTGCGGGAGACCGGTTTCTGGCGGTTCGTCTGTGATCCTGGCGAACCGGGACGACCTCCGGACGAGTCACAGGCCATCGAGCTGTTGCTGGCGCATTCGGTCGGCTACGTGGAGTTGTTCTACGGACGCCCACACGGTCCGGCGTCCTGGGAGTTGGTCACCGATGCCCTGGCGCGCAGTAAGTCGGTGGGCTCGTTAGGCCTGATGGGCGCAGCCAAGCGGCTCTACGGGATTGTCGAGGACGGCGACCTGGCCTACGTGGAGGAACGGGTGGACGCCGACGGCGAACTGGTGCCGCATCTTTCGGCACGGCTGGCCCGCTTCGCCGGCTGACTTCCTCGTTGACTCTGCGCCCAGGGCGTGGCCCACTAGCACTTCTGCGCCGTGCCCGCAGTGTCAACGCCCGATGGCTGCGTCGACCAGCTGAGTGAACTCGGCGTCCGGAACCCGTGGTTTCAGTACCCGGCCGTCCAAGGTATGCACCCGAGCGGCCAAGGTGATGCTGGAGATCAGCCAGATATCCTGCGCGGCAACAAGATCCGCAGTCCGCAACGGCGCGTACTCGCAACGGTAGCCCGCACCGCGAGCCACCTCGAACAGCGCCTCGGCGGTGGTGCCGCGCAGGATCGGCTGCGACGCCGGCGGCGTGACCATCCGCCCTGGCTCCAC
Organism: Mycobacterium sp. IDUB_21; assembly: GCF_055419425.1. NCBI lineage: Bacteria > Bacillati > Actinomycetota > Actinomycetes > Mycobacteriales > Mycobacteriaceae > Mycobacterium > Mycobacterium sp. IDUB_21. The sequence goes on along the minus strand of NZ_JBVAXQ010000001.1, from coordinate 226,656 downwards.
CACGACCACGGTGGAACGCGGACCCTCCAGAACGTAGCCATCGGAGCTGATGAAGATCACGTCGTCGGCGCCCTGCTTGGCGGCGTGGCGCAGCGCCGCCATGTTGACCGCATAGGACAACGTCTTGGCGCCGGCCAGCAGCCACGGCAGCGGCTGCCCTTCCGCCGGCAGGCCACGGTCCAGGGTCAGCGCCGTCACGCCCTGTCGGCGGGCCGCGGTGATGCGAGCCGGCAGCGGGGTGATCATCACGTATGCCGTTGGCTGCGGGCTATTTTGGGAACCACTTTCCCGGCCACGGCTGTAGATCAGCCGCAAGGCCCCCTCACCGACTGCCGCCCATTGCCGCACCGCCGTATCGACGGCGCGCCGCCAGTCGGCAAGATCCGGGGCGGGAAGTTCCATCAGCTCGGCGGAACGGGCCAACCGCTGCAGGTGCGCGTCGAGCAGACAGGCTGCACCGTCGCGCACCAGCAGGGTTTCGAAGACGCCGTCGCCGCGCAGCACGGCCAGGTCGTCGGCGTACAACAGCGGGGAATCGGCGACCGCTCCGCCGCCGACGGTGACGATCGTCACGGCGTGATGATCGGCGGGCATGGCCCCTGAGCGTAGCGGCTCCGTAGAGTTGACGTGTGCCCGCCGTCCCCGCCCCCGATCCCGGCCCCGACGCGGGCGCAGTCTGGCACTACGGCGATCCGTTCGGCGAACAGCGAAGCGCCCAAACCGAAGCCGTGCTGGTGGATCGATCCCATCGGGCGGTGCTCACCGTGAGCGGCTCGGAGCGTAAGACGTGGCTGCACACGCTGTGCACCCAGCACGTCGCCGATCTGCCCGACGGCGCCAGCACCGAGAACCTGACCCTGGACGGTAAAGGCCACATCACCAATCACTGGGTTCAGACCGAACTGCGCGAGCGCAGCTATCTCGACACCGAGCCGTGGCTGGGTGATCCGCTGGCCGAGCACCTTCGCAAGATGGTGTTCTGGGCGGACGTGGCGATCCAGCCGGCCGATCTCGCGGTGCTGTCACTGCTGGGCCCCCGCCTCGCCGACCCGGCGGTGCTCGACGCACTGGGCGTGGCCGCGCTGCCCGGGGCGGAGGCGGTGGCGATCGGAGACTCGGACGGGTTCGTGCGCCGGGGGCCCGGCGAGCACGCGCTGGAGCTGCTGGTTCCGCGCGCCGAGAAGGGCGACTGGCAGCACCGGCTGGCCCGGGCGGGGGTGAAGCCGGCCGGGGTGTGGACCTACGAGGCGCAGCGGGTGGCCGCGCGACGGCCGCGGCTGGGCGTGGACACCGACGAGCGCAGCATCCCGCATGAGATGAACTGGATCGGCGAGCCCGGCAACGGCGCGGTGCACCTGGACAAGGGGTGCTACAGCGGCCAGGAGACCGTGGCCCGGGTGCACAATCTGGGCAAGCCACCGCGGATGCTGGTGCTGCTACACCTGGACGGATCGGCGGACCGACCGTCCACGGGCGACCCGATCACCTCCGGTGGCCGCCCGGTGGGCCGGCTGGGCACCGTGGTGGATCACTTCGAACTGGGCCCGATCGCGCTGGCACTGCTCAAGCGCGCACTGCCGGCCGACACTCCCCTGTCGACCGGCCCCGACGGGGAGGTCAGCGCGGTGATCGACGCCGAATCGATGCCGCCGCCGGATGTGCGGGGCGCGGGGCGGGTCGCCGTCGACCGGCTGCGGGGCCGAGCTTGATGGTCGTCACACCGGCGCAGGCCAGCTCGGCAGGCGCGGGCACGGCACGGTAAGCTGTCGGCAGGACAATAAACACACTCAGATCGGAGCCGCCTGCTCGTTGGGCCGCTCCGTTATTGCGCGAGGGGGTCCCCCCATGGGCCGCGGCCGGGCTAAGGCGAAGCAGACCAAGGTTGCTCGGGAGCTGAAGTACAGCTCACCGACAACTGATTTCACTCAGCTCCAACGTGAGCTGGCTGGGTCTGAGGAATCCAACCACGACGGCGACGACTCGTGGAACGGTGACGACGACTGGCGTCGCTGAGCACTGAGGCGTAACGCCGAGCCAGGAAGAAAAAGCCCCTAGAACCTCGGGTGCTGTCCGACCAGCTTGGCGCCGGCACCTTTCTTGGCGTTCTTTCCGGCCTTGGCCACCGTGCCGAGCGGCCAGCAGTTGACGTGGCGAGCGGTCAGGATCGCCAGCGCGCGATCGGTGTCCTCCGGTCCGACGACCGCGACCATGCCGACGCCCAGGTTGAACGTCTTCTCCATCTCGACCCGAGTGACCCGGCCGCGCTGCGCGATCATCGCGAACACCGGAGCGGGGGTCCAGGTGCCGCGGTCCACCTCGGCGATCAACCCATCCGGGATGACCCGGGCCAGGTTGCCGGCCAGGCCGCCACCGGTGACGTGGCAGAAGGTCCGCACCTGGGTCTCGGCGGCCAGCGCCAGACAATCTTTGGCGTAGATGCGGGTCGGCTCCAGCAGCTCCTCCCCCAAGGTGCGGCCGAACTCCTCGACATGACCGGCCAGGTTCATCCGGTCGATGTCGAGTAGCACCGCGCGGGCCAGCGAGTAGCCGTTGGAGTGCAATCCCGACGACCCCATCGCGATCAGCACGTCGCCGGGGCGCACCCGATCCGGCCCGAGCACGTCGTCGGCTTCCACCACGCCGACGCCGGTCGCGGAGATGTCGTAGTGGTCCGGTTCCATCAGGCCCGGGTGCTCGGCGGTCTCGCCGCCGAGCAGTGCACAACCGGCCTGCACGCACCCTTCGGCGATGCCGGACACGATCGCACCGACCCGTTCCGGAACCGTGCGACCGACGGCGATGTAGTCCTGCAGGAACAGCGGCTCGGCACCGCACACCACCAGGTCGTCGACCACCATCGCGACCAGGTCGATGCCCACGGTGTCGTGCTTGTCCATCGCCTGGGCGATCGCCAGTTTGGTGCCCACCCCGTCGGTGGAGGACGCCAGCAGCGGCTCACGGTAGTCGTTGCGCAGCGCGAACAGCCCGGCGAATCCACCGAGCCCGCCGCGCACCTCCGGCCGGGTGGCCCTGGCGGCCAGCGGTTTGAACAGTTCGACGGCCCGGTCACCGGCGTCGATGTCCACACCCGCCGAAGCGTAGGTGACGCCCTGGGTGTTCGATTGTGCTGCGGGATCCGTCATCGCGGTAAAGGTTACCGTGCTCACGCCTGCCGCGGTCAGGCCCTGTTGTGTCGGACCTGGTTGAACGGGACACCCCGGTCGGCGGCGTATTCGCGGGGCAGGCCCAGCATCCGTTCGGCGATGACGTTGCGCGCCATCTCGTTGCTGCCGCCGCCGAGTGCCACCGTCTGGCGGGACAGGTACCGTTTGCCGACCTTGAGCAGGTGCGCCTCGTCCTCGACCACCCCGAGCGGGCCGGCGACCTGCATGGCGGTGTCGACCTCCAGGAAGGTCACGTCGGAATGGAACAGCCGGATGAGCGAGCCCGCGGCCGGCGGCAGCGCCCCGGTGCGCATGGCGCGTCCGACATGGTCGACGAGGCAATCGCGGACCATCCGGCGGGCCAGCACCCGGCCGATCCTGTCCTGGGTCAACGGGTCATCGGCGGTTCCGGCTTCGGCGGCCAGCGTGAGGAAGTCACCGGCAGCCATCTCGGTGCGTTCGGCGCCGCGGCCGCTGGCGAACTCCGAACCCTGGCCGACGGCGCGACGCTCGTGGAACAGCAGTCGGGAGGCGACGTCCCAGCCCTTGTTGACCTCACCGACGACCGCGTCGTCGCCGAGGCGCAGACCGTCGAAGAACTCCTCGCAGAATTCATTGGATCCGTCGACCTGCTGGATGCGCCGCAGCGTCACGCCGGGTGCGGTGATCGGCATCAGGAACATGGTCAGGCCGTCGTGCTTGGGCACCGTCGCGTCGGTGCGGGCCAGCAGCAGCCCGTAGTCGGCGGCGAAGGCACTGGTGCTCCAGGTCTTGGCGCCACTGATAACCCAGCCGTCGCCGTCGCGGTCGGCCCGGGTGATCAGCCCGGCCAGGTCGGATCCGCCGCTGGGCTCGGAGAGCAGTTGGACGAGCACCTCGTCACCGCGTAGCGCGGCGCTGATGTGCTCGCGCTTCTGCTCCTCGCTGCCGGTGTCGAGCAGGGTCGCGCAGCAGATGGTGAAGGTCGGAACGTTGAGGATCAACGGCATCTCGTAGCCGTCGGATTCGACGTCGAAGGCCTTCTGGTAGCTGATGTCCAGGCCGAGGCCACCGTATTCGGGGGGGAAGCAGATCCCGGCGAATCCGCCCTCGTACAGGCGTCGCTGAAGGTCGCGGGCGCGCTGCCAGGCACCCTCGTCGTCCCGCCCGTTGCGGGGCGGGGTCTGCGGGTCCAGCCGCGGCATGTTGTCGGCCAACCAGGCACGCGCCCCGGAGGCGAACTCCTCAACGCTGAGCTCTGTTGCGGCGGTCTGACTCATGCTGCGGGCTCCGTGGTGTTCGCGGCGGCGAAGATGGCCTGGTGGTGCTCGCCGGGGGTGCCGAGCAGATTGCTGTACAGGGTGATCCTCCGCAGGTAGACGTGCAGGTCATGCTCCCAGGTGACGCCGATACCGCCGTGCAGCTGAATGCACTCCTGGACCAGCAGGCCGGCGTGCTCCCCCAGGTAGGACTTGGCGGCGCTGGCCCACATCCCGGCGTCCGGGGTTCGCGCGGCAATCTTGTCGACGGCGCCGGCGGCGACGGCGCGGCCGGCGTGCAGCCACATGGTCATGTCGGCGAGCCGGTGTTTGAGCGCCTGATAGGACGCCAGCGGCCGGCCGAAGCTGTACCGATCCCGGCTCCACTCCAGCGTCATGGCCAGCACGGCGTCCAGGATTCCCACGGTTTCAGCGCACGTCAGCGCGATCGCGACCTGGGTCTGCCGGTCGATGAGTTCCGCTGTCTGTGCGGCAGTGCCGACGACTGCCGCCGAATCGATCTCGACGTCATTGAGCTCGATTCGCGTGTACTGCTTCACCAGGTCGATGCAGGCCTGCGGGCGCACCGTCACGCCGGGGGCGTCGGCGCGGATCAGGAACTGGCGCAGCGCACCGTCGTCGGTGCGGGCGCCGATCAGAATCAGGTCTGCCTGCGCGCCGGCCTCGACCCGGTCCTTGACGCCGTTGAGCCGGTAGCCCGCATCGGTGGTGGTCGCTGTGACGCTCGACTGGTGCGGCGTAAAAGCCCGGCCCGGTTCATCCGCCGCCCAGGTGGCCACCTGCTCGCCGCCCACCAGTGCCGCGACGCTCGCGGCGTGGTCATCGGCGTTGTCCGCGTCGATCAGACCGGCCAGCACGGTGCTCACCGGGTAGAGCGGCCCGGGCGCAACGGTGCGCCCGACCGCTTCGGCGATCGCCGCCAGGTCGTGCAGACCGCTGCCCGAGACGCTGCCCCCACCGAGATCCTCGGGCACCAGCAGGCCGGCCCAACCGAGTTCAGCTGCCTGCTGCCACCACCTCGGGTCATACGACCTGCCCTGGGTGTGCAGGTCACGTTGCCCGCTCAGCGTCGCGGTCTTGTCGAGAAACGCGCGAGCCGTGGCGACGAACAGTTCACTCTCCGTGGACAAGTCGGTCACATGGCCTCCTTCTGGGCGCCAAACGCGTTGACCGTCACGGCCAGTGGGCGGATCACCGGATGGGCTCGTCACCGAGCACCGTGGTGCGCAGCATTTCCCGGGGGGAGTCGGGGTCGTACGGGGCGGCGCGGTGCAGCACGCCGCGGTTGTCCCAGATGACGGTGTCGCCCACCGACCAGTTGTGGCGATAGACCTTGTCGGCCACCGTGGCGCGCTCGAGCAGTTCGGCCAGCAGCGCGCGGCCCTCGCCGAGATCCATGTCGACCACGTAGTCGGCGGAGGCGCCCAGCACCAATGACTTTCGGCCGGTGCGGTGCGTCCACACCAAGGGATGTTCGTGGGTGGGTCGAGCCCGCCACTTCGCCAGTTCCTCCGGCGCCGGGTCGGGCGTGACCCGACGTTGGGAGGCTTCCAGCGAGTGCACCACCCGCAGCGAGCCGAAGCGCCGCCTCTCGTCGTCGGTGAGCAAGTCATAAGCGACATAGGAGCTGGCGAACTCTGTCTCGCCACCACGCTCGGCCACTTGCACCGCCGAGAGCACGGTGGCCTTCTGCGGGCACTCGTCACCCATCGGCGTGCAGCCGTCGATATGCCAGTCGAAGGTGGCGCGCAGGTAGCTCGCGGCGGAGTTCTTCGCGGAGTTCAACGTGATCGGGTAGATGCCGGCAACCTCGTGGTGGCCGTCCGAGGAATAGTCGACGCTGCCCAGTCGCTTGCAGAACGCAACCTGATCCGGGGGTTTGAGCCGTAGATCGCGGAAGACCAGGACCCCGTTGTCCTCCAGCGCCTCGAGCACCGCAGCACCGAGTTGATCGTCGTCGACCAGCCGTTCCGGCTCGACGTCGACGACCTCGGCGCCAACCGAGGAGGTGAGTTTGTTGATGGTGAGCAGACTCATCGGCTGCGTCCTTTCGGCAAGGGATTTCCGGCGGTCACGGAACGGGCCAGCCGGTACGGATCATGACGGCGTCGGCAGCGTCGACGGGGGCGGGCTGGCCCATCACCTCCACCGCCATCGCGACCATGATCAGCGAATAGATCAGATGCAGCAGGTTGAGCGCGTCCTCGGGCAGTTCGTCCAGCGCGAACTTGTCGCAGTAGTCGATCGCCTCCTCCAGTCGCGGGAAGAACGCCTCGTAAAAGACCCGCAACTCCGGGATGGTGCTGGCCAGCCGCTGGTTGAAGCGTTCGGTTTCTGTTGGCAAGCACCAGGTTTCGGCGAACTTCTCCAGTTCGGCGAAGGCGCTCGGCAGCCGCGCGGCGGTCATCGCAGGGCTCCAGCCTGGTCGCGCCGGTAATCGTCCACCCAGTCGACGGCCACCTTGTGCAGGTGCCGGACCAGGATCTCCTGATCGTTGAGGGGAAAGTCGTCGACGACGCCGTACTCCAGCGCGGCCTGGGTGCCGCCGAGCATTCCGGCGTCCTGCAGCGCGAACTCCTTGAGCACCACCGCGGCGACTTCGTGCTCGATGCGCTCACGCACGCTGCGGGCCGGATGAAAGTAGGTGTGGGCCTCGAACCGGTGGGTGTTGTGCGAGGTGGGCCAGTACCGGTACAGCAGGTACCAGCCGCCGTAGATGAGGATCTCGGTATTGGGAAAGATCTGGAAGTTGCTGATCCCCCATGGCTCGATGTTCCCCGGGTTCAACCCGGCCGGCAGCTCGCCGATGTCCGGGGTCCGCCAGGGACCGACCAGCCCGCTGTGGGTCGCCCGCTCGATCGGATACATGTACTCCGGGGGCAGCAGCCATCGGCGCCGGCCGGCGGTGGACACCAACCGGTGCGGCCCGTCGAGCTGAAAATGACCACAGGTGAAGCCGGCGTCGGGAACCCGCACCGCCGCGGGAACCTGCTGCGAATGCAGCGACGGCACATGGTAGTACTCCTGGAACGCGTCGGCGAAGATCTTCCAGTTGCTGTTGTTGTGCGCCACCCAGTCGTAGCGTTCGGTGAGTTTTCCGAACGGATAGTCGTCGAGAGCGGTGATCATCGGGCCGAGGAATTCGCGCAGACCCTGGCGCGGTTCGACTGCGAAGTTGATGAAGATGAAGCCGTTCCAGACGTCGCAATGCACTCCGATCAGATCCGGGTCGGCGCCGTCGAATCCGTGGCTGCGACGGCAGCGTTTGCAGGCGAGCTCCTGAGAATGCCCGGCGGTCTCCCGATCCGGGAAGTCGTGCCAGACCAGCTTCGTCCCGCACCGGGGGCAGACGTTGTGGAAGGCGCGAATCCCCCGGTCCGCGTTCACCAGAATGACCGACGCCGACGCCGCTTCGATCTCCTTGGTGGCGTAACTGCCGTGGTCGGGCACTTCCTCGACTCGGCCCACGTTGAGCCAGGCGCGCTTGAACACCGCCTCGCGCTCGTCGGCGTAGAACTCCCGTGACGTGGAATCGGCGAACGAGACCGGGCCGGTGCCGAGCTCCGGGTAGTGCTCGGTCCACGAACCCTCCGCGGGTCTACCGGATCGCTGCATCTGAACCTCCCTGTTTGCCGAATTCCGACGAAATATGCTGTGTCACATCACTGATCCGCCGTTGACGCCGAGCACCTGACCGGTGATGAACCCGGCCTCCTCCGAACACAGGAACCCGACCGCCGCGGCGATGTCGACTCCGGTGCCCAGTCGGCCCAGCGGGATGTTGGCGGCGATCTGTTCATTGGGCGGCAGGTATCCGGCCGCTTGGCCCTGGTGCTGCATGGGCGTCTCGATACCCGAGGGCGGGATGTTGTTGACCGTGATGCCGTGCACGGCATACTCGCGGGCCAACGACTTGGTCAAGGTGATGACCGCGCCCTTGGATGCCGCGTAGTGGGCGGCGAACGGCGATCCGCGCTGGGCGCTGGACGACGAGATCATCACGATGCGACCCCAGCCGGCGTCGACCATGTCCGGTAGCGCGGCCTGACAGCAGTGGAAGGTACCGGTGAGGTTGACGTCGATGATCCGCGCCCACTCCTGCGGGGTGATCTCGGCGAAGGCGGAGTAGCCGAAGATGCCCGCGCTGGTGACCAGGGCGGCGACCGGCCCCATCTCACTGCGCACTTTGGCGAAGGCGTCGTCGACGGTGGCCCGATCGGTGACGTCGACGCCGATACCCAGCGCGGTCGCGCCCTGGCCGCGCAGGTCATCGGCAACCCGCTGTGCGGCTTGGTCATTGACGTCGAGGACGGCGACCTGATAGCCCCGCCGGCCCAGTTCGTGACAGGTGGCCTCCCCCATCCCGGAGGCGCCACCGGTCACCACGGCAACCCGGCTCATGACGTCGACTCCGTCACGCTCATCACGTTTCACCCTCACTCGTCGACTGCTCGCAGTGCGCTGCTGGCGGGTAGCGATGAACGATCCAGCTCTCCGCCGTCTTGCCGTCTGCAGCACCGCGCCGCCGTAACGCCGTTGGGCGAAGCCGGGGCGTGGGCTGCATCACGAGAACAATATCAAGTACTTGTCATTACCTCAAGTAGTCGATACCGCCAGACGTGGCTGTGGCGGGTGGCCGCCCGGCCGCACGGTCGGAGTCAGGGCAGCTTGATGGCCGAAACGTACATCTCCACGACCGGCCGGTAGAGGTCGACATCGTCGAGTTGACTGCCCAGCACGACGGAGTCGCTGGTGGCGATGAGCACCTGGGCAAGCGTCAGTGGCGGGATCAGCAGTGTTGCGCCGAGTCGGTCGATACCTTCGACGATGAACCCGGCCAGCGCTTCGACAACCTCGGACCTCTTGGCGGCCACCCGCTCTCGCGCTTCCGGGTTTCTCAACAGATAGAGGGCGAACTCATGCCCCAGCGCGGCATGCTCGGCGCCGCGGTCATGACTGAGTTGGCGCCACCGCTCGGCGATCTCGTCGAGTTCGCGGGCGCCGACCTGCGGTGCGGTCGACATTATCTCGGCGAAATTGTCGAAATAACGTCGCCAGTACCGGTCGCTCACCTCCAGAAACAGGTCTTCCTTGGTGGCGAAATGCTTGTAGATGGCGCCCTTGGTGTATCCGGCAGCATAGGCGATGTCGTCGAGAGTCGCTGTGGTGAAACCTTTTTCGGCGAACACGTCCTCGGCGGCGTCCAGCAGAAGCGACCGGGTGCGCGCCAGGCGTCGCTCTCGTGTCCACCGCTCCGCCATGCCGAGGATTGTGCCACAAGGATCTGAGAATCCTCTTGGTTACTCAGATACTAGCTGGTATGTTCGCCAAGTCTCACGGGTTGAGTGCTGCACTCCGACGATTGAGAAGGGGACAACGTCATGAGCGGACCGCCGGGCAACAAGAACGCGCCCTCTGCCACACAGTCGCTGGCCGGTACGGCCGCCCTCGGCTCCCAGGTTCAGCCCACGTCCAAGCCCGTCCGGGTCTGGGCCACCGTGGGCGGTGCGATCCTGGCCTTTCAGCTGTACGTGTGGATCCGGTGGATCACCGGGCCCAATTTCGAGCGGGTGCCGGCGGGGCCCAGCGATCCGCCGCTGGCGATGAAGGCGGTCCTGATCACCTGGACCGTCGTGATCATGGCAGGCTTTCCAATCGGCGTTTATTACTTCATCATTCGGCCCTGGCGCCGCGAGCGGCGCATCACGCTGGACGGCATGATGCTGGTGGGCTGCGGTCTGATCTTCTTCCAGGACCCGCTGCTGAACTACTTCAACACCTGGTGCACCTACAACACCTGGATGTGGAACCGCGGCTCGTGGGTGCAGGACGTTCCCGGTTGGGTGGCGTTCGGCGAACCGGGCCGGACGATGGCCGAGCCGCTCCTGATGAACGCGCCGGGCTATGCGACCGGGGTGCTGATGTGCACCATCCTCGGCTGCTGGGTGATGCGTAAGGCCAAGGCGCGCTGGCCGGGCATCAGCAACCGCGGGCTGATCGGCGTGTTGATCGTCTGGACCTTCATCTTCGACTTCTTCATCGAAGGCATGTTCCTGATGCCGATGGGGCTGTTCACCTACCCCGGTGCGATCAAGTCCTGGTCGATCAATGCCGGCACGTACTACCAGTGGCCGCTCTACGAGGGAATCATGTGGGGAGGTGTGCAGGCCGGGTTGTGCGCGCTGCGCTACTTCACCGACGACCGGGGCCGGTCATTCGTCGAGCGCGGACTGGACCAGATCAAGGGCGGCTTCGCCAAGCAGCAGTTCATCCGGTTCCTGGCGATCTTCGCGGCACTCAGTGCGTCCTTCTTCGTGTTCTACACCATTCCCTCGCAGTGGTTCGCCCTGCACACCGAGTCCTGGCCGGACGACGTCCTGAAGCGTTCGTACTTCATGATGGGCGGCATCTGCGGGTACGGGACCGACCGGCCGTGCCCGGATCCCGCTCTGCCGATGCCGGGCAAGTACTCCGGCTACATCAACACCGACGGCGTACTCGTCCTGCCGCCCGGCGTCGAATTCCCGAAGACGGTCCCCTACGAGCAAGGTAACTGAATTGTTGACCCACCAGGTTAGGAGGCGGACACCATGAGTGATCTGTCTAGCAAGAAGAAGGATCCCGTCGTCACCGAATCACTGGGCGGCGCGGCTGAACTCGGCAAGCAGGCCCAGCTGGCGGTGAAGCCGATCCAGATCTGGGCCGCCATCGGCGGCGTCATCTTGGCTGTCCAGCTGTACGTGTGGTTCCGGTGGATCACCGGGCCCTATTTCGAGCGGGTGCCCGTGGGGCCGAACGATCCGCCGATGTACATGAAGATCCCCCTCATCGCGAACGCGGCGATTCTGTGGGTCGCCCTGCCATTGGCCGTGTGGTGGTTCTTCATCAGGCCGTGGCGCCGCGAGCGGCGAATCACGCTGGACGGCATGCTCGTGCTGGCGATGGGCCTGATGTTCTTCCAGGATCCGCTGCTGAACTACCTCAACACCTGGTGCACCTACAACACCTGGCTGTGGAACCGGGGTTCTTGGACGCCGTACATTCCGGGCTGGGTGTCGCCCGAGGAGCCAGGCCGCCAGGTCGCCGAGCCGCTGCTGACGAACGCGCCGGGGTACGCCTACGGCGTGCTGGCGATCACCATCGTCGGATGTTGGATCATGCGAAAGATCAAGGCGCGCTGGCCCAACATCACCAATCTCCGGTTGATCCTGGTGACGTATGCGATCTCCTTCGTCTTCGACTTCGTGATGGAAGGCCTGGTCCTGTTGCCGACCGGGTTGTACACCTACCCCGGTGCCATCCAGTCGGTGTCGATCAATGCCGGCACGTACTACCAATGGCCCATCTACGAAGGGATCATGTGGGGAGCTGTGCAGGCAGCACTGTGCTGTCTGCGCTACTTCACCGACGACCGCGGGCGCACGATCGTCGAGCGTGGACTGGACCAGGTTCGAGGCGGGTTCGCCCGGCAGCAGTTCACCCGGTTCCTGGCCATCTTCGCCGGGGTCAGCGGCTGCTTCTTCTTCTTCTACATGGGCCCCGCGCAATGGCTCGGTATGCACGCCGACCCGTGGCCCGAGGATGTCCAGAAGCGCTCCTACTTCAACGGCGGAATATGCGGGCACGGCACCGACAAGCCATGCCCGAATCCGGTGCTGCCGATGCCGACCAAGCACTCCGGCTATATCAACACCGACGGTGTGCTTGTCCTGCCACCGGGCGCCGAACTGCCCAAGACCATCCCGTTCGAGGGAGAGGAACCAAGTGCTGGCGAATAGTCACCCCACCACTGCCCCAACCAAGCCGGAATCGCCGTTCTACCGAGGCGTCCGCGATGAAGTGGAGGTCTTCTCCGCAGCGGCCGGTCGCGGACTGCCGGTGTTGCTGAAGGGCCCCACCGGATGTGGAAAGACCCGCTTCGTCGAAGCGATGGCCCACGCGCTCGGCCGCGATCTGATCACCGTCGCGGGCCACGAGGACATGACATCGGCGGATCTGGTGGGCCGATTCCTGCTCAAAGGTGGCGAAACGGTCTGGGTGGACGGGCCGTTGACTCGCGCCGTACGCGAGGGGGCGATCTTCTATCTCGACGAGGTGGTCGAGGCGCGGCAGGACACCACCGTTGTCATCCATCCGCTCGCTGACCACCGCCGTGAGCTTCCGGTCGATCGACTCGGCATGACATTGCCTGCGGCGCCTGGGTTTCAGCTGGTTATTTCCTACAATCCCGGCTACCAGAGCGTGCTGAAGAATCTCAAGGAGTCGACCCGTCAGCGATTCGTGGCCATCGAACTCGGCTTCCCGCCCGCCGACATCGAAACGGAGGTGGTGGCCCACGAGGCCGGCATCGATGCGCAGACGGCGGGTGTTCTGGTCAGGCTCGGCAACACCATCCGGAACATCGACAACTCGCCGCTGCGCGAAGTGTCCTCGACTCGGATGTTGATCCTGGCCGGCGGCCTGGTCGCCGAAGGGCTCAACCTGCGCAGTGCCGTCCAGTCCGCCATCGTCCAGGCCCTCTCCGACGACGCCGACGTCATCCGCGCACTCGGTGAGCTCGTCGACGCGGTGCTGCCCCGGACGTGACCGCTTCGGATCCCGAGACCCCCGACCGGTTCCGGTACCTCGCCAGCTACCTCGCCGGCAGGTCGGTCGACGTTTTCCAGGCGCCGGCGGGCGAGGCCGCGCATACGAACGGTCACGCCATCTTCGTGTCGGCGGGCGCTGATCTCGACGAGCAGCGCCGCGAGACCCTGGTCCAAAGCGCTCTGCTCGGTGCGGGAAGCCTGGATCCGCGACTGGTGAAGGCGTTACGGGCACGTCCGTCGCTGGCGCGCCGCTACCTGGCCCTGGAGGGGCGGCGGGTCCTTGCCGAACTCGCCGATCAGATTTCGCTCGCCGCCACGCTGCCCCTCGATGGGACTCCAAGCACCGCCACCGCCGAGGAGTCACTCGAGATAGCCAGGAGCCGAAGAGAAGTCGCCGATTCCCCGGCGTGGTTCGGTGTCATCAGGCCCTCCCGGCTGCTTGGGTCACCGGCCGGGCCAGGCACCCCGGCCACAGACAAAGACCTGCGGCTGGAATTCGACGTCATCGATCTGCCCGAGGCCGACGAGGACGACGACGACGAAGACATCGGCAGCCGGTCCGAGGAAAGCAAGATTCTCAAGCTGTTCGAGAACCCGCTGTTCAACTCGCGGGCGCTCTCGGACTTCCTGCGCAAGATGCTCGGCAATTCACGGTCGCAGAGCGACGACGCCGCCGGCGGAGAGTTGCAGGTCCGGTCCATCCGGCGGGCATCGGCGGTCGGCCCGAACGCCCGGCCGCTTCCGACACCGATCCGTTTCACCGGTGACGACAAGCCCGGCGCTGCTCTGGGCGTAGGCGGCTCGCTGCATCCGGAGTGGGACGCCTTCAACAATCGCTATCGGCCCGACTGGTGCCGGGTCATCGATTTTCCGCTGACGGCTGCTGCCGACGTCGCCGAGGCCGGTGTTGTGCACGACGACGTGCTTCGGCGACGCCTGTCGCGTGTCGGCTTGGGACCCAAGGTTTTACGCGGTCGCGCCGATGGCGATGAGCTGGACATCGAGGCGCTCATCGACTTGTTCGTCGACTTGCGGTCCGGCTACTCGCCACCGGAACACGTCTACACCGAACGCCGCAAATTGGCGCGCAATCTCGGCGTTCTCATCTTGCTGGATGCCTCCGGCTCCGCCACCGATGCCGATCCCGATGGCCTGGCCGTACACGACCATCAGCGACGGGCGGCGGCCACGCTGGCGGTCACGCTCGAAGAGCTCGGTGACCGGGTGGCCGTCTATGCATTCCGCTCGCAGGGCCGGCACTCGGTTCAGCTGCCGGCGATCAAAACGTTCGGACAACGTTTCAGCGCCGTCGGGCGAGCCCGGCTCAACGGGCTCGCGCCGTCGAGCTACACGCGGCTGGGCGCCGGCATCCGTGGCGCGGGCGAGATTCTCAAGACCGAGGCGGGCACACCGAATCGGTTGCTGATCGTCCTTTCCGACGGCTTCCCCTACGACGAAGGCTACGAAGGCCGTTACGCCGAAGCCGACGCCGCCAAGGCCCTCGAGGAACTGCGGGCAGACGGCGTCGCGTGTCTGTGCCTTTCCATCGGTGCCAACGCTGAGCCCGAACGGCTCGGACGCGTCTTCGGCTCCGCCAGCCATGCCGGCGCCAAGACACTGGCCGAGTTGAGCCCGCAGATGGATGAGTTGTTCTTGGCGGCGCTGGCCGAGCTGGCCGCACCGAAACCGGCCCGCGGCTGAGCCCCTGCCCGTCAGGGATCGACGTGGTCGGCGAACAGGGTGTGGCCGGTGCCCTGCTCGACCACCCGGGTCAGCAGGGCGCGCAGCGTCTCCTGCTCGTCGGCGGTCAGCACGCCGAACACGTTGTCGTGCGCGGCGATCGCGTCGGCGATAACCGCCGAGGCCACCGAGCGCCCCTCGTCGGTGAGATACCCCCGCAGGATTCGCCCGTGCCGCGGATCCGGCTTACGCTCCACCAGGCCGCGGCCCTCGAGTGCACTCAGCGCCAGCTGCACCCCCTGCGGGGTGATCAGCAGCCGGCGGGCCAACTCGGCGCCGGACAGCCCCGGTTCGCCGGCGAGCTGACGTAGCAACCCGATCTGAGCGGTGCTCACCCCGTAATCGCTGATTGCCTCGTTCACGGTCGTCAGCGAATAGTAGAAGGCCTGCTTGAGCAGCCACAGGGTGTTGCGGGTGGGATCCATGTCCTCACTTCCCGGTCAGCTGCGCTTGTAGACTCGGCCGTCCTTCATGACAAACCGCACGTCGCCGGTGACACCGATGTCCCGGGTCGGGTCGCCCGGCACCGCGATGATATCCGCACAGTAGCCCGGTGCCAGCCGGCCGAGTTCGTGCTCGGCGTCGATGAGCTCGGCGCTGGTGACGGTGGCCGCACGCAGTGCCTGCACCGGAGTCATGCCGCGCTGCACCAGCGCGGCCAGTTCCTTGGCGTTCTGGCCGTGCGGGATGGCCGGTGCGTCGGTGCCGCAGGCGATGCGTACGCCGGCCTCGATCGCCCGGGGCAACATGGCTTTGGCGCGCGGGAACACCTCGGCGGCTTTCTTGCGCAGTTCGGGAGCGATCCGGTCGATCGCCATGGCATCGGTCAAGTAGGTGGTGGAGACCAGGAACGTGCCGTGCTCCACCATCATCGCCAAAGTGGCGTCGGTGGCCAGGAAGCCGTGTTCGATGCAGTCGATGCCGGCCCGAATACACGCCCGGATCGCGTTGTCGCCGATGGCGTGCGCGGCTACCCGCACCCCGGCACGGTGCGCCTCGTCGGCGATCGCCGCGAGTTCGGCATCGGAGTACTGCTGGGCTCCCGGGGAGGTGCTGTGTGACATGACTCCGCCGGACGCCGACACCTTGATCAGCTTGGCGCCGTGGCGGATCTGGTAGCGCACGCAGGCTGTCACGTCGGGCACGCCGTTGGCGATGCCCTCGGCGACCGACAGCGGCATGACGCCCGGCGCGAGCCGTTGGAAGACCGTCGGATCCAGATGGCCACCGTAGGGCGTGACGGCATGGCCGGCGGCGTAGATGCGGGGACCGACATGCCAGCCCTGGTCGATGGCGCGCTGCAGGGCGACGTCGAGGAGATAGCCGCCGGTCTTGACCATCAACCCGAGGTTGCGCACCGTGGTGAACCCGGCTTCCAAGGTGGTCCGCGCATTGACCGCGCCTCGCAGGGTGCGGTAGGCCGGATCGTCCTGCACTCCGTGCAGCGGCGTGGGAAGCCCTTCCGGGCTGCCCGGCCCGCCGATGAGCAGGTTGAGCTCCATGTCCATCAGGCCCGGCAGCAACGTGACGTCACCGAGGTCGATCTCGTCAATTTCGGAGGCGGAATCCGCAACCGGCGCTTCGGGATTGATCGCGGTGATGCGGCCGTCCTCGATCACCACGACCGCCGGAGTACGCACCACCCCGGCATCGATGTCGAGCCACCGGGCGGCTCGCAGCACTGTGGTCCCGGTCATCGGCTGGCTCACGGGAAAGGCTCGAATACGCACTCGATGACTGCGGCGCCCGAGTCGGGAACTCGCGGCTGCTTCCAGGATTCGGCCGGGAACGCCACCGTGATCATGGAATACAGCAGGTGCATCAGGTTGAGCACGTCTTCGGGCAGGTCATCGAGGCCGAACTTGTCGCAGTAGGCCAGCGCCTCCTCGGCGCGCGCCGTAATGGCGTCGTAGAACGCCTGCATGTCCGCCATGGAACTGTCCATACGCTTGGCGTAGCGCTCGGGTTCGGAGCCCAGGCACCAATCGTTGAACGACTCGAGGTCGGCGAACTCCGTCGGCAGCATAGTGGTCATTCCCCGCTCACACCTTCGCGCTCGAGTGCTCGAATTCGGCGATCCACTTGGCGGTTTCGTGGTGGAAGTGCCGGATCAGCACCTCCTGGTCATTGAGCAGAAAGCGGTCCACCGCGCCGGTGCCGATCATCGTGTGCGTCGCCTCCAAGGTGCTGGCGTCCTGCAATCCGTACTCCTTGAACGACACCGCCGCGAGTTCCTGGGCGACCCGCTCGCGGGGTGTGCGCGGCTGCGGAAAGTACAGCGTGCCTTCGAAGATGTGCGAGTCGTGCGACGTCGGCCAGTAGTGGTAGGTCAGGTACCAGCCCTGGCCCCAGAACAGGATGCTGAAGTTGGGGAAGATCTGGAACGAATCCAGGCCCCAGGGATCGCATTTCGCCGGGTTGAGGCCCTCGGGTACCGGGCCGATGTCCGGCGAGTCCCACGGGCCGAACAGCCCGCTCTGGAGGATCTCCTCGATGGGCTTGCGCATCTCTGCGGCCATCTCCCAGGCCCGCACACCCGAGGTGCTCACCAACCGGTGCGGCCCCTCGAGACGGTAGTGGGGTGCTTCGAAGCCGGCTTCTTCGGCCGCCACCCGGAAGGCCGTGGGCGTCTGGTTCCCGTGCAGCACCGGCGCGTGATAGAACTCCTGGAATGCATCCAGGAACAGCTTCCAGTTGGCATTGACCGACGAACGGTACTGCCAGCGCGACGTCATCTTCCCGAATGGGTAACCTTCCAACGCCGTGACCATCGGTCCGAGGAATTCGCGCAACGATTGCTCGGGCTCCGGCGCGAAGTTGACGAAGATGAAGCCTTCCCAGACTTCGCAGTGCACGCCGACCAGCCCGTAGTTGCTCTTGTCCAGGTCGAAGAACTCCTCTTCCTGCTGCACATGGGTCAGGTTGCCGTCGAGGTCGTAGCGCCAACCGTGGTACTTGCAGGTGAACTGGCGGCAGTTACCGCTGGTCTCCTCCAACGGCATGGTGTCCCACACCAGCTTGTTGCCGCGATGCCGGCAGACGTTGTGGTAGGCCTTGACCTCGTCAGATGTCGTGCGCACCAAGATGATCGAGGTGTTGACGACCTTGAGCTCCTTGGTGTAATAGCTTCCTTTTCGCGGAAGCTGTTCCACCCGACCGACATTCAGCCAGGCACGCTTGAAGATCGCCGCCCGCTCCTTCTCATAGACCTCGGGCGTTATCGAATCCCGGTACGACACCGGTTCGGTACCGAGTTCGGGATAGTGCTGGGTCCAACTGCCCTCGGGCGGCTTGGGAAAACGCGCCACAACCACTCCTGTCCTAGCCGATGATGTCAGGTCACGAGCTCTCGATGGCGCCGACGCTATCGACTGACCGATCCAATGTCAAGTAGTTGATACTAATGGCAGACGCCGACTCGAGGGACTGCGGGAGACCGGATTTGGCTAGGGCTGGCTCAGCGCAGGGTCGATGTCGCTCTCGGCCTGCAACGCCGTGTTGGCCAACATCTGCTCGATGACGTTCTTGCCCAGGGCACTGTCACCGGGCAACTCGATCGGATAGTTGCCGTCGAAGCAGGCGGTGCACAGCCGCGAGCGGGGCTGCTCGGTGGCGGCGATCATGTCGTCCAGCCCGGCGTAACCCAGGCTGTCGGCGCCGATGGTGCGCCGCACCGCCTCGAGCATCTCGGCCTCGTCCTCGACGACGTTGGCGATCAACTCGGCCGGCGAGGCGAAGTCGATGCCGTAGAAGCAGGGCCACTTCACCGGTGGGGAGCCGATCCGCACGTGCACCTCGACGGCGCCCGCCTCGCGGAGCATCCGCACCAGCGCGCGCTGGGTGTTGCCGCGCACGATCGAGTCATCGACGACGATGAGCCGCTTGCCGCGGATGATCTCCTTGAGCGGGTTGAGTTTGAGCCGGATACCCAACTGCCGGATGGTCTGCGACGGCTGGATGAACGTCCGTCCGACATAGGCATTCTTGGTCAGTCCCTGCCCGTAGTCGATGCCGGACTCCTGGGCGTAGCCGACGGCGGCCGGGATGCCGGACTCCGGCACCCCGATGACCAGGTCGGCGTCCACGGGATGTGCACGGGCCAGCCGGCGGCCGACCTCCACCCGGGTGGCGTGCACCGACCGGCCGGCAATGGTGCTGTCGGGCCGGGCCAGGTAGACGTACTCGAACACACAACCCTTCGGGGTGGGGTTGGCGAACCGGGTGGAACGCACCCCGTCGGCGTCGATCGCCAGCAGCTCACCCGGTTCGATGTCCCGGACGAACGAGGCGCCGACGATGTCCAGCGCGGCGGTTTCAGAGGCCACCACCCAGCCGCGGTCGAGCCGCCCCAGCGACAACGGCCGCACCCCCCACGGATCACGAGCGGCGTACAGGGTGTTCTCGTCCATGAAGGTCAGGCAGAACGCGCCGCGCGCCGTCGGCAGCAACTCCAGCGCCGCCTGCTCCAGGGTGGTGTCCGCGGCCCCGTGCGCCAGCAGCGCCCCCAGGATGTCGGAGTCGGTGGTGGCGACGCCGGGGCGGCGGGTGTCGATCAGGCCCAGTTCGCGGGCGCGGCGGGCCAGTTCGGTGGTGTTGACCAGATTGCCGTTGTGGCCCAGCGCCAGTCCGGTGCCGGCCGCGGTGTTGCGGAACACCGGCTGCGCGTTCTCCCAGGTGGTGTCACCGGTGGTGGAGTAGCGACAGTGCCCGATGGCCACGTGCCCCGGCATCGCTATCAACGTCTGCTCTTCGAATACCTGGCTGACCAAGCCGAGATCCTTGAACACCAGCACCTGCGAGCCGTCGCCCACCGCGATCCCGGCGGCCTCCTGACCGCGATGCTGCAACGCATACAGGCCGTAATACGTGAGCTTGGCTACTTCTTCGCCGGGAGCCCATACGCCGAATACGCCGCACTCCTCACGGGGCGCGTTCTCAAGGTCTTCCACTTGCTGGTCAGGCACGTTTTGGCTGCTCCAGGGGGCGGGCGTGAGTGACGGCGTCCAGTCTACGGTCAATCGGCGCCGAGTTTGACCAACGGCAGCCATTCGGCGATCTCGGCGGCCCGCGAGCCGGACAACCGCAGTTTCGCGGTGGCCGTGGCCTCGGGTGTGGAGAGCAGCCCGGCGGCCAGCAACAGCCAGCTGCGCGGGTCGGTCTCGACGACGTTGGGCGGGGTGCCGCGGGTATGTCGCGGCCCGGCGATGCACTGCACGGCGACAAAGGGCGGAACGCGCAACTCGACGCTGGCGCCCGGGGCCAGCTCGGCCAGGGTGCGGGCGGTCAGGCGGACCGCGGCGGCCAGTTCCGTCCGGTCCGGGGCGGGCCGGCTCTCGTCGCGCAGCCAGTCGGCGAGCGCCAGCACGGCCGCGCGGGTCTTCGCCGGGTCCGATTTCGAACGTGCGGGATCGACTGCCATCGCCTCAGTCGTCTCGGTCGGTGGCGAACCAATCGAGCAGCAGGTCGGCGAGCCGGTCCGGCTCGGTATCGGGGATCCAGTGCGAGACGCCCGGGAGCACCTCGAATCGGTAATCCGCGTCGACGTATCGGACGGTGTTGCGAGCCGCCTTGGGTTTCAGGGCGATGTCGCGGTCGCTCCACACGTACATGGTGGGCACCGAAACGCGCCGGGTACTGGCCCGGACGTCCGACAGGGGCATGCCCCGGTACCAGTTGAGCCCGCCGGTCAGCGCACCTCGTTCGGTCATGGCCCGGGCATCCCGTTCGGCCACGGCTGCGGTCTGCCCGCTGCGCAACAGGGCTTTGACGGCGACGCGTCTCATCAGC
This sequence comes from Mycobacterium sp. IDUB_21, assembly GCF_055419425.1. NCBI lineage: Bacteria > Bacillati > Actinomycetota > Actinomycetes > Mycobacteriales > Mycobacteriaceae > Mycobacterium > Mycobacterium sp. IDUB_21. Next base: position 206,118 of record NZ_JBVAXQ010000001.1, on the reverse strand, counting down.
AATTCCGGCAGCCACGGCAGCTGGAAGAAACCCATGTACCAGGACGCCAGGCCCTGTCGACTGGTGACAAGCGACTTCAGGAACGCGGCAGGATGCGGCACCGACACCGGCGACACGGTGGCGAGCCGTTCGGGCATTTCGGCCGCGACGGCCCACGCCACCGCCGCACCCCAGTCGTGTCCCACCAGGTGCACCCGCTGCGCACCACTGGCGTCGATCAGGGCGCCGACGTCGGCGACGAGTTCGGACAGCCGATAGTCACGGCGCCGGGGCGGCCGCGCACCGGGTGAATAGCCGCGCTGGTTGGGTGCCAGGCACCGGTAGCCTGCGGCGGTGAGCCGGTCGATCACGGCGTTCCAGCTGTCGTTGCGTTGCGGGAAGCCGTGCAGCAACACCACGACCGGCCCGTCGGGTGGACCGGCGTCGCGGACATCGAATACCAGGCCGTCACGGGTGTAGCGCTCCATGGGTGAAGCATCCCGCATTCTGCTGGGTGCGACTACCCAGCCCCGGCGGTTCAGCAAGACTCAACGAAGGAGAGGCGAAGCTGGAACCGCCCTATCGGCCCCGCAGTGCCGCCCGGATCCGCTCGGTGTCGTCCGGCTTCCACCCGTCCGGAGGCAGCACCGCCACCCAGCCGTCCAGGATCGTGTCGGCGTAGTTGTGGCCGTGCCCGGACGGCATCGATTCACCGTGCGCCAGATCGGCGCTGACCTGCCAGAACGTCACCACCGGATACCACCGCATCGACGCGGTGCGGTCCGGGCCGGGCGCCTCGGTCAGCCAGTCGGGCCGGGCGAACAGCAGATCCGGGGACCACCAGACCACCGGATCGGAGGCGTGCTGCAAGAACAGCACCCGCGAGCCGGGCCACGGCGGCGCGGCAATCCCGGCGATCTCGGCCGGCAAGGTGGCCTGGGAGAACCGCACGGTGCGCCCGTTGTCGTAGCGCGGCAGCGTCGCGGTGCTGCCCGGGTCGCGTCGCACCAGCAGCGCGTGCCACAGCGGGCTGGCCTGCGGGGGGCCCACCCACAGCACCGCGTCGAAACCCATCTCGGCGATGTCGGGCAGCCAGTCGAACGCGGCCTGACCGGCCATCGCACCCAGGCTTTCGCCGTAGAGCACCAGCTTGGGCCGGTGATCGGCGGGCAGGCGTTGCCAGCGCTGCGCGATGGTCTGCACCAGCAGCCGGCCGGAGTCCATCGACTTGCGCTGGTCGGCCAGAAACGAGATCCAGCTCGGCAGGTACGAGTACTGCACGGCGACCATCGCGGTGTCACCGTTGTAGAGCGTCTCCAACGAATTCGCTGCGGCCGGATTGACCCACCCGGTGCCGGTGGTCGGTACCACGACCAGCACCCGGCGGTCGAAGGCGTGGGTGCGTTCCAGTTCGTCGACCAGCAGCTCCATCCGGGCCTGATCGTCTTCTGCGCTGTGCAGCCCGGCGTACACCCGGATGGGTTCGCGGGCGGGCCGCCCGTTGATCCGGCTCAGTTCGTCCGCGTGCGCGCCCCCGGCCACGAAGCTGCGGCCCTGGCTGCCCAGGGTGTCCCACGGCGCCAACGACGCCGGGCTGCCGGACCGCTCCGGCTGCTGCGGCTGGATCGCCCAGGGTTGGGTGCCGCTGTCCTCGGGCTGGAACACCGCGCTGGCGCCGGCGAAGAACCCGCGGATGAGCACCCCGTTGATCAAGCTGACCAACACCACGACGACGATCGCGGTGCCGATGAACAGGGCGACCTCGTTGTGCAGATGCCAGCGCCGGATCAACGCCCGGGCCAGCAGCCGGCTGATGTCGATCAGCGTCCGCACCGTCGCGACCAGGGCGGCCGCGACGCCGATCGCAACGCCCAGGGTGCGCAGGTAACCCAGCGTTCCCGGGCCTTCGATGCCGAGCAGCTCCGAAACCTCCCGCTGCCAGCCGGCGGCCGGGATCAGCATCAGCACGCACGCGGTCGGCGCCGCCACCACGACGGCCGACTTCAGCAAGAGCAGCACCCGTTTCGACGGCGGCCACCACCGGGCGCCGCGCAGCACGAACCGGTCGACCGCCGCACCGATCACCACTCCCAGGCCGTAGCCGAAGGCGGCGTTGATGCCACCGATCAGACCCTGGAACAGCCAGTCGCGCGGCAACAGCGACGGGGTCAGCGAAAGACAGAAGAACAGCGCACCGAAGCCCACCCCGACGAACTTCAGCCGCAACAGCCCCCATGCCCACACCAACAGCGGGTGTCTGCTCCGGGGTGCGGCCGTGGTCCCCATGCCAGTGCGGTTATCCGAAGATCCCCGGCAGCACCGCCTCCGATGTGCTGCGCAGCTCCGCCAGCGGCACACTGAACTGACCTTGGACCTCCACCTCGCTCGAGGCCTGGTCCACCACACCGATGCGCACGGCCGGCAGCCCGCGTGCCTCGCACATGGAACGGAATCGGGTCTCCTCGGTGCGCGGCACCGCGACCAGCGCCCGCCCCGCCGACTCGGAGAACAGGAATACGAACGGGTCAGCCCCTTCGGGAAGCAGAATGCGGCAACCGGTTTCACCGGCGATCGCCGATTCGACCACGGCCTGGATCAGGCCGCCCTCGCTCAAGTCGTGCGCCCCTGACACCAGGCCGTCGCGCGATGCCGCGCACAGCACCTCGGCGAGCAGCCTCTCGCGCTCCAGGTCGACTTCCGGTGGCAGCCCGCCCAAATGGTCGCCGGTCACCTGCGCCCAGATGGAGCCGTCGAACTCATCGCGGGTGTCACCGAGCAACAGCAACGTCTCGCCGGGCTCGACGCCGAACGCCGACGGCAGCCGGCGGTCCACATCGTCGATGACGCCGAGCACACCGACCACCGGGGTGGGGTGGATCGGTGTTGCGCCGGTCTGGTTGTAGAAGCTCACGTTGCCGCCGGTGACCGGAATCCCCAGTGCCGCACAACCATCCGCCAGACCGCGTACCGCCTCGGCGAACTGCCACATCACTCCGGGGTCTTCCGGGGACCCGAAGTTCAGGCAGTTGGTGACGGCGATCGGCGTGGCGCCGGTGACCGCCACGTTGCGGTACGCCTCGGCCAGCGCCAACTGGGCACCGGCGTAGGGGTCCAGCTTGGTGTAGCGGCCCGAGGCGTCGGTGGAGATGGCGATCCCGCGCCCGGAGGCCTCATCGATGCGCAGCATCCCGCCGTCGGCGTGCTCGGCCAGCACGGTGTTGCCGCGCACGTAGCGGTCGTACTGTTCGGTGATGAACGCCCGGCTGCACAGGTGTGGACTGCCCAGCAGCGCAAGCAGAGTCGCGCGCAGCTGCTCGCCGGTTACCGGTCGCGGAAGGTGTCCGGAGCGGTCGGCGTTGAGTGCGTCCTGGGTGTCCGGGCGCTGCACCGGGCGGTGGTAGATCGGGCCCTCGTGGGCCACCGTGCGCGGCGGGACGTCGACGACGGTCTGGCCATGCCAGGTGATCTGCAGCCGGTCGCCGGCGGTGACCTCACCGATCACCGTTGCCAGCACATCCCATTTCTCGCACACCGCCATGAAGGCGTCCACGTTCTCCGGTGTCACAACGGCGCACATCCGCTCCTGCGACTCGCTGGAGAGCACCTCGGCCGGGTTCATGTTCGCCGCGCGCAGCGGCACCTTCTCCAGTTCGATCGCCATGCCGCCGTCACCTGCGGATGCCAACTCCGAAGTGGCGCAGGACAATCCGGCACCACCGAGGTCCTGGATGCCGACCACCAGCTTGGCGGCGTACAGCTCCAGGCAGCACTCGATGAGCACCTTCTCGGTGAACGGGTCGCCGACCTGAACCGACGGCAGCTTCTTGCGCCCGGCACCGGACTCGTCCCCGCCGAAGGTGTCCGACGCCAGCACCGACACGCCGCCGATACCGTCCAGGCCGGTGCGCGCCCCGAACAGGATGATCTTGTTGCCGGTACCCGACGCGAAGGCCAGGTGCAGGTCTTCTTTCTTGAGCACCCCGACACAGAGTGCGTTGACCAGGGGATTGCCGGCGTAGCAGGCGTCGAAGACGGTTTCGCCACCGATGTTGGGCAGCCCCAGCGAGTTGCCGTAGCCGCCGATGCCGCGCACCACCCCGTCGAGCACCCGGCGGGTGTCGGGGGCGTCGGCGGCACCGAAGCGCAGCTGGTCCATCACCGCGACCGGACGCGCGCCCATCGCCATGATGTCGCGAACGATGCCACCCACCCCGGTGGCCGCGCCCTGATACGGCTCGACGTAGGACGGGTGGTTGTGCGACTCCACCTTGAACGTGACCGCCCAGCCGTCACCGATGTCGACCACACCGGCGTTCTCGCCGATGCCGGCCAGCATGGCCTTGCGCATCTCGTCGGTGGTGGTCTCACCGAAGTAGCGCAGGTGCACCTTGGAGGACTTGTAGGAGCAGTGCTCGCTCCACATCACCGAGTACATGGCCAGCTCGGCGTCGGTGGGACGACGGCCCAGGATGTCGCGGATGCGCTGGTACTCGTCGTCCTTGAGGCCCAGTTCGGCGAAGGGTTGCGGATGGTCGGGAGTAGCGGCGGCGTGTTCGACGGTATCGATGGCAGGCCCGGGCGTCACGGCCACAGTGTAGGGCACCGATTTAGCTCAGTCCGGCGCCAGGAACGCCGCCAGCGCGGCCGCGTAGGAGGCGACGTCGCGCGCGCCCATCAGCTCCCGCGCCGAATGCATGGCCAGTTGCGGTGCGCCCACGTCCACGGTGGGGATGCCGGTGCGGGCCGCACTCATCGGACCGATGGTCGACCCGCACGGCAGGTCGGCGCGATGTTCGTAGCGCTGCAGCGGAACCCCCGCCTGATCACAGGCCAGGGCGAACGTCGCAGCGGTGCGGCCGTCGGTGGCGTAGCGCAGATTGGGCTGCACCTTGAGCACCGGGCCGGCGTTGACTGCGATCTGATGACCCGGCTCGTGGCGGTCCGGGTAGTTGGGGTGGGTGGCATGCGCCATGTCCGCCGACGCCAGCGTCGAGGCGGCCAGCCGGCGCAGCAAGTCCTCCCGATCCCCGCCGGCGGCCAGCGTGATCCGCTCCAGGACGCCTCGCAGCAGGTCCGACTGAGCGCCGTGATCCGACGTCGACCCGACCTCCTCATGGTCGAACAGCACCAACACCGGCAGGTAGCGGCCCGGCTGTCGGGCGGAGCCCGCGGATAGCAGCGCCTCCAGCCCGGCGTAGCAGCTGGCCTGGTTGTCCAGCCGCGGCGCACTGACGAACTCCTCGCCCACCCCGGTCGGTGCGGACGGCGCCAGGTCGTGGGTCATCAGGTCGAAGCCCAGCACCTCGCGGGGTGCCACCCCGGCGCGTTCGGCGACGTAGCCCAAGAAGTCCGGGGCCGCCCCATCCCCCCAGACCGCGTTGAGGTGCCGCTGGGGGTCCAGCGTGACCGCCTTGCGATCGTCGGCCAGGTGGATGGCCAGTTGCGGCACCCGCAGGATCGGCTCGTCGATACGGACCAGATAGTGGGCGCCACTGCGCACCGAGAGGCGCCCGCTGACACCCAGGTCGCGGTCCAGCCAGGAGTTCAGCCAGGCGCCGCCGTAGGGCGCCAACGCCACCAGCTGCCAGCCGGCCACCTCGCGGACGGGATGCTGCTTGACCCGCAGGTTCGGGCTGTCGGTGTGGGCACCGACGATGCGGAACCCGGCGCCCGGGCTGGTGGCGCCCGCTCCGTCCCACGCCACCAGCGACCCGGCCCGCACCGTGAAGTAGCGCCCGGGCGCCCCCGGCCAGCGGTCAGTCTCCGCGAGCTCGGTGTAGCCGGCGGCCCGCAGCCGCTGCGCGACGGTCACGCAGGCGTGAAACGGCGATGGTGAGGCGTCGATGAACTCGCATAATCCGGTTGCGGTGGCCGCCATGGCCTCAAGTCTTTCGCATCCGGGCCGCGGTGGGGACGTTAGGGTCGATACCGTGCCGTCCGTTCAGCCCGTCACCGCTCCTTTGACATGTGCCGCCATTTTCCTGGTCACCACCATCGATGAGGGCGGTGCGACGACAGTGCACGACGCATTGCCGGAGCTGGCGGGTTTCGCCCGGGCGATCGGCTTCCGTGACCCGACAAAACGGCTGTCGCTGGTGACCTCGATCGGCTCGGATGCCTGGGACCGGCTGTTCGACGGGCCCCGACCCGCACAGCTGCATCCGTTCGTCGAGCTGACCGGTCCGCGTCACACCGCTCCGGCCACCCCGGGCGATCTGCTGTTCCACATCAAGGCCGAGAGGATGGACGTCTGCTTCGAGCTGGCGGGACGAATCGTCAAGGCGATGGCGGGCGCGGTCACCGTGGTCGACGAGGTGCATGGTTTCCGGTTCTTCGACAATCGCGACCTGCTGGGCTTCGTCGACGGCACCGAGAACCCGGTCGGTGACGAGGCGCGCGACGCCACCGCGGTCGGTGACGAGGACCCCGAATTCGCCGGCGGGTCTTATGTGCACATCCAGAAATACCTGCACGATATGGCCGCCTGGGACGCACTGCCGGTCACCGAGCAGGAGCGGGTGATCGGCCGCACCAAGGCCGACGACATCGAGTTCGACGACGCGGTGAAGCCGGCCGACTCGCACGTCGCGCTGAACGTGATCACCGACGACGACGGCAATGAATTGGACATCGTGCGGCACAACATGCCGTTCGGCGCGGTGGGCGCCGGCGAGTCCGGCACCTACTACATCGCCTACGCGCGCAGCCCGGAGATCACCGAGCAGATGCTGCGCAACATGTTCCTCGGCGACCCGCCGGGCAACACCGACCGCATCCTGGATTTCTCCACGGCGGTCACCGGCGGATTGTTCTTCACCCCCACCGCCGACTTCCTCGACGATCCGCCGCCGCTCCCCGGCTCGGCGGCACCGACCCGGGCTGCGCCCGTCGAGACCGCCGGCCCCGGCGTTGAAAGCTCACTGAATATCGGCAGTCTGAAAGGAACCTCGCAATGAACAACCTGTATCGCGATCTGGCCCCGGTCACCGAAGCGGCCTGGGCCGACATCGAGCAGGAGGCGAGCCGGACGTTCAAGCGGCACATCGCCGGCCGCCGGGTCGTCGACGTGAGCGAGCCGGCCGGGCCGACTGCCGCCTCGGTGGGCACCGGTCGACTGACCGATGTCGGCGCCCCGGCCGACGGTGTCCAGGCGCACCTGCGCTCCAGCAAACCGCTGGTTCGCCTGCGGGTACCGTTCACCCTGTCGCGTGCGGAGATCGACGACGTCGAGCGCGGCTCGCAGGACGCCGACTGGGACCCGGTCAAGGACGCGGCCAAGAAGCTGGCATTCGCCGAGGACCGGCTGATCTTCGAGGGCTACCCCGCCGCCTCGGTGCAGGGTATCCGCAGCGCGAGCTCGAACGCCGCGCTGACGCTGCCGGAAGACCCGCGCGAGATCCCCGACGTCATCGCCCAGGCGCTGTCCGCCCTGCGCCTCGCCGGGGTCGACGGCCCGTACTCGGTACTGCTGTCAGCCGACACCTACACCAAGGTCAGCGAAACCACCCAACACGGATACCCGATCCGCGAGCACCTGCATCGCCTGGTCGACGGCGACATCATCTGGGCGCCGGCGATCGACGGCGCATTCGTGCTCACCACCCGGGGTGGGGATTTCGACCTGCAGTTGGGCACCGACGTGTCGATCGGCTACCTGTCACATGACGCCGAGAACGTAGCGCTTTACCTGCAGGAGACGTGTACGTTCCTGTGCCACACCGCCGAGGCCGCCGTCGCGCTGACCTGTTAGACAGTGCTGAGTTCTTCGGATCAGCCGTTCGTAGCAAGTGCGTCGGGAGTTCGTTGTCATGCACGGAACCCCGGATAAGTGGACAATCTCCTACGCGAAAAGCCAACTGGCGGAAGCATTCCTGAGAGTCTGAGTCTCAGGTTGCTGCGCCTCCCGGTCCGCGTTAGCTTAAGAAAGTCCTTGCCCGCATAAGGCTTTCACACGGGTTAGTCCACACCTGGGAGGTAGGTAGATGACTATCAGCAAGCGCACCACGGAGCATGATCAGGCACTCGGCGCGAAGGCACGCCGTCGCAATCGTTTGGCCGGGGCGGGGAGCGCGGCGGCCGCGTTCTTGGCGTTCGGGATGGCCCCGCTGGCCACCGCGCCGAACGCACAGGCCGATGATGGACTATTCGACTGGCTGACGGACATGTTCGACCCCAGCCTGGTCGCAGGATCGGCTTTGGAGACCGGCCCCGGAGTCGACGGTGTCTTCGGCGATTCACCGTTCTGGGACCAGCTGCTGACGGCCAACCCTGATCTGGACCCCGCGAGCGTGGTCGAGTCGTGGATGTATGACCCGTGGCACACCGCGCTGGAGAGCTGGATCAACAGTGATCTGGGCCAGCAGATCGACAACAGCATCAATGCCGCCTACATCCAGATGAACGGCGTGGAGAGCCTCGATGGCGCCTGTGGCCTGATCTGCAACGGTATCGACGGCACCCAGACCGATCCCGAAGGCGGCGCCGGCGGATTGTGGTTCGGCGACGGCGGCGACGGCTGGGACTCCACCGTCCAGGGCCTGGCCGGTGGTGATGGTGGTTCCGCCGGATTCTTCGGCAACGGCGGCGACGGCGGCGACGGCTGGGACTCCACCGTGGCCGGAGTGGACGGTGGTGCCGGCGGCAACGGTGGCACCGGCGGCACGGTGATGGGTGACGGCGGCGTCGGCGGCACCGGTGGCGACGGGTATGCCGACACGGGTAACGGCGCCGGCAGCACCGCGCTCGGCTCCAACGGTGGCACCGGTGGCAACGGCGGCGACACCAGCGATGCCAGCACCTTGATCTTCGGCAACGGTGGTGCCGGTGGTGCGGGCGGTGCCGGTGGCGCCGGTACCGCCAACGGTGCCGGCGGCACAGTCACCGGCGGCAGCGGCGGTGCCGGTGGCATCGGCGGTGACTCCTTTGCACCCATCGGCAACGGCGGTGAAGGCGGCACCGGTGGTGCGGGCGGTAGCGGCGGCGAAGGCACCTCCAACGGCCACGACGGCAACTCCACCGGCGGTGACGGCGGGATGGGCGGCACCGGTGGTACCGCCGAGAACGGGCACGGCGGCACCGGCGGGGTCGGCGGCGACGGCGGCGACGCCCGGTCCAACGGTTCCAGCGGCGTGGCCGCCGCTGGTGACGGCGGGACCGGCGGCACCGGCGGCCAGGGCCTGATCGCCGGCACCGGCGGTGACGGCGGTGCCGGCGGCGAAGCCAGGGCCAACGGCGCCGGGGGCACCGCCATCGGTGGCGTCGGCGGCGACGGCGGCGTGGGCGCCATCGGCGGTACCGGCGCCGACGGTGTTGTCGGCTCGCCCGGCGGCGCGGGTGGCAACGGCGGCGTGGGTGGCAACGCGACCACCCACGGCTCGGGTGGCGCCTCTACGGCCGGCAACGGCGGCAACGGCGGCGCGGGTGGCAACGGTGGTACCGGCGGCACCGGTGCGGCCGGTGGCGAGGGCGGTCCGGGCGGTCAGCCCGGTGCCGGCGGCACCGCTACGGCGACCGGCAACGACACCATCGAGACCAATGGGACGGCCGGCGCGCCCGGGGACGACGGCCAGACGGGTGCGGCCGGGCCGACCACCGCTCCCACTGCTCCCTGACACGCGTTGGCGTAAAAGTGCCCGCACGCCCTCGGCGTGCGGGCACTTTTATTGCGGTCTAGGTGTCCGTGCGGTAGAAGAACCAGGAGACCTCAGGCCGCCAGCACCGCGTCCAGCGCGGAGTAGAACAGCCCCAGCCCATCGTCGCTGGGCCCGGTCAGTGCCTCGATCGCGTGCTCGGGGTGCGGCATCAGCCCTACCACCCGGCCGTTGGCCGAGCTGACCCCGGCGATGTCGCGCATCGAGCCGTTGATGTTGTCGAGGTAGCGGAACACCACCCGGCCCTCGGCCTCCAGCTCGTCGAGCACCTGCGGGGAGGCCACGTAGCGACCCTCGCCGGACTTCAGCGGCACCAGCAGGTCGGCGTCGGCGTCGAACCGGGACGTCCAGGCCGTCTCGGTGGAAGCCACCCGCAGCCAGACGTCGCGGCAGACGAAGTGCAGGCCGGCGTTGCGGGTCAGCGCGCCCGGCAACAGCCCGGCCTCGCACAGCACCTGGAATCCGTTGCAGATCCCCAGCACCGGCATGCCGCGGCCAGCCGCCTCCACTACCTCGCCCATCACCGGAGCGAACCGGGCGATGGCGCCGGCGCGCAGGTAGTCGCCGTAGGAGAACCCGCCGGGGACGACGACGGCGTCGACGCCCTTGAGGTCGGCGTCGGCATGCCACAGGTTGACCGGCTCGGCACCGACGAACCGGACCGCGCGTATAGCGTCGACGTCGTCGAGGGTGCCGGGAAAGGTGATGACACCCACCCGGACGCTCACGGCGTCTCCCGGCTCACGGTCCAGTCCTCGATCACCGTGTTTGCCAGCAGTGATTCGGCGATCGCGGCGAGCGCGGCATCGTCGATCGAATCGTCGACCTCGAGTTCGAAGCGCTTGCCCTGTCGCACCTCCGACACTCCGGTGTGTCCGAGTCGGGAAAGCGCGCCGGCGATCGCTTGACCCTGCGGGTCGAGAATCTCGGCTTTGGGCATCACGTGCACAACCACCCGGGCCACGCGCGCTCCCTACTGTCGACGGAGATCGGTCGGGTCAACAATACCGATGCCTGTCCGCGGCGCCGGAGCGCACAATCGAAGGCATGCGACTGACCCACTTCGGCCATTCCTGTCTGCTCGCCGATTTCGTCGACACCACGGTGCTGTTCGACCCGGGAAACTTCTCCCACGGCTTCGAGGGCATCACCGGGCTGACGGCCATCCTCGTCACCCACCAGCACCCCGACCACGTCGACACCGCCCGGTTACCGGCCCTGATCGAGGCCAATCCGGACGCCGCGCTCTACGCCGACCCGCAGACCGCCGCCCAGCTGGGCCCACCATGGCGACCGGTGCACGTCGGGGATTCCTTCGAGCTCGGCTCGCTGCGGGTGCGCGGGGTGGGCGGGCAGCACGCGGTGATACATCCGGAGATCCCGATGATCGACAACATCTCCTACCTGGTCGGCGACGCCGGTCATCCGGCGCGCTTGATGCATCCCGGCGACGCGCTGTTCGTGCCCGGCGAGCCGGTGGATGTGCTCGCCACCCCGGCCGCGGCGCCGTGGATGAAGATCTCCGAGGCGGTCGACTATCTGCGCGCCGTGGCGCCGCGGGCCGCCGTGCCGATCCACCAGGGCATCATCGCGACCGAGGCCCGTGGCATCTACCACGGCCGGCTCGCCGAGATGGGACGCACCGATTTCCAGGTGCTGCCCGCCGAGAGCGCCGTGGCGTTCTAGTTCTAGGCGATATCCCCGGCGGCGCCCCGGCCGGCGGCGCGGCCGGAGAAGATGCACCCGCCCAGGAACGTGCCCTCCAGCGCCCGATAGCCGTGCACCCCGCCGCCCCCGAATCCAGCGACCTCCCCGGCCGCATACAGGCCGTCGATCGGCTTGCCATCGCCGCCCAGCACCCGGGAATCCAAGTCGGTCTCCAAGCCGCCCAACGTCTTCCGGGTGAGGATGTGCAGCTTGACCGCGATCAGCGGGCCGGCGGCCGGGTCGGTCAACCGGTGCGGGGCGACCACCCGGCCCAGCCGGTCGCCCAGGTAGGCGCGGGCCCCACGGATCGCGGTGATCTGGCCGTCCTTGCTGAACCGGTTGGCCACCTCGCGGTCGCGCGCGGTGACTTCGGCCGCCACCGTCGCGTAGTCCAGCGGCACCACGTCGGGCAGGTCGTTCATGCGCTCGACCAGATTCCGCAGCGAATCGGCGTGCACGAAGTCCACCCCGCGGTCGATGAACGCCTGCACCGGCGGCGGTGGCCCGGACCGGGCGCGCGACGCGACCAACTGACGCAGGCTGCGCCCGGTCAGGTCCGGGTTCTGCTCCTGACCGGACAGCGCGAATTCCTTCTCGATGATCTTCGCGTTGAGCACGAACCAGGTGTAGTCCTGCCCGGAGCGGGCGATGTGTTCCAAGGTGCCCAGGGTGTCGAAGCCGGGGTACAGCGGTCCGGGCAGCCGGGCGCCGGCCGCGTCCAGCCACAGCGGGGACGGGCCGGGGATGATCCGGATGCCGTGGCCGGGCCAGATCGGGTCGTAGTTGGTGATGCCCTCGGTGTAGTGCCACATCCGGTCGCGGTTGATCACCCGGCCGCCGGCAGCCTCGGTGATGCCGATCATCCGCCCGTCGACGTGGGCGGGTACCCCGGCCAGCAGTTGCGACGGGACGCGGCCCATCCGGTCGGGCCAGTTCTGGCGCACCAGATCGAGGTTCCCGCCGATGCCACCGCTGGTCACCAGCACCGCGGGAGCACGGAACTCGAACTGCCCCACCGTGTTCCGTGACGAAGCCACACCTCGCGGCGCGGACGACGGTTCCAGCACACTGCCCCGCACGCCGGTCACCCGGCCGCCTTCGACGATCAGCTCGTCGACCTGGTGCCGATGCGCGAAGCGGACTCTGGAACGGCCCCGCAGCCGGCCCGCGAAGATCTCGACCAGGGCGGGCCCGGTCCCCCAGGTGATGTGGAACCGGGGCACCGAATTGCCGGGCCCGATCGCGCCGTAGCCGCCACGCTCAGCCCAGCCGACCAGCGGGAAGACCTTCAGCCCGCGAGCGGTCAGCCAGCTGCGTTTCTCACCGGAGGCGAAGTCGACGTAGGCGTGGGCCCATTGGCGCGGCCAATGGTCGCACGCGCGGTCGAAGCGCGCGGTGCCCAGCCAATCCTGCAGTGCCAGTTCGTGGCTGTCGCGCACGCCCAGTCGCCGCTGCTCGGGGCTGTCGACGAAGAACAGGCCGCCGAAGGACCAGAACGCCTGCCCGCCCAGGTTCGCGCCGTTCTCCTGGTCGGCGATCAACACCCGCTGCCCGCGTTCCACCAGTTCGCAGGCCGCCACCAGGCCGGCCAGACCCGCCCCGACGATGATCGCGTCGGCGTCCGCCCTATCGCTCATGGCGTTCCAGGGTAACGACTCAGGCGCTGAGCCCGGAGGGCACATCGACCGCGACGGGCCACCGGTAGCTCTCCGGCAGACAGCCGTGGCCCAGGGCCGTGTCCACCGCGTCTAGCATTGCCGTCACCACGCCGGGTTGGCTCAGCTGTCGAGCGCCCACCGACAGCCGAACCAGACCGCCGCGGCGTGCGATGCGCTCACTGGTCGCCACCACCATCCGGCACCACCAGGGCGTAGTCAGAAATCCGGCTCCGACGCCGACCACCCGGGCCCGCACCGCGCGGTCCAGTACCAGATCGGTCACGGCGTGCAAACCGGCAAGAAGACGGAACCCGTTGCGCGGCAACGCCACCACGGTTCCCGGTGATACCGTCCAGCCGGGCGCGGCGAACAGCCGGGTGCGCAATCCCAGGTGCTCCAGCACCCGGTCGGCACCCAGTAGTCGCAGGTTGGCCTCGTGGGCGGGCAGCGTGGCGAACTCGCCGCGACGCTTCTTGGTGGCGGCTTCATCGAACCCGTGCAGGACGATGGCTGCACCGTCGGCCCGCCGGTGCGCCAGCCAGTCCACCGTGCGCGGGTCGCGGTCCAGTCGGTAGTCCGCACCGAGCCGCGGCGCCACCAGCAGCGACACCGGTATCGCGCGGTTGTCCAGATGCGCGCAGAACGCCTCGGCGTCGGCGCAGGTCCGTTCACCGATCCCCGAGACGGAGACGATCAGCTGTCCGGTCACCCCACCAGTGTGGCCAGCGCAGATGTCCGGCTGGTGACATCGAGGAAGACGCCGGCTGGCGTTACGGGATCATCCGGCGGCGACGGCTGTGGTTGGCCGGGTCGGTGCTGTTGGCGGCGATCGCCCGCAGTCGGGCCAGGTCGCGGGGATGCAGGCCCGGCGCCTTGGCAAGAGATTCCAGCAGCAGGTCGGCCTGCTCGCGCAGCGCGGGAACGTGTTCGGGCCGGCCCTCTTCTTCGACGTGAACGACCAGCATCCGCACCACCCGCAGGATCGTCGCCGCCACCAGGGGCTGACCCGGCGCGACCTGACGGAGCTGATCGAAGCCGTGGGCGATGTACTCGTTGGCGTCAAGGCCCCAGGGTCGCAGCAGTATCCGCCCGTCCGGGCCGGCCACCGCCACCAGCGGCGACGGCACCACCAGCAGGCGGCGCAGCAGGCTGCCGACGCGCAGCGTCGCCTCCACCGCGGTGGTGGGGTCGTTGATCGCCGAGCTCAGGGCACGCAAGCCGATGTCGACGAGCTGGCGGAAGGCGAAGTCGACGTCCTCCTGCATGGTGCGGCTGTCGCTGACCGCGATCGCCCGGGTCAGCTTGTGCCGCACCCGTTCCGGGTGAGTCGGCGCCGGCCAGATGGTGACCAGCGGCTGGCCCAGGTGGATGTAGGCGCCGACGCGGGTGTCCAACCGGATCTTGGTGTTCGGCGGGATGGCGGCCAACAGCCGCCGGGTGTCGACCCGGCTGATCCAGCCGTTGCCGGGCGATCTCAGCCGCAGCGCATCCGGCGGAGCGTCCATGTCGGTCTCGGGGGCCGGCTGCTCATCGGCCGCGGCGGCCACGACGGTGTCGATCACCATCGAGCCCTCCGCCGCGATTTCCCGCACCACCTGACCTACCTCGAGCCGATGAGCCAAGTGGTCGACGTGGGCGATGATCGTGATCACCGTGACGATCGTCAGCACGACTGCGGCCGTCACCGTCACCGGAGGCGCGGGGACCGGAGACGACCCGTCCAGATCCGGCAGGCTCAGCACGCAGTACACGAACGTCGCGACCAGCAGGCCGATCACAACCTGGCTGAGCCGGTCCCGGATGAACCAGCGCATCACCCGCGGCGACAGCTGCGAACTCGCCAGCTGCAGGCTCACGATGGTCAGCGAGAAGATGACCCCCGCCGTGGTGATCGTCGCCCCGGCGATGGTGGACAGCAGCGTGGTGGCCACCCCTGAGTCCATCTTCAAAAGGAAGCGGGGCGACGGCCCGATGCGCCGGTCCACCGCACGGCAGACGACGGCCAACACCATGCCGCCGAACACGATCAGCAGCGGCAGCAGAAACAGGCTCTCGCGGAACCGGTAAGCCAGCGCCAACGCCCTTACACTCGGGAAGCGCTCCGAGCGGGGGCGCATCAGCTCGGCAGTACGGCCTCGATGGCGGCGATCACCTCGGGCGCGTCCGGCACCGTGGTGGGCCGGAACCGATTGACCACCGTCGACCCCGGGGCGAGCAGAAACTTCTCGAAGTTCCACTGCACGTCCCCGGCGGACCCATCGGCATCGGCGGTCTTGGTCAACTCCGCGTAGAGCGGATGCCGGTCATCGCCGTTGACGTCGGTCTTGGCCAGCAGCGGAAAGGTCACGCCATAGGTGGTGGAGCAGAAGGTCGCGATCTCCTCGGGGGTTCCGGGTTCCTGGCCCATGAACTGGTTGCACGGTACGCCGAGCACGGTCAGGCCCCGGTCGGCATAGTCCTGGGCGAGCTTCTCCAGGGCGCCGTATTGGGGGGTGAGTCCACATTTGGACGCGACGTTGACGACCAGGACCGCGCGGTCGGCGTAGTCGGCCAGCGCGGTGGACTGGCCGTCGAGGGTGGTCAGGGGGATATCTGCGAGGCTCATGGCCGCGAGGTTACCCGCTGACCGTGGTGGTCGGGATCGGCTCGGACCGATCAGTGTTTTCCGGGAACGTCGCAGCCGGCCGTCGCCAGCAGCCATGCGTAGGAGAACGCGATCTCCTTCCAGCGTTCGTAACGCCCGGAGATGCCGCCGTGGCCGGCGTTCATCTCGGTTTTCAGCAGCACCTGGTTGCCGTCGGTCTTGGTATGTCGCAGCGCCGCAACCCACTTCGCCGGCTCGACGTAGTACACCCTGGTGTCGTGCAGCGACGTCATCGCCAGAATCGGCGGGTACTCCCGGCGGGTGACGTTCTCATACGGCGAATAGGACTTCATGTAGAAGTAGACGTCCTTGTCGCCCAGCGGGTTTCCCCACTCGTCCCACTCGGTGACGGTCAGCGGAAGGGACGGGTCCAGGATGGTGGTCAGCGGGTCGACGAAGGGAACCTGAGCCACCACGCCGGCGAACAGCTCCGGCGCCAGGTTGGTCACCGCGCCCATCAACAGCCCGCCCGCGCTGCCACCCATCGCCACCAGATGCGCCGGCCCGCAGACGCCGGCTGCGATCAGGTGGCGCCCTACGGCGACGAAGTCGGTGAAGCTGTTCTTCTTCTGCAGCAACTTGCCGTGCTCGTACCACAGCCGACCCAGCTCACCGCCGCCACGGACGTGCGCGACGGCGAACACCATGCCCCGGTCCAGCAGGGACAGTCGAGCGATCGAGAACTGCGGGTCTTCGCACATCTCATAGGCGCCATAACCGTAAAGCACTGTGGGAGCGGGCAGATCGATACCGGCGCGGTGCACGACCGACACCGGGACACGGGTGCCGTCCTGCGCGTAGGCCCAGTCGCGGTACTCGACGTAGTCTTCGCGACGGTACTCGCCGAGCACCGGCTGTTCTCGCAGCAGGGTGCGTTCGCCGGTCGCGAGATCGATGTCGTAGATGCGCACCGGGGTGATGAACGACGTCGCACCCACTCGCAGTTTCGGTCCATCCCAATTCGGGTTGGCCGCCAGGCCTGCGGAAGCCAACTCGGTGTCGAACGTGATCTCCTGCGGCGGTAGGTAATCGCTATCACTGCTGATCGGCCATAGCTGAAGACGTGGCAGTCCCTCAGCTCGGTAGCCGACGACCAGATGGTGCGCGAAGGCATCTACCGCATCCAGTCGCACGTCATCACGTCCGGCGATCAGGGTCTGTTGCGCGGTCGGGTCCTCCACCGGAGCCTGCACCAGCGCGAAGTTGACCGCACCGTCGTTGTGCAACATGAGGAACCGGTCCCGGCCATCGAGGATCGCGTGCTCCACCGAGTACTCGATGCCGTCGCGGCGGGGCAGCACCACGGTGAACTGAGCCTGTGGGTCGGCCGCGTCGGCGTAGCGCACCTCCGAGGTGATCGACGACCCGGCCGCGATCAGCACGTAGGCGTCGCTGCGGGTACGGCCGACCGACAGCCAGAACCGCTCATCTTCCTCGTGGTAGACCTGCTCGGCGGGCTGTCCGGCGCCGATCCGGTAGCGCCACACCGTATCCGGGCGCCAGGCCGCGTCGACAGTGATGTAGTAGACGGTGCGGCTATCAGTTGCCCAGGTCACCCCGGCACCGATTCCGGCGATCTCGTCGGGGAACAGTTCGCCGGTGGACAAGTCCTTGAACCGCAGCGTGTACCGCTCGTCACCGACGACGTCGACGGAGTAGGCCAAGATGTTGCCGTCCGGGCTGACGCCGGCGGCGCCGAGGGCGAAGAAGTCGTGGCCCTCGGCTTCGGTGTTCTGGTCCAGCAGCACCTGCTCGCCGGGGATCTCGGTGGCCTCATCGAGTCGAGGCGGATCCCAATCGTCGGGAGAGCTGACGGGACAGCGACATTGGACGCCGTACTGCTTGCCCTCGAAGGTGCGCGCGTAATACCACCATTCTCCGCGCCGGGAGGGCACCGACAGGTCGGTCTCTTTCGTGCGAGCCTTGATCTCGCCGAAGATATTCTGCCGCAACGACTCCAGGTGTGCGGTCGCGGCGTCGGTGTAGGCGTTCTCGGCATCCAGGTGAGCGATCACCGCGGGGTCGGCCTTGTCCCGCAGCCATTCATAGGGGTCGACGAACACGTCCCCGTGGTGGGTGCGGGTGCTGTCCACCCGCTTGGCCGAAGGAGGATCCGGCAGCGGCTGCGAGACGTCGGTCATGCCTCGGGGCCGACCCAATCATCGAAGGACAGGCCTGAAATTCGTTCGTAGGCCTCGACGTAACGGGCGCGGGTCGCGGCGATGATGTCATCCGGCAGCGCCGGCGGCGGCTGGCTACCGGCCCGGTCCCAGCCGGATTCCGGTCCGGTGAGCCAGTTGCGCACGAACTGCTTGTCGAAGCTTTCCTGCACCACCCCGGCCCGATAGTGATCGGCCGGCCAGTACCGCGACGAGTCGGGAGTGAACACCTCGTCGGCCAGCACCAGATTGCCGTTGTCGTCGGCACCGAACTCGAACTTGGTGTCGGCGATGATGATTCCCTTCGTCAGCGCGTGGTCGGCCGCCTGCACATAGGTCGCCATGGTGCGGTCGCGCAGTTGACTGGCCCGCACCGGCCCCACCAGGTCGATCACCTGCGCGAACGAGATGTTCTCGTCGTGTTCGCCGATCTCGGCCTTGGTGGCCGGGGTGAACAACGGAGTGGCGAACTTGCTGGCCTCCACCAGCCCCGGCGGCAGCGCGATGCCACAGACCGACCCGCTGCGCTGGTAGTCGAGCAGGCCCGAGCCGGTCAGGTAGCCGCGCGCCACGCACTCGATCGGCATCATCTGCAGTTCGCGCACCACCAGCGCCCGGCCCAGCACCTCGTCGGGGATGCGCGGGTCGTCTGGTGGACCGGCCAGATGGTTGGGCGCTTCGACGATGTCGAAGAAGAAGACGCTCATCGCGGTGAGGATGCGGCCCTTGTCCGGGATCTGGCTGTCCAGAATGAAGTCGAACGCCGAGATCCGGTCGGTAGCGACGAACAGGAGATGCTGATCGTCGATTCGGTACAGTTCGCGGACTTTGCCGCTGGCCAGGTGCTGGTAGTCGGAGAGCGCGGGACGCGGCATTGCGCCAGCCTAATGGGTCTGGCCAGACCGGCGAAGCCGGACGCAGCGGTCCCGCGTGTGTTGGGATCGGATCCATGACGTCCCGGTTGCTGCCCTACGCCACCTCCCCCGGCCGCCTGTTGGCCCAACTGTTCAGCGACGCCGTCGTCGCGGTCTGGACCTTCCTGTGGGTGTTGGTCGGCCTGGCCGTGCACGGGGCGGTCGCCACCATCGCCGGGGTCGGGCGGCAGTTCGAGCGGGGCGCCAACGGGGTGGCCGACAGCCTGGCCTCGGCCGGGGAGAGCGCGGATCGCATCCCGCTGGTGGGCGGCGCGGTGAGCAAGCCGCTCACCGCCGCGGGTGAGGCGGCCGTCGACATCGCCGGCGCCGGCCACAACCTGGACACCACCGCCGGCTGGCTGGCCTACCTGCTGGCCATCGCGGTCGCGTCGCCGCCGATCCTGGCGGTGGCGATGCCGTGGCTGGCGTTGCGATTGCGGTTCTTTCTGCGCAAGCGGGCGGTGCTGGCGCTGGCCGCCACCCCGGCCGGCCTGCAGTTGCTGGCATTGCGCGCGCTGGCGACCCGACCGCACCGCGCGCTGACCGCGGTCAGCCCCGATCCGGTCGGCGCGTGGCGGCATCAAGACCTCGCCGTCATCGCCGAACTCGCCGGTGTTGAGCTGCGGTCTGCCGGGCTCGCGCGACATCCCCGATCGGCGACTCCGCCGAGTTAGGCTGCCGTTGTGAACCTCGAGAAGGTGGTTTTCGGTTTCTTTGTGCTGTTGGCGGCAACATTGAATTTCGGGTTCTTCATCGGTGACATCGGCGATCCGATCATCCACAACCCCTGGGAGCTCTTTCTCGCCCTCATCGTCGCCTTCATCACCTCGATCCTGAAGTTCGGTGACCGTACCCAGCTCGGTGCCGTGCACCTGGCGACCAGCCTGGTCGCACTGCTCCAGCTCGCTGCCGCAGCGACGATGTGGGTCTACTACACCCAGGTGTCCAGCTACGGGCTGGACATGCATGCCACCGCCAGCGTGGTGTCGCTGTCCGGCGGGGCGCTGCTGGCCAACATCGTGTCGGTCAGTCTGCTGGTGGTCGAAACGGCGTCGTTCAGACGCCGATAGCCGTCGATAACCGATGCCCAACTCCGTGCACCTGTTCTCGTTCTGGACCCGGCGGCCGAACAAGCTGCGGCCCAAGCCGGTCCGAGTTCCGACCACAGTGCAGACCACCGAGGTCATCTTCTTGTTCATGCGGCGAATGCGCGCGCCGTTCATCGTCGTCATCACCACATTCAGCATCTGCACCACCGGTTTGATGCTGATGCCCGGTGTCGATGCGCAGGGCAACCCCTACCGGCTGACCGTCTTCGATGCGTTTTACCAGATGACGATCACCTTGACGACAGTCGGCTACAGCGAGGTGCCGCACGCCTTCAGCTACCCGCAGCGAATGTGGCTGTCGATGTCGATCTACCTGGTCGTGATCAGCTGGGCGTTCGCCATCGGGGTCTTCTTCTCCGTCCTCAACGACACCGCCTTTCAGGAAGCCATCGCCGCGCAGCGGTTCCGCCGGCAAGTCCGCCGGATGGTCGAGCCCTTCGTCATCATCGCCGGCTACGGCCAGGCCGGCCGGGCCGTCGGCGCCGAACTCGACGAACACGGGCGGCGGTTCGTCGTCATCGACAAACAAGAGTCCCGGGTCGCCTCGGTGGTATCCGAGCAACTCAGCTCCGACGTCCCGGCGATCGAGGGGGACTGCGCCGTCCCGCCCGTGCTGGGTGTGGCCGGCCTTGCGCACCGCGACTGCGAGAGCGTCCTGGCCCTGACGAACGACGATGACGCAAACCTCGCGGTGGTGATGACCGTGGCGCTGCTGCGGCCCGAAGTTCCGGTGTTCGCCCGCTGCAGCGACCCGACGATCCAGGCCCGTATCGAGCGCTTCTCCCCGGCGGGGATCATCAACCCCAATGACCGTTTCGGCGACTACCTCGCGCTGTCCATCCACCGTCCGGTCAATCACCAACTGCTGCGCTGGCTGATGGACAACGAGGAGGACCAGCTGCCAACGTTACGACGGGGCCTGGCCGCCGGACGCTGGGTGGTCTGCGCCGACACCGAGTTCGGCGACGAACTGGTACGTGATCTCATCGCCAGCGGACTGACCGTAGACCTCGCCGACCCCGCCGACGGCGAACTCGACGTCTCCGGTGCGGTCGGGTTCATCGCCGGAACCAGTAACGACACCACCAATATCGCGTTGGCCGAGCAGGCGCGATTGGCCAATGCGGACGTCTACCTGGTGGTCCGCCAGCAGACGAACACCAAGAAGGCATTACTCGACGCACTGCAGATCGACTCGGTGTACATCGCCACCGAGCTCGTTGCCCGCGAGGTACTGGCCCGGACACTCACGCCGGTGTTCTGGAGTTTCGTCGAGCACGCCTTCGGGCGCGATGAGGCGTGGGCCACCAGGGTGCGCGACCAGCTACAGGAGTCCTGCGGGCGACGCACCCCGAGCCGTGATGTCATCGTGCTGTCGCCCGAACGTGCTCCCGCCATCGCGGAGTGGTTGCAACGTGGCGAAACCCTGACGGTGGCAGACCTCATCCGCCGGCCCGACGACCGCGAAGTGCGGTTGCCGCTGGCCGCACTGGTCGTGCTGCGAGACGGCGCTCCGGTATTCATGCCGGACCCGGACACCACACTGACGCTCGGTGACCAGGTGCTACTCGTGGGCAAGCCCGATGGACTGGCCCAGGTACGGGAGATCCGCCACTACCCGACCACGGTGGAGTACCTGGCTACCGGCCGCGACGTGCCCTTGACGTGGGTATGGGCCAGGCTGACCGCGCTGACTCGCCGCCGCGCCGGTGCAGCGCGGTCGCACTGAGTGTGCGCGCACGTAGCAGCCCGGCGACCACCACGATCAGCCAGGCCGTCAACGCATTCCAGAAGAACACCAGCGACACCGTCTGCAGCGCGGGCGTCCGCAGTTCGGTGGCCATCGCCCCGGTGGCCACCGAGTACATCCCCAGCGGGAACACCAGCGCCCACCACGCACCGGTGAGGTGCAGGACCGCCGGCCGCCGGTTGACCCGGTGCAGCACGAAATAGACCAGCGGCGGTATCCATACCGTGGCCACCGCCCACGTCACGACGGTGACCGCACGCACCGGCCCGGCCAGCCACTGCACCGCCACGACATAGATGGTGTGCCCGGCCAAAGTGGCGATCGCAAACGCCCCCATCAGGATCCAATCGTCGGGTGCGAAGCCCTCCCGGTCCTTGCGTTCGCTGACCGTGCGCCACAGGATCAGCCAGGTCATACCGACGCAGATCGCGATCGCCACCAGCCAGACCACCACGGCCACCGTCGCCCAGCCGCGGTCACCGGTGTGCTGGGCGACCTGCGCGGCGATGATCGCCAACCCAGAGGTGCCGACGCTGGCCAGCTCCCAAGCGCCGTGGGCCCGAGCGCGCAGCGCCACCAGGCCGGGCGTAGCCATGTTGCGGCAGGTCAGGACCATCAGCACCAGCCATGTCGACAGCGCCACCACACCCAGCACACGCGCCACCGCCGGGTGGCTGACCAGCCGGGAGTCGAGCACCGCGCATGCGGCGACGAACGTGAACAGTCGCAGGGTGACGTCGGGGTCGCGAAGATCCCAGTGGGCCACCGCACGGGCGGCGGCCATCGTCAGCGCCACCAGCACCACGGCCGCCAGCACACCCAAAGCGTCGGAGAGCCAACCGTACTGGTGGTCGCGGGCGGCGATCGACAGGATGCCGGTGGCCATCACCATCGCGAAGGCATCGGGGGCCGGCCGCCGGGCGCTCATTGGCGTTACAGGATCGCGCCCGGGCTGTAGGCGGCCGCCTCCGGATACTTCTCGGCCAGTTCGGCCACCGCGACCGCCACCTGGTCGACCTGGTCGGCGGCCGCACCGGTGAAGGCCTGCCGGTCGGCGATGGCCGCGTCCAGCGCGGCACGATCCAGCGGCAATCGCTCGTCGGCGGCCAGCCGGTCCAGCAGGTCGGGTTCGGCGCCGCGTTCGCGCATCGCCAGCGCGACGGCCACCGCGTGATCCTTGATCACCTCGTGGGCGGCTTCGCGGCCCATCCCGGCGCGCACCGCGGCGATCAGCACCTTGGTGGTGGCCAAAAACGGCAGGTAGCGGTCCAGTTCCCGGGTGATCACCGCCGGGTAGGCGCCGAACTCGTCGAGCACGGTGAGAAACGTCTCGGTCTGCCCGTCGACGGCGAAGAACGCGTCGGGCAGCGCGACGCGGCGCACCACCGAGCAGAACACGTCGCCCTCGTTCCACTGCGCGCCGGCCAGTTCGGCGGCCATCGCGCCGTAGCCGCGCAGCACCACCTGCAGGCCGTTGACCCGCTCACAGCTGCGGGTGTTCATCTTGTGCGGCATCGCCGAGGAGCCCACCTGGCCCGGCGCGAAGCCTTCGGTCACCAGCTCATTACCGGCCATCAGGCGGATGGTGTGGGCCAGCGAGGACGGTCCGGCGCCCAACTGCACCAGCGCGGAGACCACGTCGTGGTCCAGTGACCGGGGATAGACCTGCCCGACGCTGGTCAGCACCTTGGAAAAGCCGAGGAACCCTGCGACTCGGCGTTCCAGCTCGGTGAGCTTGGCGGTGTCCCCGTCGAACAGATCCAGCATGTCCTGGGCGGTCCCCATCGGACCCTTGATGCCGCGCAGCGGGTAGCGGTCGATCAGCTCACGCACCCGGGTCAGGCCGATCAACGTTTCCTCGGCGGCCGAGGCGAATCGCTTACCCAGCGTGGTGGCCTGCGCGGCGACGTTGTGACTGCGGCCGGCCATCACCAGCTCGCGATAGGCCACCGCGTGGTTGACCAGCCGGGTGGCCACCGCCACCCCGTGGCGCAGCACCAGCTCCAGCGACTGCCGGATCTGCAGCTGTTCGACGTTCTCGGTCAGGTCGCGGCTGGTCATCCCCTTGTGCACATGCTCGTGGCCGGCCAGCGCGTTGAACTCCTCGATGCGCGCCTTCACGTCGTGGCGGGTCACCCGCTCGCGGGCGGCGATCGAGGCCAGGTCGACGTCATCGAGGACGGCCTCGTAGTCGGCGATCGCCTGTTCGGGTACCGGCACACCCAGTTCGGACTGGGCGCGCAGCACCGCCAGCCACAGCCGGCGTTCGGCGACGATCTTGGCCCGCGGCGACCAGATGTCGGTCATCGCAGCGCTGGCGTAGCGGGTGGCCAGCACATTGGGGATGCTCACGAGCAGCTAGCTTACGGGCCGGGTGCCGGCGGCCAGCGGGGCCTACAGCGCGTGCAGGATGTCCTCGACCCGGTCTTTGGCGTCACCGAACAGCATGGCGGAGTTCTGCCGGAAGAACAGCGGGTTCTGCACGCCGGCGTAGCCGGATGCCATGGAGCGCTTGAAGACGATCACGTTGTCGGCGTCCCAGACGGTCAGCACCGGCATGCCCGCAATCGGGCTGGACGGGTCTTCGGCGGCGGCCGGGTTGACGGTGTCGTTGGCGCCGATCACCAGGACGACGGAGGTGTCGTCGAAGTCCTCGTTGATCTCGTCCATCTCCAGCACGATGTCGTAGGGCACTTTGGCCTCGGCCAGTAGCACGTTCATGTGGCCGGGCAACCGGCCGGCGACCGGGTGGATGCCGAAGCGCACCTTGACGCCGCGGTCCCGCAGTTTGCGGGTGAGTTCGGCGACGCCGTACTGGGCCTGCGCCACAGCCATGCCATAGCCCGGGGTGATGATCACCGAATCGGCGCCGCCCAGCAGTTCGGCCACGCCTTCGGCGGTGATCTCCCGGTGCTCGCCGTAGTCCTTGGAGTCGGAGCCGGCCGCTGAGCTTTCCATGCCGAAGCCGCCGGCGATCACGGAGATGAACGACCGGTTCATCGCCTTGCACATGATGTAGGACAGGTAGGCACCCGAGGAGCCGACCAGCGCGCCGGTGATGATCAGCAGGTCATTGGAGAGCAGGAAGCCCGATGCCGCCGCGGCCCAACCGGAGTAGCTGTTGAGCATCGAGACCACGACCGGCATGTCCCCACCGCCGATGGAGGCCACCAGGTGCCAGCCCAGCGCCAGCGCCAGCACGGTGACCGCGACCAGCAGCCACAGATTCGGCTCTTGCACGAACCACACGGTCAGCGCGAAGAACGCCACCAGGGCGCCGACGTTGATGAAATTCTTGCCGGGCAGCATCAGCGGGTTGGACTTCATCCGCGCCGAGAGCTTGAGGTTGGCCACGATCGAGCCGGTGAAGGTGACCGCACCGATGAACACTCCGATGAACACCTCCGCGGAGTGAATACCCAACAGCCCCGACGCCGCCAACTCCTGGGCTTGTGCCCCCGCCACGTCGGCTTCGACGTGCAGATAGCCATTCCAGCCGACCAGCACAGCGGCCAACCCGACGAAGGAGTGCAGCAGCGCGATCAGCTCGGGCATGCCGGTCATCTCGACCACCTTGGCCCGCCACAGCCCGATCGCCGCGCCCACCACGGTGGCCCCGATCAGCAATCCCAGGCCGACCGGTGTGATGCCGTGATGCACGGCCAGCGTGATCGTCGCGACCAACGCCACCGCCATGCCGACGATGCCGAAGCTGTTGCCGGCCCTGGACGTCTCGTGCTTACTCAGCCCGGCCAGAGCCAGGATGAACAACAGCGCCGCGACGATGTATGCCGCCGAGGCGGCGGTGTCGATCGAGAACATAGGGGTCTACTCCAGGCTATTTGGGACGGCGTGTGCAGCGCAGGCTCTAACTGCGGGAGAACATGGCCAGCATGCGGCGGGTCACCGCGAAGCCGCCGAAGACGTTGATGCTGGCCAGCAGGATCGCCGCGGTCGCCAGCCCCGTGATCGCCGGATCATCGTGGCCGATCTGCAGCAGCGCACCGACCACGATGATCCCCGAGATGGCATTGGTCACCGACATCAGCGGCGTGTGCAGCGCGTGGTGCACATGCCCGATCACGTAGTAACCGATCACGATCGCCAGAGCGAACACGGTCAGGTGCACCTGTAGCGCCGCCGGTGCCAGCGCGACCAGCGCGAACAACACCGCCGCCGCGGAGACCACCAGGCCCAGCCGCCGTCCGGCCGTCATCGGCGCCTTCGACACCTTCGCGACCGCCGGGGCTGCTTCAGTGACCTTGGCCGGGGCGGCCGACACCTGCACCGGCGGTGGCGGCCACGTCGACTCACCCTCGCGCACCACGGTCATCGACCGCTGCACCACGTCGTCGAAGTCCAGCACCAGCTGGCCGTCCTTGCCCGGCGTCATCAACTTCATCAGGTTGACCAGGTTGGTGCCGTAGAGCTGAGAGGCCTGGGCGGGCAACCGGCCGGCGAGGTCGGTGTAGCCGATGATCGTCACGCCGTTGTCGGTGACGACGGCCTGGTCCTTCACAGCGCCCTCGACGTTGCCGCCGTTGGCCGCTGCCATGTCCACGATCACGCTGCCCGGTTTCATCGAGGCCACCATTTCGGCGGTGATGATCCGCGGCGCGGGCTTACCCGGGATGAGCGCGGTGGTGACGATGATGTCGACGTCGGCGCACTGGTCGGCGTAGAGCTGGGCCTCGCGGGCCTTGTAGTCGTCGCTCATCTCCTTCGCGTAGCCGGTGGCCGACACCTCAGCCTCCGCCGACTCGATCGACACGTACTCCCCGCCGAGCGAGCGGACCTGATCGGCCACTTCCGGCCGCGGGTCGGTGGCCCGCACGATGGCCCCCAGGCTGCCGGCTGCGCCGATCGCGGCCAGGCCGGCCACCCCGGCGCCCACCACCAGAACCTTGGCCGGCGGCACCTTGCCGGCGGCGGTCACCTGGCCGGTGAAGAAGCGGCCGAACACGTGAGCGGCCTCGATCACCGCGCGGTAGCCGGCGATGTTGGCCATCGAGCTCAGTACGTCCAGCGACTGCGCCCGCGAGATCCGGGGCACCGCGTCCATCGACATCGCCGTGATGGGCCGGCGGGCCAGATCCTCCACCCGCTCCGGGTTCAGTGCCGGCGCCAGCAGGCTGACCAGCGTCGCGCCCGGCTTCATCGCATCCAGCTGCTCGGACGACGGGGCGTTGACCCCGAAGACGATGTCGGCGGCGCGCGCGTCACCGATCGTCGCGCCGGCTTCGGCGTAGGCCTCGTCGGAGAAGTCCGATGCAGCGCCGGCGCCCGCGTCGACCACAACGTCGTAACCGAGCTTGGTCAACGCAGCAACAGTCGCAGGCGTCGCCGACACACGCGTCTCACCGGGCTGAGCCTCGGATAGGACACCGATATTCATGACGTAGCTCTCCGCATTCGCTTCTCGTGGGCGTTTTCTAGGCGTGTTGGCTCCCCCGGTTACCCGCCGGTAGCAAACTAGCGACAAAGGAGTCGCCGCAGCATACCGTGTGAGCTTCTCAGGCTGACACTGCGCGCTGGTCCAGCGGCGCGAGCAGGTCGATGACGTCGATCACCGCCGCCCGGGCGACCACCCACGGCCCCTGCCGGTCGTCGACCAGGGCCGCCATCACCGCCCCGTCGACCATGCAGACCAGGACATATGCCATCTCGACCCGTGCGATCCGCCCGGAACGTTCGATGGCTTCGGCGACGGCGTCCGACCGCTGGTGCAGGATGCGACGCTGGATTTCCCGCAGTGCGGGCTGCCGGGCGCAGACGATGGACCGCTCGTACCGGGAAATCAGCTGCTCGGCGACCTGGGGGCCGTTGTCCTCCCCCACCAGCAGGTCGACCAGCATGTCGGCGGTGGTCTCGGCGCTACGTCGGCGGCGGGACAGGCCGGCGATGCGGGCGCGCAACTGGGCGACCTCCAACATTCCGATGTGTTCCACCGCGCTGGCGATCAGGTCGTCAAGGGAGGAGAAGTAGTAGGTGGTCGACGCCAGCGGCAGGCCGGCCCGCTGCGCCACCGCGCGATGCCGCACCGCTTCGAACCCGCCCTCGCGCAGCAGTTCGGCGGCAGCGCTGATCAGCGCATACCGCCGGCGCTCGCCCTTGGGCGTGACCGCTGTCATCACGCCTAGAGATGCTGCCAGCACAGCTATCGCCGCATCATGCGTTTCGGTCTTTTAAAGCATGTCGAACAGTTCTGGTGGGTGTTCGGCACCGCCCTTCTCGGGCGTTCCGTGGTTCAGGCCGCGGGTGGGCTGTGAACGTCGGTTCCCACGTCTTTCGGGCTGGTTTCGCCGACGCGTAGGCGTCGGTCAGAGCCGTCCCGTCTGGGGGCATTGGTGGCCCGGCCCCGTGCTTGGGGGTCCGGGGATCGAGGATTGTCGTGGTGGGTTTGGCCCCAACGCGCCAGGTTGATCGCTGCGTTGAGGTCGCGGTCGACGATGTGACCGTTAGTACAGGTGAACACCCGCTCAACCAAGCGCAAATCGGTGCGGCGATCGCCGCAGACCGAGCAGAGCTGACTTGAGGGGTACCACCGGTCAGCGACCGTAACCTGACCGCCGCGCCAAGCCTGCTTGTAGTTCAGTTGTCGGGCCAACTCGCTCCATCCGGCATCAGAAATGGCACGGGAGAGACAGTGGTTGGCCAGCATTCCGGCCACATTCAGGTCTTCGATGACGAGCCGGTCGTGAGTCTTGACCAGTTTGTTCGATACCTGATGGGTGAAATGTCGACGCACATTGGCGACGCGACGGTGATGCCGGGCCAGCCGAGCGGCGGCATCATGGCGATTGCGTGATCCCTTCTGTTTGCGGGCTAATGCTTTCGCCAGCCGGCGCTGCTCAGCGATTCCGGCAGCGAGTGGCTTGGGGGCCTCGACAAACCGGGCCATCTCGATCCCGTCGGCGTCGGCGGCGACCGCGAACGCAGCCAAGCCGCGATCAACACCAACCCAGCCGCTGCTGTCGTGACCGGAACGGGGCCCGTGCTGAACGGCCGGGTGCAGCTGCGCTGCCTCGACATTCAGCGACACCCACCACCGTCCCGCATGCTGACTCACGGTGGCAAACAAAATTCTTGCCCGCCCGCTTGCGAGCATGCGCCGAAGGCGGCGTGTGTCGTCATGCACCCCGAGCTGGCCGATGCCCGGCAGGCTAACCGAGCGCGGCCGACCGCTGTCGCCGACGCGGATCGCCGGCCGCCCACCTTTGGGGTGCTTGTTGCGCAGCCGAAACGCCGGTGTTGCGGCGGCCTTCTTCTTGAACCGGACAAACCCGACCCGGCGACCGCGTCGCCTGCCCGACCGCGATTCGGACCAGCTTTTCAAGCCCCTGCCCAGGTCGACGGCCGCTTCCTCGAAGACCTGCTGGTAGACCTCGGCACGCCACGCCAATCCCGTCGCGCTTAACTCGGCCACTCCTGAGCTGTCGACGGTGAACACCCGCCCGGCATCCTCGGTCTTTTTCCACGCATTGAAGGCGTTGACCAGGTCGATCCCCGTCCACGGCACGTCAACGTCGGGATCGGACTTGCGAGCGCTCAGTGCCGTTTTCACCATCCCCAAGCACTGGTTGAACGCGAACCGCGCCGCCCCCGCATGCCGGATCAGCACCTCGCACTGCTCGACACTGGGATCGAGACAAAACCTGAACGTCGTGTGCCGGGCCATCAACGACGAGGGTGGCACAGGACACCGACAAGTGGTTTACACGCTTTTCGGGCAATCCGCGCGTGCTGGCATGATGACCGCCATGCCGGAGTTGAGCCGACGGGCGGTGCTGCGCCTGGGGGCTGCCACGGGTGCGCTGGGAGCGGGTTCGTTGCTCGGCGCTCGAGTGGCGCGGGCCACCCCGGCTCTGCCCACCATGACCACGGGCTCGTTCACCTCGGCGGCGCGCGGCGGCATCGCCACCAACTGGGCGATCGCCCGGCCGCCGGGACAGACCGGGCTCTGCCCGCTGATCGCGCTGCACGGCAAGGGCAGTGACGCCTCGACGGTGATGGCCGGCGGCGTGGAGCAGGGCCTGGCCGAAGCGGTCGCCGCCGGGTTGCCCCCGTTCGCGGTGGTGGCCGTCGACGGCGGCGGCAGCTACTGGCACCGGCGCGCCTCCGGGGAGGACTCCGGTGCGATGGTGACCGACGAATTGCTGCCACTGCTGGCCGACCAGGGATTGGACACTTCCCGGGTGGGGTTCATCGGCTGGTCGATGGGCGGTTACGGCGCGCTGTTGCTGGGGGGCCGGCTCGGTCCGCGCCGGACGGCGGCGATCTGCGCGGTGAGCCCCGCACTGTGGCTGTCGCCCGGGGCGACGGCGCCGGGGGCGTTCGACGGGGCCGACGATTTCGCTGCCAACTCGGTGTTCGGGATGCCGGCTCTTGCGTCGATACCGATCCGGGTGGACTGCGGAAACTCCGATCCCTTCTACTCGGCGACCCAGGCCTTCATCGGCCAACTGCCCAATCCGCCGGCGGGCGGATTCTCCCCCGGCGGACACGACGGGACGTACTGGAGCTCCCAACTTCCGGCCGAGTTGACTTGGATCGCACCACTGTTGACCGCTTAGCAAATTCCTCAGGCAATCGAACGCTCGTCGTACCGCGGGCCGACTGTTTCGTCGCGTAATTGCGGCAAAAGGTCTCCGAAATCGGCCTATTTGCCAGCATATGACCCAAGAAAAGCCTTGTGTGACGAACAACACCGGAGGTAATTTTCTAAACGTACTCACGGGTAACTCAACCGTTTCCTGAGCCCGACCGAACAGATTGGAAGGCCTGATGACGAACCGACGTTTCCAGGTAGCCGCTGTTGCCGCCACAGCGGGCGGCGGGATACTCACCGCAGCGTTTCTGCAGGTCGCGGTCGCCACGGCCGCTCCCGGAACAGACGCCTTCACCATCGACGGCACCGTCTTCGACCCCATCACGGCGGCCGGCACGCCGGGGTTCGACCCGGTCGGCCCGCTCAACATGGCTCCGCCGCTGTTGGATCTCGGCGGTGGGAAGGCTCTCGGCATCCTGAACCTCGCCCCGCAGAGCTTCGACCTGTACAACGGCAGCACCGAGCTCGGCAGCATCAACACCAACGAAACCGTCTCGACCCTGCTGGGCCTGCACAACACCGCGTTCACCGTCCTGAGCAGCACCCCCGCCGACGGTGTCGATGCGTCGCAGCTGCCGGTGACCGGAACGGTCTATGACGTGTTCAACCTGGGCGGCGGCATCTACAACGTCTACGTCGCCACCCCGGGCGAAGACGGCACAGTCACCGACACCCTGGTGACGCCGTTCGGCAACACCGACCTGAGCTCGCTGTTCGCCGCCATGAACGCTGCCAACCCGCTGCTGCCCGGCGACGCCTTCGCCGCGCTGCAGGCCGGCGACAGCAGCATCGGTGCCGACGCCTTCAGCATCGGCGGCTTCACCTTCAACCCGTTCAGCACCGCGACTGACGGCACCGTGACCGAGGGCTTCACCCCGGTGGACTCGCTGGCCAGCATTCCACCGCTGCTGAACCTCGGCGGTGGTCAACTGACCCTGAGCACATCCTTCCCGGAATCCCAACCCCAAGCGTTCGCCCCCCAGAGCTTCGACGTCTACAGCGGCACCGGATCCAGCGCCACCGAACTCGGCAGCGTCAATACCGCTGTGGATGTGACGAACCTGTTGGGTATGACCAACACGCAGTTCATCGTCCAAGCTGTCACCCCTGCCGACGGCGTGGAGGCCTCGCAGCTGCCGGTGCTGGGATCGGTCTACGACGCCTTCAACCTCGGCGGCGGTTGGGCCAACGTCTACACCGCCACCCCGGACGTCACCGCCACCGACGGCACCGTTACCAGTGGCACCGTTCACGACACCCTGGTGACCCCGTTCGGCAACATGAGCCTGGATTCACTGTTCGGCGGCATCAATTTGGCCAACCCGCTCGACCCGGGCGACGCCTTCACCGGTCTGCTGGTCGGCGACACCACCATGCCCGACGCCTTCAGCCTCGGCGGCTACGTCTTCGACCCGTTCACCGGTTCCGGCGACGACATGACCGAGGGCTTCCATGTCGTCCCCTCGTTGCTCGGTGCCGCGCCGCTGCTGAGCCTCGGCGGCGCCACCGTCGGTATCGGTACCAGTGATGCGCCGATCAACTTTTCGCCGCAGGACTTCGATGTCTACGGCGGGTCCGGCGACGCCGACCTCGGAACCATCAGGACCAGCGTGAATGTTTCGGAGCTGTTGGGCTTTGCGAACACCGAGTTCACCGTCCAAAATGTCACCGCCGCCGACGGTGTGGACGCCTCGCTGTTGCCGGCGCAGGGGACGGTCTACGACGTTTTCAACCTCGGCGGCGGTTGGCAGAACATCTACATCGCCACCCCCGGTGACGACGGCACCATCACCGACACCCTGGTGACCCCGTTCGGCAACGTCGACCTGAGTTCAGTGTTCGAGATGTTCAACGCCGCCAACCCGCTTGACCCGGGTGCCGCCTTCACCGGCCTCGACGACGCCGGGGCGGCGCTCGCGTCCTCCTGGGATCCGTTCGCTTTCATGGGCTTCTGAGCTATCCCCTGAACCACACTGAAAGACTGAAGGGCTTGTTGTGACGAATCGACGGATCCAGGTGGCCGCTGTTGCCGCCACGGCGGGTAGCGGTTTACTCACCGCAGCATTTCTGCAGACCGCAGTCGCTGCCGCCGCTCCCGGTGAGGACGCCTTCACCATCAACGGCACCACCTTTGACCCCATCGATCTGTCTGGCGCCGCGGGTTTCAACCCCGTCCTTCCGATCAGCCTGGCTCCGCCGCTGTTGAGCCTCGGCGGCGGCACGGTGAGCTTCTTCGGTAGCACGCTGGACCTGTCACCGCAAACCTTCGACGTGTACACCGGTTCCGGGTCGAGCGCGACCGCCCTCGGCAGCATCGACACCAACGAAACCGTCACGAACCTGCTCGGTCTGCCCAACACCGAGTTCACCGTGACCGGCGTCACCGGCGATGCAGCCGGCCTGCCGGCGCTGGGGACGGTCTATGACGTGTTCAACCTGGGCGGCGGTTTCTACAACGTCTATATCGCCACCCCGGGCGAGGACGGCACCGTCACCGACACCCTGGTGACACCGTTCGGCAACACCGACCTGAGCGCGCTGTTCGCCGACGTGAACGCCGCCAATGCACTGCAACCCGGCGACGCTTTCAGCGGTCTGGAAGCGGCCACCAGCGCCGGCGGTAATGACGCCTTCGCCATCGGCAGCACCACCTTCGACCCGATGACGACGGACGGATCAGAAGGCTTCAACCCCGTCAGCGCCCTCGGCGGCACACCGCCGCTGTTGAACCTCGGCGGCGGAATACTGCTGGGATCAGTCGCCCTCGCTCCGCAAGACTTCGACGTCTACAGCGGCACCGGATCGGGCGCCACCGATCTCGGCAGCATCAGCACCGGTGTGTCCGCGACGAATCTGCTGGGCATGGCCAACACCCAGTTCACCGTTCTCAGCGCCACCCCTACCGATGCGGATCCGTCGGGCCTGCCGGCAACCGGAACGGTCTATGACGTGCTCAATCTCGGCAACGGCTGGCAGAACGTCTACACCGCCACTCCGGATGTCATCGCCGCCGACGGCACCGTCACCACCGGCACCGTCACCGACACCCTGGTGACGCCATTCGGCAACATGGATCTGGACTCGCTGTTCGGCGGTATCAACGCCGCCAACCCGCTGCACCCTGGCGACGCCTTCACCGGTCTCCTCGTCGGCGACAGCACCATGCCCGACGCCTTCACCCTCGGCGGCTTCACTTTCGACCCGATAATGGCGGACGGCACCGAGGGTTTCAAGGACGCCCCCGCCCTGCTCGGCATTGCGCCACTGCTGAGCCTCGCATCCGGTCAGATCCAGAAGTACGACACCGAACCGCTCAATCTGAATCTTCAGAACTTCGACGTCTACAGCGGCAGCGGCTCAAGCAGCACCGACCTCGGCACCATCACCACCGCCACGGGTGTGACGAACCTGCTGGGCCTTACCAACACCGAGTTCACCATCCAGACTGTCACCGCCACCGACGGTGTGGACGCCTCGACGCTGCCGGCGGTGGGCACCGTCTACGACGTCTTCAACTTGGGCGGCGGCTGGGAGAACATCTACATCGCCACCCCGGGTGAAGACGGCACCGTCATCGACATGTTGGTGACGCCGTTCGGCAACGTCGACCTGAGCTCGCTGTTCGGCGACATCAATGCCGCCGACCCGCTCGATGCGGGCGCCGCGTTCACCGGTCTCGACGACGTGGGGTCCGCGCTCGCCTCCGCGTGGGATCCGCTGGCGTTCTTGGGCTTCTGAGCCAAATCCCTGAAACTCAACTGAACAGATTGGGGGACCTGTGATGACGAATCGACGTATCCAGGCGGCCGCTGTTGCTGCCACAGCGGGTGGCGGGTTATTGACCGCAGCGTTTCTGCAGGCCGCGGTGGCAACCGCCGACAGCGGATCCGACGCCGGTTTCACGATCGGGGGCCTCACCTTCAACGACCCGGTGGCGATCGACAACCTGACGGGTGTATCGACCGCGGGCTATGAGGCCATCACCCCGACGTTCGCCAATGCCCCGCTGCTGTCTCTCGGAAGCGACAGCCTGCTCGGCCTCGCCAGTCTGGGAGCTCAGCAATTCACGCTCGAGGACAGCAGCGGCGCCACGCTTGGAACGGTCTTGACCTCCACCAACGTTCAGAATTTGTTGGGCATCGTGACTGCGCAGTTCACCGTCAGCAGCACCGATGCGGCCGACGGCCTGACCGCCAGTCAAGCCGCCGAGCTGCCGGCGGACGGCACGGTCTACAGCATCACCAACCTCGGCGGCGGCTTCGCGAACATCTACGAAGCCGTCCCGAACGCCGACGGCACCGCCGCGTCGACCATCACCGACACGTTCGTGACCCCGTTCGGCAACTTCGACCTACCGATGACCTATGACGCCATCGCGCCGTTGAACCCGGCCACTGCCCTGGAATCCCTCGGAAACACGTCCGGCGTCACCGGCCTCAGCGACAACGCGTTCACCATCGGCGCCACCACCTTCGACCCCGGCAGCGCCGGAATCACCGTCGAGTCGCCGCTGTCGTTGTCCAGCTTCGCCCCGCTGCTCAATTTCGAGGCCAGCGCAATCAATATCAGCGGTACCGGCCCCAGCAACACCCAGGCATTCCAGGATTTCCAGGTGTACACCAACGGCACTGACGCCGGCAGCATCGGGAGCTTCCTTTGGTACTCCGACCTGTTGGGGATCGACAGCACACAGTTCACCGTCGGCAGCATCGCCCCGGCGATCGACTCGATCCAAAGCGCCCTGAGCACCGGCCTCGACTTCAGTGGGGCGAGCTTCACCGCACAAGACCTGGCCGATGCGCTGGCCGCCAGAAGTGCGGTCCTCCCCTACGGCACCGGCGACATCAACGACACCACCGTCAGCGCTGCTCTTAGTGGCAGCGGCATAGACCTCACCGGCAGCGGCATCACCACCACGGACATCGCCGGCGTGCTCAACGACATGAGCCTTGCCGACCTGCCCGCCCTCGGGACGGTCTACAGCGTCACCGACTTGGGGTCGGGCTTCCAGAACGTCTACCAGGCCGTCCCGGGAGCCGACGGCGGGTCGGCCACCATCACCGACACCTTGGTGACCCCGTTCGGCAACATCAACCTGCCGACGACGTTTGACGCGACGGCGCCGCTGGACCCGGCTGCGCCGCTGGGTGCGCTCGCTGCGGCGTCCGGTAATGCCGATCTCAGCGCCAACGCGTTCACCATCGGCGGTACCACCTTCGACCCCGGCAGCGCCGGGTTCAGCACCGATGCCACTTATCCGCTGTTCGGTATCGCGCCGCTGCTGGAGATTTCCGGCGTCAACGCGTTCGGAACATTCCTGCCCACTCAAACCGGTGTCGCGGTGTTTGACAGCGCCGGTGCCGACCTGGGCACGGTCAGTCTCGGTGAGAACATGTCGAACATCCTCGGTTTCATCGAGACGTCTCAGTTCACCGTCACCGCAGTCGATGCGGCCTCCGGTCTCACCGACGCGCAAATCGCGGATTTGCCGACACTGGGCACGGTCTACAGCGTCACCGACCTCGGACTCTTCACCGATGTCTACGAGGCCATCCCGAACTCCGACGGCACGGCGGCATCGAGTATCACCGACACGTTGATCACCCCGTTCGGCAACATCGACTTGTCGAGCATGTTCAGCATGTTCGACGCCATCGCACCGCTTGACGCGGGCGATGCCGTGTCGGGCATCGACGCGGCGACCGGTGCCGCCGCGGCCGGCTTCGACCTCTTCGACCCGGGCACCTGGTTCTGAGGGGCAACATCGTCATCAACCAGGACGATGAGCTTCGGGGCGCTTACTGGCAGAGTTTGCCCAGTTCCGCGATACGTCCATCGAGGTCACGCCCCAGCTGCTCACGGTCTGAATTCGGTTGCCCGACAAG
The DNA here is from genome assembly GCF_055419425.1 of Mycobacterium sp. IDUB_21. Classification (NCBI taxonomy): domain Bacteria; kingdom Bacillati; phylum Actinomycetota; class Actinomycetes; order Mycobacteriales; family Mycobacteriaceae; genus Mycobacterium; species Mycobacterium sp. IDUB_21. The sequence continues at coordinate 170,055 of NZ_JBVAXQ010000001.1, read as the reverse complement.
ATAGCTCAGATTCAGGTGCTCGAGCTCGCCGGCCATCGCCTGGGCCGCGTTCACGAGATCGTGTGAAGTGGCCGGGTTTGCTTCGAGGCGACCCCGCACGTAGGCGGCACCGGCCGTCAGTGACAGCCTCGCGTTGGCGGCCACCGCAAGCTGTGCAATCGGGTTTTCGGGATCCGGGTTTTTCAGGTGCATGTTGTTGGCCACCGCCTGACGCGCGAGCGCTGCTGAGGCGCACACGTCCTTTTTCGCGTCGGTGACCTCCTGGCCAGAGAACTTGGCCGACGCACCGGACGCCGGGCGCCATAAGCCGGCCACGGCCGCACCACCGATGAGCCCGGCGACCAGCCCGACCGCCGCGGCAATCAGCAGGGGTCCGCGACTCGACGGCACGGCAACTGGAACGGGAGCTGACCGCCGTTTCTCAGTGCCAGCGCTTTTCGCCGGGCGATCCTGCTTTGCGGACTCTGTCTTTGCGGACTCTGTGGACTCCGGTTCAGTTTGGTCAGACATGCAACCCAGGATAGCGGTAGGTGGTTCCGGTTAGATCCGGATCTTGTCCTCGGCGGCAGCCAATCCGATGTCGGTACGAAAGTGGCTGCCCGGCAAGCGAATGGATCCGAGAGTCCGATAGGCGGCCGCGCGGGCCGCGGCCAAGTCGTCGCCGATTCCCACTACCGACAGCACCCGGCCGCCGGTGGACACCACCGACCCGTCATCCCGGTGCGCAGTACCGGCATGCAACACGTCGTCACCCTCGGCACCAACGATCACGTCCCCGACCCGGGGCCGGCCGGGATAGTTCTCCGCGGCCAGTACGACCGTCACCGCCGAGCCGTCCCGCCAGCGCAGCGCACCGAACTCGCTGAGTCCACCGGTGGCGGCGGCGTGCAGCAGTTGCCCCAGCGGCGTCTCCAGCAGAGCCAGCACCGCCTGGGTCTCCGGATCCCCGAAGCGGCAGTTGAATTCGACCACCGCCGGCCCGGTCGATGTCATCGCCAGTCCGGCGTAGAGCAGCCCGGCGAACCGGCTGCCACGGCGCAGTAGTTCGGTAGCGACCGGTTTGACGATATCGGTGAGGATGCCCGCCGTAGCCTCCCGAGACAGCCACGGCAGCGGAGCATAAGCACCCATACCGCCGGTGTTGGGGCCGGTGTCGCCGTCGCCGACCCGCTTGAAGTCCTGCGCCGGCAGCAACGGCACCACGGTGTCGCCGTCGACGATGCAGAACAGCGATAGCTCGGGGCCGTCCAGAAACGATTCCAACAGCACCGGGTGCCCGGCATCGAGCAGTCCGGCGGCGTGGGCTCGCGCCGCAGCGCGGTCCTGGGTCACCACCACCCCCTTGCCGGCGGCCAGGCCGTCGTCCTTGACCACCCAGGCCGCCTCGCCGGCATCCGGGCCGAACCGGCTCAGGGCGGCGTCCAGGTCGGCTGGGCTGTCCACGATCTCCGAGCGGGCGGTGCGCACACCGGCGGCGGCCATCACGTCCTTGGCGAACGCCTTGGAGCCTTCGATGCGGGCGGCGTCCCGGGACGGCCCGAAGCAGGCGATGCCGGCGGCCCGCACCGCGTCGGCTACGCCCAGCACCAACGGCACCTCCGGCCCGATCACCACCAGGTCGGCCGCGACCTCGCGGGCCAGGTCGCTGACTGCCGTCCCCGAGGTGATGTCGACGTCACGCTGCTCGGCGATCGCCGTGGTGCCGGCGTTGCCGGGCGCGATAACCAGGTGATCGACCTTGGGGTCGTTGCGAAGGGCCAGCAGCAGAGCATGCTCGCGGGCACCGGAACCAATCACCAAGATGCGCACGGCTCCCCACCTTATCCGGCGTCGGTACGCAACTGCGTACCCGATCTGGTCCGACTCGATTGCTGCGGTAAGCAGCAGCCCGCGGGCCGGGGTAGCGCCGGAATCCCCGACGAATCGTTCGCTTGGCGTGAGCATCCACTCCCGACCGGCCGCCCGCGACGGGCGGAGCCCACCAACACCTTGTGTTGGTGGGCTCCGCGCCGGTCGACATGGCTGCTGACGATCAGAACCCGACCGGGGCTTGGGCCAGCCGACGCTCACTCAATTATTTGGAGCCGTCGCCACCGACCCCACCGGCCCCACCGATAGTGCCGACGTTTGGTTGACCGGGCGTCCCTGCGGCGCCGGGGCCCGCGTTGGACGCGCCGCCGTGCCCTCCATCGGCGCCGTCGCCACCGGCCAGTGGGCCGTCGCCTCCGTCGCCTCCGTCGCCTCCGTCGCCTCCGGCCACGCCGCCGAAAGCGCCCTGGCCGCCGATGCCCCCGTCACCGCCGGTAGAAAGACCGCCGCCATCACTGGGCCCGCCGCCATTGCCGCCATTGCCGCCATTGCCGCCAGTACCCGTTGAACCGCCTGTGCCTCCGTTGCCGCCCTCACCACCATGGCCGGCTACCTTGCCGCCGGCGTTCAGATGGGTGTCGCCGCCGTTGCCGCCGTTGCCGCCGTCACCCCCGTTACCACCGATCACATTGGCGGCGGATCCGCCGTCGCCTCCATTACCGCCATTCCCCCCGTCCTCCGAGTTGCCGCCTTTAGCGCCCTCGCCGCCGTCACCTCCATTGCCGCCATGGCCGTCGCCACCCGCAGTGTTGATGGCGTCACCGCCGTTGCCGCCGTCACCGCCGTCGCCGGCCAGCGCCGCCGCCCCCGTCGAGCCCTTGGCTCCCGCGCCGCCAGTGCCCCCGTCGCCCGCGTGTGCACCGGTGCCGCCGTCACCACCGATGCCGCCGGTGCCGCCCTGACCTTGTGCACCACCCGCGTCGGTCGCGTCGCCGCCGATGCCGCCAGCGCCCCCGTCGCCGCCATCGCCCGTGTTGGCCACAGACCCGTCACCATTGGCGCCGCCTGCAGCACCGTTACCGCCGAGACCACCACTGCCGCCGAGGCCTCCGGTCAAACCATTGCCGTCGGCGTCCACACCGGACTGACCGCCTTCGCCGCCGACGCCGCCGACGCCGCCATTGCCGCCGACGCCGCCGACACCGCTGGAAGCCTGCGCATCGCCACCGGCCCCACCGACACCGGCCTGTCCGCCGGCACCGCCTTGGGCGCCATTGGTGCCATCGCCGGCAGCGCCGAGGCCGCCATCACCGCCAGTGCCACCTATGCCGCCGACACCTCCGTCGCCCAACTCGGTGCCGCCCCGGCCGCCGATGCCACCCTTGCCGCCGTCGCCACCAGCGCCGGCATTGGTAACAGAGCCGCCTGCAGATGCTCCGGCGCCGCCGTCTTGGCCCTGGCCGCCGTTGCCGCCGGCGCCACCGCTGCCGTAAGCGCTCCCGTCGCCGCCGTTGCCGCCGGCACCGCCGGTGACTCCATTGACGCCGACGCCGCCGGCTGAGCCGGCCAGGCTGACGCCGTCTCCGCCGTCACCACCGTTGCCCTGGGGGCCGGTCGGGCCGTTTCCGGCCACGCCGTCGGAGCCTTGGATTGAACCGCTCCCGCCGTTTCCAGCCGCGCCACCGGCGCCGAGTTGCCCCCCGTTGCCGCCGTTACCGCCGTCACCGGAGCCCAAGACGCCGTCGGCACCCCGACCGCCGTCACCGGCCTTGCCCGCGTCGCCACCGGAACCGGCGTCACCGCCCGCACCCTGGCTGCCCGCACTGCCATTCGTCGCCGTCCCGGCTGCACCACCGGTACCGCCGTTACCGCCGGCGCCACCGCTACCGCCCGCACCGCCTTGCCCGCCGGCGCCGCTGGCGTTCACGCCGTAGTCGCCGGCCGCACCGGTATTTCCATTCCCGCCGTTACCGCCGTCGGCGCCCATACCGGCGTCACCGCCGCTGCCGCCATTGCCGGCGCTGGTGCCGCCGGCGCCACCGGCGCCCCCATCTCCACCGGAACCACCGGCCTGGCCGGTTTGACCGGCACCTCCGAGCGCGAGGGGGCTACCGCCGTCGCCGCCAGCCTTGCCGGCGCCACCGGCACCACCATTACCACCGTTGCCGTAGCTGCCACCGTTACCGGCCGCCCCACCATTGCCACCGTTCTGCCCGG
>NZ_JBVAXQ010000001.1:0-165933 GCF_055419425.1 Mycobacterium sp. IDUB_21 | reverse complement strand
CGCCCACACCACCAGCGCCACCACTGCCGGCATCACCCGAGACCGAGCCACCAGCACCGCCGGCACCACCGGCACCACCAGAACCACCGGCCTGACCGACTCCACCGACCTCACCACCAGCACCCGCGGTAACACCGTTGCTACCCACACCACCACCGACACCGGCCTTGCCATCACCACCGGCACCACCATTACCACCGTTGCCGTAGCTGCCACCGTTACCGGCCGCCCCACCATTGCCACCGTTCTGCCCGGCATTCACCGCGTCATGACCGGCACCACCGTTACCACCGTTGCCGCCGGTACCGAAGGCACCGGTGGCGCCGTCGGCCGCCTCCGTGATTCCGGTGCCGCCAGCGCCACCCTGGCCACCAGCGCCCACATCGCCGCCATTGCCGCCCGCACCGCCGTCGAGATGGGTGGCATCCCCGGCACCACCGAGGCCACCATCGCTGGCGTCGCCGCCGCGGCCGCCGGCACCGCCCTGGCCGCCGACACCCTCATCGCCGTTCGCACCCAGGAAGCTGGAGCCCTTACCGCCCGCACCGGCGTTTCCGCCAGCACCACCAACCGCCCCCAGACCCCCGCTACCGCCGTCACCGCCGGTGTCACCCGGAGTCGTCGCGTCCTCCCCGGCAGCGCCGGCACCACCGTTGCCGCCATTCCCCCCGACACCGCCGCCGCCGCCGTTGCCACCGATCCCGAGGATCGACGAGCCGTCGCCACCAAGACCGCCGTTACCCGCGCGACCGCCGACCACACCATTGCCGCCGTCGGCCCCGGGGACGCTGCCCGCACCACCATTGGTGCCGGTCCAACCCGCGCCACCGACGCCGCCGTTACCGCCGTTGCCCCATGCGCCCATCCCGAAGAAGTCCTGGGCTTGACCAGACGAGCCGCCATTACCACCGTTACCGGCGGCCAGCTGCGCGGTCCCGACGCCACCCGCGCCGCCATCCCCGCCGTTGCCCCACATCTCGCCGCCATGGCCGCCGTCACCACCGTCGGCGCCCAAGCCACCGGCACCACCGTCGCCGCCATTGCCGATCCCGCCGGCGAGGCCGCCGTTACCGCCAGCGACACCCACCTGATCTGAGCTCCAGCCGTTGCCGCCGTCACCGAACCACAGCCCACCGGTTTGGCCATCGGGGTCAAGCTCGGTGCCGTCGACACCGTTACAGATCACACCGCACGCACCCTGGGTCAGCGGCTCGAACATCTGGTTGATGAACCCGTCGACCTGTTGACCGAACGCGCTATTGATCCAAACCTGCATGCCGTCATGCAGCGGCATGTAGGAGCTGTCCTGCCACATCTGAGCAAAGTCGGCACCTGCAGCAGAGCCCAAGGCGCCCCCTGGGGAGAGTTCGAACAGTTCGACCCCCGGTGTCGCGTCATCGCCGACCGGAATCCCGAACAGGGGATTGATCAGGTCCATCACCCAGTCGAAGTCGTCGGCCTGCGCGACTGGCGCACTGGCCAAAGGCGCCATCCCGAACGCCAGGAACGCCCCGACCGACGCTGCGGCCCCGATCGCTCGGTCACGACGCGCCCCCGAACCGTTCTTGCGCCCCAGCTGCCCGCGGTTGCTCCGACGACTCATTAACTGCCCCCCATTTCTCATGACCAGACCTTGGTCGATTCCCCCGAACCTGAACTTTCCCGAAGTTAACGCCCAACGACTGCCTAGGGAAGGATTTCACCGGGATTAATACGAGGTCGCGTTGTACTTTGTTAAGTTGGGCAGATGAGGGTGGGGTAGTGGGCTGGTGTCGACCCAATGAACAAGTGCGCGTTGGAGTTCGCGTAGGGCGCCGTAGCGGCTCAGTCCTGCACACCCGCTTCGGGTTTTGTCAGCCGCAGGGTGGTGAGGAACAGGTGGGCGGCGGAGACCAGGGTGGCGTGGTGGTGCCAGCCGATCCAGGACCGGCCCTCGAAATGGTCGAGGCCCAGGCCGGCTTTCAGTTGCCGGCGGTCATGTTCGATACGCCAGTGGATCTTGGCCAGACGCACGAGGTCTTTGAGCGACGTACCGGAGTGAAGGGTGGAGATCCAGTAGTCGGTGGGCTCATCGGTACCGGCGGGCAATTCACTGAGCAACCAGGCTTCGGGGAGGTGACCGTCGTGTGCTGGGGCCACGTCGGGGTTGGCCGGGCGGATCCGCAGCGCGAGGAATCTGGAGTGCATCACCCCGACGGGGTTGTCGGGGTCGGACTTGTCGCCGTGGAGCCAGGTCACTGTTTGCAGCGCGGTGCGCCCGGCGGACATCGCCAGGTCCCTGCAGGACTGGAGCGGGGTGCGGTAGCGCGGTACCGAGGAGCGCCCACGCCCTGCGGAAGGTACGGTTTCGGCTACCGCGTCAGCCCGATAAGCGGTGGTGGCACCTCTGACGGCGACGACGTAGCCGATCTTACGGTCGGCCAGGCTTTGGCGGAATGCGGTGGTGTCACCGTATCCTGCGTCGGCGACCACGACCGGTGGGGTGCGTCCCCATGCGATCAATTCGTCGATCATCTCCAGCGCCATCTGCCATTTGGGCCGATGGCGCTCGCCATCGGGGATCGCGCACCGCTTGCGGCGGGTCGCGGCCGCAGCCACACCAGCGGGATCACCGGCGAACCGGGTGTCCCAGCGTTGCGGCAGAAACAGTCGCCAATCCAGTGGGGCGGACGCCGCGTCGGAGGCGGCGTGCACGCTGACGGCGATCTGGCAGTTGCCGACCTTACCCAGGTTGCCCGAGTACTGGCGGGCCACGCATGCCGAAGCGTCGCCATCCTTGGTGAACCCGGTGTCGTCGATCACCCACGCATCCGGTTCGATCAGAGTGCACGCTTTGCCGGACAACGTGTTACGGACCGGCTCCACATCCCACGGCGAACTGGTTACGAACTGCTGCAACCGCTGGTGATCCACCCGCAACCTCGCCGCCATCGGCTGCATCGACTTGCGCTGGCCGTCCAGCAGCAGTCCCCGTACATACAGCCCCGCCGTCGCCCGCCGATCCTTGCGTGTCAGCGCCGAGAAAACCTCACCGACAAAGGAATCCAACTGACTACCGACACGTCTAATACTGGCCGCATCCACTTGCCGAACCTTACAGAGGAATTACGAAATCCGTTGTAACACAACGGAATAAAGAATTATCACGATCCCGGGCGGGCATCCGAAACTCTTGACGACCCTCGCAGACCCCCGTAGTCAGCGACGTTGGGTTCTCCGTATTGCGGACGCCGCCGACGTGTTTGACGATGCGGCTACAGCGCTCGGCGCTGGCGTTCGATAGGACCGTCGAGTGCACCCGCCAAGGACGGCTCGGGTCGCTTGACCGGAGTGCCGGTGACGAACCGGTTCCAACCGCTGTTCGGTCGGCGGCCCGGTTTTTCGCGAGGCGGCGTGGGAGCTGGGATCGGGTCAGCCCTATGTGCGACGAGGTAGGCCGCCGGATCGCTGCCTGTGGCAGTGCAGCAACGAGCTGACCGGGGACCTGTCAGTGGTGGCCGCCGCCCCGGCTGTGCACATCCACAAGCCGGATTCGACCCGGCGCTGTACCAACGAATTTCGACAACCTGGAGATTCCCCCAGATTCAGTCGCTCGGATTACCCCCGCGCTTGCCCAGCGCCGCTTCGACGTTGGCCTTCTTATCCTCGGCCTTGCCCGCGGCGGCGGCCTTATTGCGCTTGGCGATCACCTTCTCCACCACAGCGTTCAGCCCGGAACCCCGCGGGAAGCCGACATAGTGGGTGATGAAGATGGCCATCTCGCGCAGCTCGTCCTCGGTCAGCTCCCCGTTGTGCAGCGCGGCGTTGACCTGGATCTCGGCCAGATCCTTCTCCCCCACCGCGGTGACCACCGTCAGCGTCATCAGCCGCTTGTCGCGCATGGAAAGCCCGGGGCGGCTCCAGATCCGGCCGAACAGGTGATCGGCGGTGAGCGCGAAGTACTCGCCCGGCATGTCGGGCATGTCCCACGCGTAGACCTCGTTCATCTTGGCCAGGCCGGTCCGGCGCAGTTCGTCCATCAGATTCTCCTAGTCGGTGGTGGAATGCGGCACGCCCAGACCGGCGGCCAGTTCGGCCAGCGCAACCTGGGCGAGCGGCAGGTCCGTTCCGGTGGCCTGGCCCAATCCCAGTGCGAGGCGCAGGTCCTTCTCCCCGAGCCCGCGGGTGTGCGTGAAGGCGTCCCGCAGGAAGTGGTCGGCGGCCAGTGGCGCCGTCGAGTCGAGCAGCATGATTGCCCCCGGGCCGCCGGTGAGCGCATCGGTGTGCCGCACCACCCGGCCCAGCGCCTGCAGATCCAGCCCGGCGGCCTCGGCCAATTTCATCGCCTCTCCGGCCGCGGCGTAGGCGGTGAACGTCAACATGTTGCGCGCCAGCTTCATTCGGGTGCCGGCACCGGGTTCGCCGGCATGGATGACCAGCGATGCCCACAGCTTGAATGCCGGCTTGATCTGTTCGTAGATCGCGCGTTCGGCGCCGACCATGGTGGCCAGCTGGCCCTTCTCGGCGGCACCGGCGCCACCGCTGACGGGTGCGTCGATGACGTGAATGCCCTGCGGTTTCAGCTCCTCGGCCAGCTCGGCGGCCGTGGTGTCGGCGATGGTCGAGTGGATCGCGATGACGGTGCCGGGCTTCGCGGTGGTAACCAGTTCGGCGACCACCTGGCGGACCTGGGCGTCGTCGAGCACCGTGATGCTGATGATGTCGGCGTTGGCGCCGACATCGGCGACGCTGTCGGCGATGCTGGCCCCGGCCTCGGCCAAGGGCGTCATCGCCTCGGTGCGCAGGTCGAATATCGTCACGCCGCCGGGCCATTCGACCAGTCGCTTGGCCATCGGTGCGCCCATGTTGCCCAGCCCGATGTAGCCCAGGCGGGGAGTTTCCTCGGTCGTCATGAGCGGATGATCTGTCCGCCGTCGACGTTGAAGATCTGTCCGGTGATCCACGACGCCTGGTCCGACAGCAGGAACAGACACATCGGCACCAGATCCTCGGGCGTGCCCATCCGGGCCAGCGGCAGCTGCTGCACCATCTGCTTCACGATGGCCTGCGGGGTGGTGACCCGATTGGCCTCGGTGTCGATCGGGCCGGGCGCGATCGCATTGATCCGGATGTTGCGCCAGCCCAGCTCGCGGGAGAGCTGCTGGGTCAGGCCGTTGATGCCGACCTTGGCCAGACCGTAGAAGTTCGCGTAAACCCATGCAGCGGTGGAAGACTGATTGACGATCGCACCGCCGCCCCGCTTGGCCATGTGCTCGTAGACCGCCCGGGTGCAGATCAGTGCACCGTCCAGATTCACCCGCATGAACTTCTCGTAGTAGTCCCACGGCACGGTCAGCAGGCCGTCGAGCTTCATGCCACCGAAAATCGCGGCATTGTTCACCAAGTAATCGATCCCGCCGAACTCCGCCACCGTCGCGTCTGCCATGGCCTGCGCCGACTCCGGGTCGGAGACGTCGACCCGCACCGCGATGGCCTTGCCCCCGTCGGCGACGATCTGCTTGGCCACGTTCTGCGCACCGTCGATGTTGATGTCGGCGACCACCACCGCGGCTCCGCCGGCTGCCAGCGCCGCTGCGTACGCCTGGCCGATCCCACCGCCGGAACCGGTGACGATGGCCACCTTGTCGTCGAATTGTCCCATCTGCTCCATCTCCTTGCTTGTCAGTTCGCCGCTGTCGCAATGGCTTTGGTTTCCAGGTACTCCTCGAACCCGGCAACACCCATCTCCCGGCCGTTGCCGGACTGCTTGTACCCGCCGAACGGCACATCCGCGGAGTACCAGACCCCGCCGTTGACGTTGACGGTCCCGGCCCGCATCTGGGCCGCCACCGCGGCCGCCCGCTGCGCGTCGGCGCCGTAGACGGTCGCGGACAGCCCGTAGGGCGAGTCGTTGGCGATGCGCACCGCATCGTCGTCGCCGTCGTGGGCGATCACGGTGAGCACGGGCCCGAAGATCTCCTCGCGGGCCACCCGCGCGGAGTTGGTCAGCCCGGCGATCACCGTGGGTTCGATGAAGAAGCCGGCGGGTTGATCGGCGGGCCGACCACCCCCGCAGGCGAACTCGCCGCCCTCGGTGAGCGCCAGATCCAGGTAGCTCTGCACCCGGTCGCGCTGGCGCGCCGAGATCAGCGGGCCGCAGATGGTGCCGGGCTTGGTGGGGTCGCCGGGCTTGATCGAGCCCATGGTGCCGGCCGCGATGGCGACCGCCTCGTCGTAGCGGGCCCGGGGCACCACCAGTCGGGTGGTGATCGCACAGCCCTGTCCGGCGTGGATGCAGACGGAGAACCCCGCCACCGAGCAGGCCGCCGCCAGGTCGGCGTCGTCGAGCACCACGAAGGCGGACTTGCCGCCCAGCTCCAGGAAGACCTTCTTGATGGTGGCGGCCGCGTCGACCATCACGCTGCGACCGGTGGCCGTCGATCCGGTGAACGAGACCATGTCCACCCGAGGATCTTTCGCGAGCATGGCGCCCAGCGCGTGGTCGGTGGAGGTGACGATGTTGACCACGCCCGGCGGAATGTCGGTGTGCTCGGCGATCAGCTCCCCGAGCACCGCGGCAACCCACGGGGTGTCGGGTGCGGGTTTGAGCACGATGGTGTTGCCGGCGGCCAGCGCCGGGCCCAGCTTGGCCAGGTTGATCTGGTGCGGGAAGTTCCACGGGGTGATCGCGCCGACGACGCCGACGGCCTCCCGCACCACCGAGCGCCGAGTGGGAATGCCCAGTGGGGAGGCCTGCCCGAGATCCTGCGTCCATTCGTAGCTTTCGGCGGTGTCCGCGGCGAACCCGAGGTCGGTGATCGGACCCTCCAGCTGGGCAGCGGCGGTGAGCATCCGCGGCGCCCCCACGTCGGCGATGGTCAGCTCGCGAAGCTCCTCGACGTGCTCGCGCATGGCGTCGCGAAGCTGGCGCACACAACGCACCCGCAGCTCGGTGTTGGTCGACCAGTCGGTCTCGTCGAACGCCCGCCGCGCCGCATCGATGGCGCGATCCATGTCGGCCGCGTCGGCGTTGGCCGCCTCACCGAGCACCTCCTCGGTGGCCGGGTTGACGGTGGCGAAGCCACCGGCTGCGCCGGAGGTCAGCTTTCCGTCGATGAGCAGGCGGCTCACGCCGTCGGCCAGTAGCGCCATCAGTCACTCCCACTGCTTTCGGGTGCCCCACCTGAAATTGGACACTTGTCCGTTATCGCTCGATCGAACCCTAGCGGCAGAATCGCGGGTCCCGCAACCCGGTAGGTGAAAAACCGCCGTGTCCCAGCGGACTTGCCTTACCAAACTGCCTTCGGCTACGTTGGACAGGTGTCCAGTGAATCGGTGGTAGCAGTCACATCGACGAACGGCGCTCCCGCGGTGGCCGCAGCATCTCCGGCGTCCCCGGCCACCCGCAACCGGCGCCAGGAGGAGACCTTCCGCAAGGTGCTGGCCGCCGGTGTCGAGATGTTGCGCGAAACGTCCTACGCGGACCTCACCGTGCGCGCGGTCGCCGCACGGGCCAAGGTCGCCCCGGCGACCGCCTACACCTACTTCTCGTCGAAGAACCACCTGATTGCCGAGGTTTACCTGGACCTGGTCCGTCAGGTCCCGTACTTCACCGACGTCAACGAGCCGATGCCGAGCCGGGTCAACAAGGCGCTGCGGCACCTGGCGCTGGTGTTGGCCGACGAGCCCGAGGTCGCGGCGGCCTCCACCGCGGCGTTGCTCAGTGGCAGCGGCGATCCGGCGGTCCGCTCGGTGCGCGACCGGATCGGCGGCGAGATCCACCGCCGCATCACCTCGGCGATCGGGCCCGGGGCGGATGCCCAGAAGGTTTCGGCTTTGGAGATGACGTTCTTCGGCGCCCTGGTCAACGCCGGCAGCGGCGCCTCTACCTATCACCAGATCACCGATCGGCTGGCCTATGTCGTCAGCCTGATCCTCGAATCAGGAGCACCGCGATGAGCCTGCAGACCGTTTCTTCCGCGACCTCCGGCCGCCCCGTCCTCAACCCGTACGACTACGACTTCCACGAGGACCCGTTCCCGTACTACCAGCGGCTGCGCGACGAAGCCCCGGTGTATCACAACGAGGAGCTGAACTTCTGGGCGATCTCGCGCCACCAGGACGTCCTGCACGGCTTCCGCAACAGCGACGCACTGTCCAACCGTGACGGTGTCTCACTGGACCCTGTCTCCCGCGGCCCGCATGCCCAGCTGGTGATGTCCTTCCTGGCGATGGACGATCCGCAGCACCTGCGGCTTCGCACCCTGGTGTCCAAGGGCTTCACCCCGCGCCGGATCCGAGAGCTCGAATCGCAGGTGGTGCGGTTGGCGCGTCAGCATCTGGATGCCGCGATCCAACCCGGCTCGGACGGCACCTGTTCGTTCGACTTCATCAACGACTTCGCCGGCAAACTGCCGATGGACGTCATCTCCGAGCTGATGGGTGTCCCCGAGGCCGACCGCACGCGGATCCGAGAGCTGGCCGACGGGGTGTTGCACCGCGAGGACGGGGTGACCGATGTCCCGCAGTCGGCGATCCAGGCATCGATGGATCTGATGACCTACTACAACGAAATGATCGCCGGCTTCAAGAAGAACCCGGCCGACAACCTGACCTCGGCACTGCTGGAGACCGAGGTCGACGGAGACCGGCTCGGTGACCAGGAGATCCTGGCGTTCCTGTTCCTGATGGTGATCGCCGGCAACGAGACCACCACCAAGCTGCTGGGTAGCTCGCTGTACTGGGGGCACCGCAACCGCGACGAGCTGACGTCGGTCTTCGCTGACCACTCCCGAATCCCGCTGTGGGTGGAGGAGACACTGCGCTACGACACGCCCAGCCAGATTCTGGCGCGCACCGCCGCGCAGGATTACACCCTGCACGACACCACCATCCCGGCCGATGCGGTGGTGCTGCTGCTGCCCGGCTCCGGAAACCGCGACGAGCGGGTCTTCGATGACCCCGACTCGTTCCGGATCGGCCGTGACATCGGTTCCAAGCTGCTCAGTTTCGGCAGCGGCGCCCACTTCTGCCTCGGCGCGCACCTGGCCCGGATGGAAGCCCGGGTGGCGCTCGACGAATTGTTCAACCGGATCAGCGACTACCAGGTCGACGAAGCCAACGCCGTACGGGTGCATTCATCCAACGTGCGCGGCTTCGCCGAGCTCCCGATCACCGTCAAGGAGGCGTAAGTGCCACGTTTCGACCCATCCCCGGCTCGCCGGCCCGCCATCGTCGCCGGCGCGTCCTCAGGCATCGGTGCCGCCACGGCAGAAGAGCTGGCGCGCCGCGGCTTTCCGGTAGCCTTGGGCGCGCGGCGCACCGACAAACTCACCGAGCTGGTCGGCAAGATTCGCGGCGACGGCGGTGAGGCGGTCGCGTTTCCGCTGGACGTCACCGACGTCGACTCGGTGAAATCCTTTGTGGCATCCAGTATTGATGCGCTCGGCGAGATCGAGCTGCTGGTCTCCGGCGCGGGTGACATGTTCCCGGGGCGCATCCACGAGATGAGCACCGAGGCATTCAACGACCAGATCCAGGTGCACCTGATCGGCGCCAACCGGCTGGCCACCGCGGTGGTTCCGGACATGGTTGCCCGCCGGCGCGGGGACGTCATCTTCATCGGCTCCGACGTCGCGCTGCAGCAGCGCCCGCACATGGGCGCCTACGGTGCCGCGAAAGCCGCGCTGGTCGCGATGGTGAGTAACATGCGAATGGAGTTGGAGGGCACCGGAGTTCGGGCCTCTATCGTGCATCCTGGACCGACCATGACCGAGATGGGCTGGGGGCTCACCGCCGAGCAGGTGGGTCCGATGCTCCAGGACTGGGCCAAGTGGGGCCAGGCCCGGCACAGCTACTTCCTGCGGCCGGCCGATCTTGCTCGCGCCATCGCATTCGTCGCCGAGACGCCGCGCGGGGCGCACATCGTCAACCTGGAGGTGCAACCCGAGGCGCCACTGCACGACACCGCCTCCGACCGTCAGAACCTGCAATTGGGCGAGGAAGGAATGCCGACATGACCGTCAGTACTGAGGTTCCCCGGGTCTCAGGAGGGGAGGTCGAGCACGGCCATCTCGAAGAGTTCCGCACCGACCCGATCGGGTTGATGCAACGGGTGCGCGACGAATGCGGGGATGTCGGCTGGTTCGACCTGGCTGGGCGCAAGGTGGTGCTGCTGACCGGCCCCGAGGCCAACGAGTTCTTCTTCCGGTCCACCGACGACGAACTCGACCAGGCCGCCGCCTACCCGTTCATGACCCCGATCTTCGGCAATGGCGTGGTGTTCGATGCACCGCCGGAGCGGCGCGCGGAGATGCTGCACAACACCGCGCTTCGCGGCGATCACATGAAGCGGCACGCCAGCACCATCGAACACGAGGTGCGCCAGATGATCACGGGGTGGGGCGAGAGCGGTGAAATTGATCTATTGGAGTTCTTCGCCGAGCTGACCATCTACACCTCGACAGCCTGCCTGATCGGCCGCAAGTTCCGCGAGGAACTCGACGGCCGGTTCGCCGAGCTGTACTACGAACTGGAGAACGGCACCGACCCGCTGTGCTACGTCGACCCCTACCTGCCGATCGAGAGCTTCCGCCGACGTGACGAAGCCCGGGTGAAGCTGGTCGAGCTGGTGCAGGGGATCATGAACGGCCGAATCGCCAATCCGGAGACCGACAAGCGGCGCCGGGACATGATCGACGTCATGGTCTCGATCCCCGACGAGAACGGCAATCCGCGGTTCAGTGCCGACGAGATCACCGGGATCATCATCTCGATCATGTTCGCCGGGCACCACACCAGCTCTGGAACCAGTGCGTGGACGTTGATCGAGATGCTGCGCCACCCGGACGCGTTGAGCGCCGTCATCAACGAGCTTGATCAGCTGTACGCCGACGGCAGCGAGGTGAGTTTCCATGCGCTGCGCCAGATCCCGAACCTGGAGAACGTGCTCAAGGAGACCCTGCGGCTGCACCCCCCGCTGATCATCCTGATGCGGGTGGCCAAGGATGAGTTCGAGGTCTGCGGCTACCCGATCCACGAGGGCGACATGGTGGCGGCTTCGCCGGCGGTCTCCAACCGGATACCGGAGTCCTTCCCCGATCCGAACGAGTTCGTGCCGGAGCGCTACAACGAGCCGCGGGAGGAAGACGTCATCCACCGGTGGACCTGGATTCCCTTCGGAGCCGGCCGGCACCGTTGCGTGGGGGCGGCATTCGCCGCCATGCAGATCAAGGCGATCTTCTCAGTGCTGCTGCGCGAGTACGAGTTCGAGATGTCGCAGCCGCCGGAGACCTACCGCAACGACCACTCCAAGATGGTGGTGCAGCTGGCCCGCCCGGCCAAGGTGCGCTACCGCCGGCGCAGCAGCTAGGAGGTGCCGCGATGGGTCACTACACGGTGAAGGTGGACCTGGACCTGTGCCAGGGCCACGCCATGTGCGAACTCGAGGCACCCGACTACTTCCGGGTGCCCAAACACGGCAAGGTCGAGATCCTAGATGCCGAACCTCCCGACGAAGACCGTCGCCAGATCGAAGAAGCCGTACGGGCCTGTCCCACTAGAGCTTTGTCCATCGAAGAGATAAAGGATTAGAACCATGCCCTCATTCCCCCGCGAACAACTCGACGAATGGGTCGAGCGCTGGCTGCAGGCCAATCGCGACGCCGAAGCGGCCGGCGACTGGACCAATCTGGCCGCCTTCTACACCGATGACGCCACCTACGGCTGGAACATCGGCCCCAAGGAGGACGTCATGTGCGTCGGGATCGACGAGATTCGCGACATCGCACTGGGTCTGGAGATGGCGGGCCTGGACAACTGGCAGTACCCGTACCAGAAGGTTCTCATCGACGAGAAGCAGGGCGAGATCGTCGGATTCTGGAAGCAGGTCGCCACAGACGCCGACGGCGCCGAGTCGGAGATCTACGGAATCGGCGGCAGCTGGTTTCGGCTCACCGAAAAAGACGGGCGGCCGCTCATCGAGTGGCAGCGTGACTTCTTCGACTTCGGTCACGTCCAGAAGCTCTACATGGATCTGATGACCGCCGGCAAACTCTCGAGTGGAATGCAGAAACGCATCGAGCGCAGCCTGGCCGGCGAGAAGCTCCCCGGCTACTACCCGCTGGGTACCTCGCCGGTTCCGCTCTGGTAGCCCACAACTCACGCGCAGGAGAACACGTGGCCATACGCGTCGCCCTGATCGGCACCGGCAACGCCGGGCGCATCGCCCTGCGGGGGCTGATCAGCAATCCCGCCTACGAGCTCACCGGGGTGTGGGTCTCAACGGCTGCCAAAGTGGGCCGAGACGCCGGTGAGCTGGCCGGCCTCGACATCCACACCGGTATCGCCGCCACCGATGACTTCGATGCGATCATCGGCGCCAAGCCCGACGCCGCGGTCTACTGCGCCATGGGCGACACCCGGCTGCCGGGCGCGCTGCGTGACGTCTGCCGGCTGCTCGAGGCGGGGATCAACGTCATCGGGACGGCCCCCGGGGTGCTGCAGTACCCATGGGGCGTCATCCCGGACAAGTTCATCGCACCCATCGAAGAGGCTGCCCGGCAGGGTAATTCGAGTGTCTACGTCAACGGCGTCGATCCCGGTTTCATCAACGACCTGGTGCCGTTGACCTTCGCCAGCACGTGCCAACACGTCGAGCAGATCCGCTGCCTGGAGATCGCCGACTACGCGACGTACGACGGCGCCGAGGTGATGTTCGACGTGATGGGCTTCGGCAGCTCGCTCGACGAGGTGCCGATGCTGCTGCAGCCCGGCATCTTGAGCATCGCGTGGGGCGCGGCGATCCGCGAACTGGCCGCCGGGCTGGGGGTGACCTTGGACGCCATCACCGACGCCAGCGAACGCGAACCCGCGCCGGAAGCCTTCGACATCGCGGCTGGGCACATCCCCAAAGGCGGTGTCGCCGCGCTCAAGTTCGAGATCCGCGGCATCGTCAACGGACATCCGCTGATCGTGGTGGAGCACGTCACCCGACTGCGCGCCGACCTGCGGCCGGACTGGGCGCAGCCCGCGCAACCGGGTGGCTCCTACCGGGTGGAGATCATCGGCGAACCGTCGTACACCGTCGACATCCGCCCGACCAGTAGCCACGGCGACCACAACTATGCGGCGATCGCCGCCGGCGTGGGCCGGGTGGTCAATGCCGTGCCCGCCGTCGTCGCGGCACCGCCCGGCATCGTCACCACGCTGGACCTGCCGCTGATCACCGGCGGCGCACAGATAATCACCGAACCAGCGAAAGGCTGAGGACAACTATGGGGCGTGTCGACGGGAAAGTAGCTCTGATCAGCGGGGGTGCGCGCGGCATGGGCGCGGCAGACGCCCGGATGTTGGTCGACGAGGGCGCCAAGGTGGTCATCAGCGACGTGCTGGACACCGAAGGCGCGGCGCTCGCAGCGGAACTCGGCGACGCCGCGCTGTACGTGCATCTCGACGTCCGGGACCCGGAGCAGTGGGCTGCCGCGGTGAAGGCCGCGGTCGAGACGTTCGGGAAGCTGAACGTGTTGGTCAACAATGCCGGGACCGTCGCACTGGGGTCGCTGCGCAAGTTCGATCTGGACCAGTGGCACAACGTCATCGATGTGAACCTCAACGGCACATTCCTGGGCATGCGCGCCTCCATCGATTCGATGATCGCCGCCGGCGGCGGGTCCATCATCAATGTGTCTTCGATCGAAGGCCTTCGCGGCGCACCGATGGTGCACCCCTACGTGGCCTCGAAGTGGGCGGTTCGCGGGCTGTCCAAATCGGCCGCTCTGGAACTCGCGCGCCACAACATTCGGGTCAATTCGCTGCATCCCGGGTTCATCCGCACCCCGATGACCGAGCACCTGCCGGAGGACATGGTGACAATCCCGCTGGGCCGGCCCGGCACAGCCGAGGAAGTCGCCTCCTTCGTGGTGTTCCTGGCCAGTGACGAATCGTCTTACGCCACTGGTTCGGAGTTCGTCATGGACGGCGGTCTGGTCACCGACGTTCCGCACAAGACCGGTTGACAGCAGGTCATACACATGATCAGGATGTGTATGTTCGACGCCGGCCCGGCTCCCCGCGACAACCAGAGGTGTTCGTCTTGACATCAATGCAATCAGCGTGTCCGTTCGGTCCCGGTTTCGACTTCACCGATCCGGACGTCCTACTGCACGGCATGCCGATCACCGAGTTCGCCGAACTGCGCAAGACTGCTCCGGTCTGGTGGAACGAACAGCCCGCACACAGCAACATCTTCGATGACGGCGGTTACTGGGTAGTCAGCAAACACCAACACATCAAAGAGATCTCGCGTGACAACGACGTGTGGTCGACCAACGCCAAGGGTGCGGTGATGCGACTGCCCGAGGGCATCACCGCCGACCAGTTGGAGCTGACCAAGGCGCTGCTGATCAACCACGACCCGCCCGAGCACACCCGGCTGCGCAAGCTGGTCTCCCGACTGTTCACCCCGCGCTCCGTCGGCGCGCTGGAGGAGAAGCTCGCGCAATCGGCCCGCGAGATCGTCGCGGCCGCCGCGGAGAAGAACAGCGGCAACTTCGTCGACGACATCGCAATGAAGCTGCCGCTGTTGGCGATCGCCGATCTGATCGGGGTTCCCGAGGCCGACCGGGAGAAGCTGTTTGCCTGGACCAACTCGATCATGAACACCGACGACCCGGATTTCGACTCCGATCCGGCCATGGCCAACGCCGAGTTGATGGGCTACGCCTACACCATGGCCGAGGAACGGCGACGCTGTCCGGCTGATGACATCGTCACGCGGCTGGTCCAGGCCGACATGGACGGCGAATCGCTCGGCGAAACCGAGTTCGCGTTCTTCGTGATCTTGTTGGCGGTGGCCGGCAACGAGACAACCCGCAATGCCATGACGCACGGCATCAACGCCTTTGTGGAGAACCCCGATCAGTGGGAGCTCTACAAGCGCGAGCGCCCCGAGACCGCCGTCGACGAGATCGTCCGCTGGGCCACCCCGGTGCACTGTTTCCAGCGCACCGCCAAGATCGACACCGAGCTCGGCGGGGTGGCAATCGGGCAGGGGCAGCGGGTCGGCCTGTTCTACAGTTCGGCCAACTACGACGAAGAGGTCTTCGAGCGGCCGTTCAGCTTCGACATCCTGCGTGATCCCAACCCGCATCTGGCGTTCGGCGGGCAGGGCACGCACTACTGCATCGGCGCCAACCTGGCCCGCATGGAGATTCGGCTGATGTTCGACGAAATCGCCAACCAGCTGCCCGATATCGCCAAACTGGCCGAGCCGCAACGACTGCGCTCGGGCTGGATCAACGGCGTCAAAGAACTGCAAGTCTCCTATCACTAGGGCGCCCCTGAATGTTGCAGTCAATCACCCGGTTGGTTGGGGAGGCCCTTCCCCCGGGCTGTGGCGGGCTATAGGCTGCCACGAAGGGGCTGCCCGGAGCCCCGGGCCAGGCCCGGGGCCGTTCTCTGGCCGGATATTCGAGATGAAAGCAGGTACGCGGTGAAGACAAAGGGTGCGTTGCTCTGGGAGTTCAACAAGCCGTGGTCGGTCGAGGAGATCGAGATCGGTGACCCCCAGAAAGACGAGGTCAAGATCCAGCTCGAAGCGGCCGGTATGTGCCACTCCGACCACCACCTGATGACCGGCGGCATCCCCATGGCCGGCTTCCCCGTCCTGGGCGGCCACGAGGGCGCCGGCATCATCACCGAGGTCGGCCCCGGCGTGGAAGGCCTGGAGCCGGGCGACCACGTGGTGCTGTCCTTCATTCCGTCCTGCGGCAGCTGTCCGACCTGTCAGGCCGGGATGCGCAACCTGTGCGACCTGGGCGCCGGCCTGCTCAACGGTGTGGCGGTCAGCGACGGCACCTTCCGGGTGCAGGCCCGCGGCCAGGGTGTCTACCCGATGACACTGCTGGGCACTTTCTCCCCGTGGATGGTGGTGCACAAGACCTCGGTGGTGAAGATCGACCCGTCGATCCCGTTCGAGGTGGCCTGCCTGGTGGGCTGCGGCGTCACCACCGGTTACGGCTCGGCGGTGCGCACCGCCAACATCCGCCCGGGCGAGGATGTCGCGATCGTCGGCGTCGGCGGGGTGGGCATGTCGGCCCTGCAGGGCGCGGTCGGTGCCGGCGCCCGCAATATCTTCGTCATCGACCCGGTGGATTGGAAGCGCGACCAGGCACTGAAGTTCGGTGCCACCCATGTCTATCCGGACATCTTCGCCGCGATGGGCGGCATGATGGAGGTCACCGCCGGGCTGATGGCCAAGAAGGTGATCGTCACCGTCGGCGAGGTGCACGGCGCCGACATCGACAACTACATGGTTCTGACGTCCAAGGGTGGCACTTGCGTGCTCACCGCGATGGGCAGCATGCTCGACAACCAGGTCACGCTGAACCTGGCGATGCTGACGCTGCTGCAGAAGAACCTGCAGGGCACCATCTTCGGCGGCGGTAACCCGCAGTACGACATCCCGCAACTGCTGTCGATGTACAAGGCGGGCAAGCTGAACCTCGACGACATGGTGACCCGCCAGTACAAGCTGGAGCAGATCAACGACGGCTACCAGGACATGCTGGACGGGAAGAACATTCGCGGCATCATCCGCTACACCGACGCGGATCGCTAGCGCGGCGGAGCCCTCTAACCGTTGACTCTGCGCTCACCAGGCAACCTACTCGCACTTTTGCCTGGTAGGCGCAGAGTCAACCTGCCGGAGCTACGCCTTTCGGAACACCAGGTTGGCCTTCAGCTTGGTCTTGTTGCCGACCATGCCCAGGAAGTTGCCCTCCACGGCGAACTGCTTGCGGGTGACGGTCGTCTCGGTGGTCAGCCGCACGCCCCCGTCACCGAGCGGGGTCACGTCGACCTTGAGCGGCAACGGTCCGGTGATGCCCTTGACGGTCAGTTCGGCGTTGAGCCGGGCGGCGTCACCGCCGGCCGGTTCCCCACTGCTGACCACGACGGTGATGTCGGGGTAGTGGTCGGTGTCGAAGAAGTTCGATCGTCGCAGGTCATGGTCGCGGGTGCCCAGGCCGGTGTCGACCGAGGCGGCGTTGATGTCGAGGCGGCCGGACACGGTCTTGGCGTCCTTGATCTCGCCGCTGCCAGAAAAATCGGTGAAAGCGCCACGCACCTTCAGAGCGCCCCACATCGTGCCGTTCTCAAACCGGATGCTCGACTGCCCGGTATCGAGGTTCCAAACACCGACCGCCTCGGGGCTGCTGAGAAATGTTGTGACAGCTGACATCTCATCTCCTCTACCTGTGGCGTGACCAACCCGCGCCAGTGGCACCGGCTTGTCCTCGATAATACGCAGCACCGCCCGCTAAATCCGGTACTCGGCGCATATGCTGAAGCTCATGAGCAGCGTCTTCACCAAGATCATCAACCGCGAATTGCCGGGCCGGTTCGTTTACGAAGACGACGACGTCGTCGGTTTCCTGACCATCGAGCCGATGACGCAGGGTCACACGCTGGTGGTGCCCCGCGCCGAGATCGACCAGTGGCAGGACGTCGACGGCGCTGTGTTCGCCGGCGTGATGGCCGTGGCGCAGCGAATCGGCAAGGCGGTATGCCGGGCGTTCGACACCGAGCGCGCCGGAATGATCATCGCCGGCCTGGAGGTCCCGCACCTGCACGTCCACGTCTTTCCCACCCGCAGCTTGTCCGACTTCGGCTTCGCCGGCGTGGACCGCAATCCCTCACCGGAGTCCCTGGACGAGGCGCAAGCCAAGATCAAGGCTGCGCTGGCTGAAATACACTGAGACTCAGTGAATTTCGGCAGACAACCCGGCCGGTTCGGCCGACGTGTCGGCAAGACGTGGTACCGCGACCCGAAAAGTACAGCCCTGACCGGGTGGGGAGCTCACGGTGACGGTGCCGTGATGCGCCCGGATCAGCGAGTCGACGATCGAGAGTCCCAGTCCCGTGCCCCCGCTGGTACGCGCCCGCGACGAGTCGGTGCGGAAGAAACGCTCGAAGGCCCGCTGCACGTCCTGTTCGCTCATCCCGGGCCCCTGGTCGACGACCTCGAGGATCGCGTCGTCGCCGTCGGTGCCGATCCGCACGGTGATCGCGGCCCCTTCCGGGGTGTGCTGTAACGCGTTGGACACCAGATTGCTCAGCACTTGACGCAACCGGGCCTCGTCACCGAGCACCTCGGGGGTGCCCGGGCCGTCGAAGACCTCCAGTTCGATGGTGCGATTCGGTGCGGTCGCCCGGGCGTCGTGCACCGCGTCGGTGGCCAGTACCAACAAGTCGACCCAGTGCCGTTCCAGGGGCCGCTGGGCGTCCATCCGGGCCAGGAGCAGCAAGTCCTCGACCAGCAGGCCCATCCGGCGCGCCTCGCTTTCGATGCGCGACATCAGCAACTCGACATCACGGGCCGCGCCCTGCCGGTAGAGCTCCGCGAAGCCACGGATCGTGGTCAGCGGTGTGCGTAGCTCGTGGCTGGCATCGGTGATGAACCGACGCATCCGCTCCTCCGAGACGCGCGCGTTGTCCGCCGAGGCCACCGAGGACGCCACCGCCTGCTGGATCTGCGCCAGCATGCCGTTGAGTGCCAGCGAGAGCCGTCCGACCTCGGTGCGCGGATCACGCTCGGGCACACGGCGATCCAACTGACCGGCGGCGATCGCCGCGGCGGTCCGTTCGACTTCGGTCAGCGGGCGCAGACTGCGGTTGACCACCAGATAGCCGACGGCACCGAGCACCAGCAGCACCCCGACGCCGATCGCCACCCGCGACCAGGCCAGATAGAGCAGCGTGGCCCGGGGATCGGACAGATCCCTCGCGACGGTGATCAGCCTGCCGTTCTCAGCGTGCACCGACAGGGCTCGCCACTGCACGCCCGACCCGTCGACCGAGCCGATCGTGATCGGTACTGATCCCACATCGTTGTCCGGCGGCAGGAGCGGCTCGGCGTTCTGGTCGTTGACGACGGTCCAGACGCTGCCATCCGGGTCGACGTCGCGGACGTAGAAGCTCGTGGGCGGCCGGCCGGGATTCGGGTCCTCGTCATGCCGCGATGGCGGCAGCCCACGCTGTTGCAGCGCCCAACCGTGGGCCCCGTCGATGAGCGTGGCATCGATCCTGCTGATCAGCCGGTGCCGCAGGATGGTGGTGACGGCGTATCCCTGGGCCAGCAATCCGATGGCCACCATGGCCAGGGTCGCGGCCACCAGGCTGACCCGCAATGGCAGGATGCCGCGCGGGGGTTTGACCATCCCCATATCCTTGTTCCTATACCCCGCGCCCGGCCATCACTGGCGACATCGGTTTACCGCGGCTCGCGCAGCACATAGCCCACCCCGCGCAACGTGTGCAGCAGGCGCTTCTCGCCGGTGTCGATCTTGCGGCGCAGATAGGAGACGTAGGACTCCACCACATTGACGTCGCCACCGAAGTCATAGCGCCAGACGTGGTCGAGGATCTTCGGCTTGCTCAGCACGGTGCCGGCGTTGATCACGAAGTAGCGAAGCAGGGTGAATTCGGTGGGCGACAACGACACCGGCTGACCGGCCTTCCACACCTCGTGGGTGTCCTCGTCGAGTTCGATGTCGGCGAAGGTCAGGCGCGAGTTGCGCGGCTCTCCGGCGCCCTTGCCGGCCCGGCGCAGGATGACCCGCAGCCGGGCCACCACCTCCTCCAGGCTGAACGGCTTGGTCACGTAGTCGTCACCGCCGAGGGTCAGGCCGGTGATCTTGTCCTGCAGCGAATCGCGTGCGGTCAAGAACAGCGCCGGGGCGTCGATGCCATCGGCACGCAACCGCCGCAGCACGCCGAACCCGTCCATCCCCGGCATCATCACATCCAGGATCACCGCGTCCGGCCGGACCTCCCGTGCGCGGTCCAGCGCCGCCGGCCCGCTGGAGGCGGTGTAGACCTCGAACCCCTGGAATTTCAGGCTGACCGACAGCAACTCGACGATGTTCGTCTCATCGTCGACCACCAGCACGCGGGCCTCGGGTGCGGCGTCTTGCGCAGCTGTTGCTCCCATGGAGTTAATTCCCTCCCGGTTGGATGAAAATCGCCTGGATATCAGCTGTGTGTTTGTTGTCAATCAAACTACCTGATGTCGGCCCGGGATCGCCCCTACACTGGCCGGATGAACCTGGCCAAGCAGCTGATTGCCGTGTCGACGGCTCCGGCACGGATCGGTCTGTCGATCGCCGACGCCGGACTCGGGGTCGCCACGGCGGCGCTCGGACTGGCCCGGCAGACGCTCGGGGAGTCCACAGGCCAGGGATCCACCAACTCGATGGCGCACATGTTCGGCCTGGACGACACCATCGCCCGGGCCAACCGGCTGGCCAAACTGATGGACGACGACGCCCCGCTGGGCCGGGCGCTGGCTCCCGGCGGCCCGGCTGACCGCCTGTTGGCTCCGGGTGGGCTGGTGGACCAGCTGACCGGGCCGGGCGGCGTGCTGGATCGCCTCACCGCCGAGGGCGGCGGGCTCCAGCGGGCGCTGCAGCCGGGCGGACTGGTGGATCAACTGACCGACGAGGACGGCTTGATCGAGCGACTGCTGTCCGAGGACGGGCTGGCCGACCGGCTGCTTGCCGAGGGCGGGCTGCTCGACAAGCTGACTGCGCGCAACGGCCCATTGGAGCAGCTCGCCAATGTCGCCGAGACCCTGGCCCGGCTGGCGCCGGGAATGGAGGCCCTCGAGCCGGCCATCGATACCCTCCAGGAAGCGGTCAACGCACTGACCCTGGTGGTCAACCCGCTGAGCAACATCGCCGAGCGCATTCCGCTGCTACCGCGCAGGTCTAGCCGGCGCCCGTCGTCGCGGCCGGTGCGCTCCCAGCGGGTGATCGACGCCGACCCCGCCGACATCGAGTGATGGCCCGCGGCCGCCGGGCCGACTTGCTTGCATCTCCGTTGATGTGGTCGAGGATCAGCGTCAGAGTCACGCTGTTCCACTTACCCTCGATCCCTTAGCCGACGGCCATCGAAATCGGCTCCGCACCCCAGACAGATCACTGTCATGAGGCGACGCTATCCGCCAGGGCCGACAGGCAATGGAGCCGCGTGAGAGACTCGAACTCTCGACATCCGCTTTACAAGAGCGACGCTCTACCAACTGAGCTAACGCGGCCGGGGCCGGCTCGATGAGCCATGGCGATTGTACGACGCGGCGATGCCGTCCGAGCTGCCCGCACCCGCCGACTGCAGCCGGCCAACGTCACCCCCGGCGCAGGAAGTCCAGCACCACCGAGGTGAAGGCGTCCTTGGCCTCGATCATGGTCCAGTGCCCACAGTTGGGGAACACATGAAACTCCGCATTGGGGATGGTCCGCATCGGGATCAACGCCATGTCCAGCGGGCTGACCCGATCATCACGACCCCAGGTGACCAACGTCGGGCATTGGACCCGGTGCATCATCGCCCACGGCAGCGGCCCCTTGGACGCCTGCATCATCCTGGTCATGTTCGCGAAGGCTTCCTTGCCATACATCCGCCGGGCACTGGCCAACGTCTCGGGATCGGTCGCCAACTTCCAGCGCTCCTCGATGAGCTCCTCGGTGATCACCTTCGGGTCATAGACCATCGACTCCAGCCAACGGACCAGACTCTCCCGGCTAGGGTTGTCAGTGAAATCCTGCAGCAACCGGATGCCCTCGGCCGGCCCCGCGGTAAGCAGATTGGTGCCGATACCGCCCATGGTCACCAGCTTGCGCACCTTCTCCGGGTTGGCGATCGCATAGTTGATCCCGACCGCCCCACCCATCGAATTACCGACGATGCTGAACTGATCCAGACCCAGCGCCTCAGCGAAAACCGGAACCGCGCCGAACGCCGTCACCATCGGGTGCCCACCGAAGTCATCACTGACCCCGAACCCCGGGAATTCCAGCACCAGGCAGCGGAAGCGCTCGGCGAAAGCCGGCAACACGCCACGATAGTTACGCCACCCGGTCACACCCGGCCCAGAGCCGTGCAGCAACAACAGCGTCGGACCCTCACCGGCCTCGTGGTAACGCAACACCCCCTGCTCGGTGGTGATTTCACGCAAGGTCTCATCGTGGCTCAACTGTGTCGTCATGTGTCTCACGTTAACGTCGGTAGCGGCGGGAAGACCCCCGGGGTCGACATCGGTCGGCCCACCGACCCGGCATGGCCAGCAGGCCAGTTGACCGAACAGCATGCTGGTCCCGATCGGATTGCCGCCGCCGGGATAGACGGTGCCGCTCGGCGCTGCCATAGCGTCGTTGTCGCGCTGTAGGCGCCGGGGTATTCACGATGAAACGATCGGCATCCGGCCCGCGCTGGCGCCGCCGTCCACCGCCAACTCCGCACCGGTTCAAACAGATCGGCAAGGCGTTCGGCGTCAGACGCCATGCGGTATCCGTCCGGGCGGTGGCGCAACAACTCGGCCGAACGCAGCTGACTGAGGATGCGATGGACCGACGACCGAGGCAGTCCGGTACGCGACACCACTTCATCGAGTCGCAGACATTCGCCCGGCTCGAACACATTCATGATCAGCGCCACCCGCGCAACCATCGAGATCGGCGGGTCCGAGCGTCCAGCAGCTGCCATAGCCCCACGTTAGGCGTGCGCGCCGCCGTCTATCCGGATTTCGGTGCCGGGACATATGCGCGCTCACCGCAGCGACCCCTGTCCGGCACCCGACGATGGAGTTTGTCCGCCAACCTCCTCAAACTGCTGACCTATTGGCCCACTGTGTATTTCACGGTCGGACCCGCAGACCAGCCGCCGTCGACGGCGAGCTCAGCGCCGGTGACATAGGCCGCGTCGCCTGACAGCAGGTAGGCCACCGCACCGGCGATCTCATCGGGAACGCCGACCCGCCCCATCGGGGTGTTGGGATAGTTGCCTTCACCGAGTTGGATACCGATCTCGGCGGTCATCGGGGTATAGGTCATGCCCGGATGCACCGAGTTGACTCTGATCCGGTGGGCGCCGAGTTCCACCGCCGCGATCTTCGTCAGACCCCGCACA
Organism: Mycobacterium sp. IDUB_21; assembly: GCF_055419425.1. Classification (NCBI taxonomy): domain Bacteria; kingdom Bacillati; phylum Actinomycetota; class Actinomycetes; order Mycobacteriales; family Mycobacteriaceae; genus Mycobacterium; species Mycobacterium sp. IDUB_21. The sequence continues at coordinate 142,992 of NZ_JBVAXQ010000001.1, read as the reverse complement.
CCCCACTTGGAGGCTCCGTAGCCCGCGGTGAGCGGAAGGCCCATCAGGCCCGCCGCCGAGGAGATGTTCACGATCGAACCGCCGCCGGAAGCCCGCATCGGCCCGATAACCGCCTGAACGCCGTTGAACACCGACCAGGTTGATCTCCAGCACGGTGCGGAAATGGTCTACGGGCTCATGCTCGATGAATTGCCCGGTCGCGATGCCCGCGTTGTTCACCAGGCCGTTGATGGCTCCGAATTCGGCGACGGTGTAGGAGACTGCGTCCGCCCACTGCGCGGTGTCGGTGACATCCAGGTGGGTGTACCGCGCCGCCGGTCCGAGATCCTCGGCCAATTCGGCGCCCTCGTCGTCGAGCAGGTCGGCGATGACCACCCTGCCGCCCAACCCGATGATGCGGCGGGCGAACGCTGCGCCGAGCCCGCGGGAGCCGCCGGTGACCAGGGCAACCACTGCACCGAGTCGGTCCGAATCCGATTTCATGTCAACCATCTCCTTTTCACCGACCGGATCTGCGGTCTTTCCTAGTGCACACAACGACACCGAGTCACCACACCATCAAGTCCTGCCTATCGAGACAGCTGCTGTTCCAGGCTCCGACGGCGCAGGTAACTTGCTTCCATGGCCACCTTCGTTGATGTCGTAGTGATCGGCGCCGGCTTCGGCGGCCTCTACGCGACTCATCGCTTCCGCCGCGACGGCCTGTCGGTGCAGACTTTCGAGGCCGCCGATGGCGTGGGCGGCGTCTGGTACTGGAACCGCTATCCCGGAGCGCGCTGCGACGTGGAAAGCGTCGACTACTCGTATTCGTTCGACGAAGACCTGCAGCAGGAGTGGAGCTGGACCGAGAAGTACGCCACCCAGCCCGAGATCCTGGCGTATGTCAACCATGTCGCGGATCGCTTCGACTTGCGACGGCACATAAAGTTCGGGACCCGGGTCACCGAAATGGTTCTCGACGAGACCACGCTGCGTTGGCAGGTCCGCACCGACGCCGGCGACGTGGTGTCGGCCAAGTCCTGCGTGCTGGCGGTGGGCCCGTTGTCGAACGCGAACATCCCGGCGATCGACGGACTGGACACCTTTGGCGGGCAGATTTATCACACTGGACGCTGGCCGCACGAAGGCGTCGACTTCGCCGGCAAGCGGGTAGGCGTGATCGGGACCGGATCCTCCGGCATTCAGGTGATTCCGCCCATCGCTGAACAGGCTGCGCGGTTGTGCGTGTTCCAGCGGACCGCGAACTACAGTCTGCCGGCCGGCAACATCCCGCTCGACGACGCCACCAGAAGGGCTCAGAAGTCCGATTACGCCGAGCGCCGGCGGCTGTCGATGCAGAGCGGCGGTGGTTCACCGCACCGACCTCATCCGAAGCCGGCGGTCGAGGCCTCCGCCGCGGAACTGCGTGAGGCTTACGAGAAGCGCTGGCAGCTCGGCGGTGTGCTGTTCGCCAAGACCTTTGCCGATCAGACGACCACCATAGAGGCCAACGACACCGCGCGGCTGTTCTGGGAGGAGAAGATTCGCGCCGTGATCGACGACCCGGCCACGGCGGAACTGCTGATCCCCAACGACCACCCGATCGGGACCAAGCGGATCTGCACCGACTCGAACTACTTCCAGACCTTCAACCGCGACAACGTGTCCCTGGTCAACCTACGTGCCACGCCGATCGAACGGATCGACGCCGGTGGTGTGCACACCTCAGATGCGTACCACGAACTGGACGCCCTGGTACTCGCGACCGGATTCGACGCGATGACCGGGTCGGTCGAAAAGCTGCGGATCGTCGGCCGCGACGGTCAGACCCTGAACGAAGCCTGGCGCGACGGCCCGAACACCTATCTGGGTTTGGGGATTCCGGGATTCCCCAATCTCTTCAACCTCACCGGGCCGGGTAGCCCCTCGGTGCTGGCCAACATGGTGCTGCATTCGGAGCTGCACGTCGACTGGATCGCCGCCGCCTTCCGATACCTCGCCGACCACGATGCGATCGCACTCGAGGCGCGCCGTGATGCAGCCGCCGACTGGGGTACGGAATGCTCGCAGCGGGCGGCGGGAACCCTGATGACGCGGGCAAACTCGTGGTACCTGGGCTCCAACATCCCGGGCAGACCACGAGTCTTCATGCCCTTCATCGGTGGATTCGGCGTGTACGGCCAGATCATCGCCGCGGTCGCCGAGGCGGGCTACAAGGGATTCGACGTCTTGGACGCGTGAATCGGCCGATTCACCAGAATTCGACCGAAACCGTTCCGATACACCCAAATTCGGCACGGTATCGATCGCCGACGGCGACGTCGACGGCTTGGGTGCACGCCCCGGTCAGGATGGCCTGACCGGCCTCCAAGCGCATTCCGGATCGCGCCAGGGTGCGGGCCAGCCAGGCCACCGCTGCGGCCGGATTGCCCAGCACCCCGCCGGTGTTGCCGCGGGTCACGACTACCTCGCGCCAGGGGTAACCGGAGTAGAGCACCACGTCGATGTCTGCCAGGTTCAGCGCCGACGGTGGACAGCCATGCCGGCCCAGCACGAATCGTGCGGCACATGCGTTGTCCGCGACCGCATCGACGAGACCGATGCGCCAATCATGGATGCGGGTGTCGATCACCTCGATCGCCGCGCTGACGTAGCCGGTGGCGTCGAGCACATCGCGTTCCGTACAACCGTGTCCGGGCAGCCTGTCATCCAGCACGAATGCGACCTCGGCTTCGATACGGGGCTGGTAGCGTCCAGACAGCTTCACGGTATCGCCGTCGTCGGCCATCATGTCGGTAAGCAGGTGGCCGTAGCACGGCTCGTACACCCCCATCAGCTGCTGCATCACCGGCGAGGACAGCCCCACCTTATGCCCGCAGATCGAGGATCCGGCGTCGACTCTGCGCGCGATGTTGTGTCGCTGAATCGCATACGCGTCGTCGACATCCAAATGGGGGGACACCGTGTGCAATGGCTCGATCGGACGGCACAACCGTTCAGCCCGCCACAACGAGCTCGCGGCGGCAGCGCGCCCGGGTACCTCGGCCATACTCGTCACTGGCGACACGCTTGTTCTCCCCTGGACGTCGGTGAGTCAAGTGTGCGAAGCGGGGTGGCGCCGTTCAACTGACAGTCTCGCTGAGCGGTACAACGGGTGTCTGCCGCTTTACCGTCCGTTCCGTTCCGTCGATTCACCGCGGAACCCCCTGAACCGCAACAGATAGCGCGGCACCCGCAACAGCCCAACGCTGCGCGGCCAGTCATCTGCGCGGAAGTAGGCGTCCGAACCGCCGTCGACGAAGATCACGCTGCCGCAGAGGAAGTCGGCGGCATCGGAGAGCATGAACAACATCCAGTCGGCCAGCTGCGCGGGATCCCCGAAGCCGCCGACCGGCACCGGAAAGCTTCGGACGGCCGTCGCCTGCCCCGGGGAGGCGAGCTGTTTTTCCAACAGCGGCGTCATGATCGCGCCCGGAGCCAGGGCGTTGAGCCGGATACCCGCCCCCGCCCACGACGGCTCGACCGCCTTGCGGCGCACCCAGTGCGACACCCCGATCTTGGACGCCGCGTAGGCAAACGATGGCGCGCCCGGGCCGAACAGCCGTAGCCTGCGCATCGCTTTGGCCGCCTTCCCTGCGAGCAGTGCCCGTACCGCCGACCGCGGCACCGCAGGCACCGTGGTGGTGGAATTGCTGGCGACGACCACCACTTTGGCGGCACCGGATGCGGCCAGCGCCGGACGCCATGCCTCCAGTAGCTCGACGACCCCGAAATAGTTGACCTGCAGGATCAGCCGCGTCGCCCGCGGGGTCGGCCCGATGCCGGCGGCCAGCACCGCCCCGTCCAAGCGGCCCCCGCACAAAGCGAGCACCTGCTCCCCCGCCGCCGCTCGTCCCTCGGAGCCGGACAGATCCGCGACGACTTCTGCGTCGCGCAGGTCGACTCCGATCACGGTGTGGCCGTCGGCCCGCAGCTTGGCCGCCGCCTGCTGTCCCATACCGGACGCCGACCCGGTGACCGCGTACACGCCCACAGCTATTCCTCGACCACTCCGCGCAGTCCGTCCGCGCCGAACGCCGGCTCCAGCATCGCCGAGAAGTCCGGGCCGCGGCGCAGCATCTGCCCGCCGTCGACATTGATCACCTGCCCGGTGATGTAGCTCGCGGCGTCGGACAGCAGGAACAGCGCCAGGTCGGCGACGTCGTCGACTTCGCCGGGCCGGGGCAACGGCGTGGAGATGCGGTAATCCTCGGAGAGCTCCGGCGAGTCCAGGATCGGGGCCACCAACTCGGTGCGGGTAAGGCCCGGGCGGATGCTGTTGACCCGCACCCAGGACGCACCCAGTTCGTCGGCGGCCAGCTGCATCAAGTGGTCCAGTGCCGACTTGGTCGGGCCGTAGGCACCGAACCAGCGGTGGGTGTTGCTGGCCGCGATCGAGGAGATCCCGACGAACGAGCCGCCGCCACCGCGCACCAGCGCCCGCCCGGCGTGCTTGAGCACGTACATCGAACCGTTGACGTTGAGGTCGACAGTGCGTCGCCACGCCGCCGAGTCGATCTGGGTGATCGGTCCGATGGTCTCCGAGCCGCCGGCGCAGTGCACCACCCCGTGCAGCCGGCCGCGCTCGCCGACCGCCGCGTCGACGGCGGCGATCACACTGTCCTCGTCGGTGATGTCTGCGGCCACGTGGCGTACCCCGACCCCGGCGGCCACCGCCGCCAGCCGCTCGGCGTTGCGGCCGACGATCAGAACATCGGCCCCGGCGGCGGCCAGTTCGGCGGCCACCGCTTTGCCGATGCCGCTGCCACCCCCGGTGACCAGGTAGCTGCGGTCTGCAAACGAAATTCTCGACGAAAGCGTCACACCGACCCCTCGGATCAAAACTGAAACGTGTTCTACCTATGGAACCACGTCCCGGTTGACGCCCAACGTGCAATCCCTGCGAAAGCCGAACCGAATCTTCGCGCTGAGTACACGCTCGGCGCTAAGGCTGGTCGCGGCGGGCCAAGTCGGTGGCTTTGGCGGTGCGCCAGTCGGGCACCTCCGGCGGCAGCGCCACCGGGAACTTGTTGTCGTTATGAGCCGACCAGTGCGCGTGGCCCAGCTGGTGGATGTGGAAGCCGTGCCGCAGCGCCTCGGAGAAACCCATCGCGTCGGCGGCGGCGTTCACCGAATCCTTGATCAGCAGCGCGGCCATGGTCGGCAGCTGCGCGATGCGGCGGGCGAAGTCCAGGGTCTTGTCCGCCAGCTCATCGGCGCCGAACACCTTGGAGACCATGCCCAGCCGGTAGGCCTCGTCGGCGTCCAGCGAATCCCCGGTCAGCAGCAGCTCCTTGGCCTTACGCGGCCCGAATTCCCAAGGATGGGCATAGTATTCGACGCCCGGCATCCCGAGGCGCACCCCGACCACATCGGAGAACCGGGCATTGTCGGCGGCGACGATCAGATCGCACGCCCAGATCAGCATCAACCCGGCGGAGATGACGTTGCCCTGTACCTGCGCGATGGTGATCTTGCGCAGATCCCGCCATCGGCAGGTGTTCGAGAAGTAGTAGTGCCACTCTTGCAGGTAGGTCTTCTCGACAACCGGTTCGCGGGTGCCGCCGTGACTGCGGAAACTCGGGTGCTGGGCGGGCCCGGGCCGGCGCTCGGCCAGTGCCGCCTCCGAGCCCAGGTCATGGCCGGCGGAGAAGTTCTCACCGCGCGCCCCCAGGATCACCACCCGCACGGTGTCGTCGGCCTCGGCACGGCCGAACGCTTCATCGAGCTGCACCAGCAGGGTGCGATTCTGCGCGTTGTGGGTCTCCGGGCGGTTCAGCCAGATCCGGGCGATGCGCCCGTCGTCCAGGGTCTCGTAGTCGACGAGCTCGCTCATAGCCTCCACCTCGTTGTCGTCCGCCCCACAGGTTACGGCGCACTTCGCTAGAGTCGACTCATGCCTGCTAAATCCGAACACGCCGACATCGACGCCGTAGAGCCACTGGCCGACAGCACCGCACGTCAAGCCCGGCGAGTCGTGGCCGCCTACGCCGAGGACGCCGACGAGTGTCGGGTGTTTCTGTCCATGCTGGGGATCAGTCCGCCCAACGCCGAGAAGCACGGGGCGTAAATGCCGGTGTCGGGGGGCCACGCTGCGGATGAAACCGGAGATTCCGATTTCGTCGTGGTGGCCAACCGGCTGCCCATCGACATCGAGATGCTGCCCGACGGGACGACGGCGTGGAAGCGCAGCCCGGGCGGGTTGGTCACCGCGCTGGAGCCGCTGCTGCGTAAACGCCGCGGCGCCTGGGTGGGCTGGTCGGGCAACCTGGACGGCCCCGAGGAGCCGATCGACATCGAGGACCTGCGACTGCATCCGGTCGCCCTGAGCGCCACCGACATCGCCGACTACTACGAAGGCTTCTCCAACGCGACGCTGTGGCCGTTGTATCACGACGTGATCGTCAAACCGATCTACCACCGGCAGTGGTGGGACCGCTACGTCGACGTCAACCGCCGGTTCGCCGAGGCGACGTCCCAGGCCGCCGGGCCGGGGGCGACGGTGTGGGTCCAGGACTATCAGCTGCAGCTGGTGCCCAAGATGCTGCGGACCCTGCGCCCCGACCTGACCATCGGATTCTTCCTGCACATCCCGTTCCCGCCGGTGGAGCTGTTCATGCAGCTGCCGTGGCGCAAGGAGATCGTCGACGGCCTGCTCGGCGCCGACCTGGTCGGCTTCCACCTGGCCGGCGGCGCACAGAATTTCCTGTTCCTGGCGCGCAACCTGACCGGCGCGGCCACCTCGCGGGGCGCGGTCGGGGTGCGCAGCCGGTTCGGCGAGGTGAGAGTGGCGGACCGCACCGTGCGGGTCGGCGCCTTTCCGATCTCGATCGACTCCGGCGAACTCGACCGCAAGGCACGTGAGCGGGGAATCCGGCGGCGCGCCAAGGAGATCCGGGCCGAGCTCGGCCACCCCCGCAAGATCCTGCTCGGGGTGGACCGGCTGGACTACACCAAGGGCATCGACGTCCGGCTCAAGGCGTTCAACGAGTTGCTGGCCGAGGGGCGCGCCAAGCGGGACGACACGGTGCTGGTGCAGCTGGCGACGCCCAGCCGGGAACGGGTGGAGAGCTACCAGATCCTGCGCGACGACATCGAACGGCAGGTCGGCCACATCAACGGCGAGTACAGCGAAGTCGGCCACCCGGTGGTGCACTACCTGCACCGCCCGGTCCCCCGCGACGAGCTGATCGCATTCTTCGTGGCCAGTGACGTCATGCTGGTCACTCCGCTGCGCGACGGGATGAACCTGGTCGCCAAGGAGTATGTGGCCTGCCGCAACGACTTGGGCGGCGCGCTGGTGTTGAGTGAATTCACCGGCGCCGCAGCGGAATTACGGCAGGCCTACCTGGTCAACCCGCACGACCTGGAGGGCGTCAAGGACGTCATCGAGGCGGCGGTCAACCAGACCGCCGAAGAGGGCCGCCGGCGGATGCGCGCGCTGCGCCGCCAGGTGCTGGCCCACGACGTGGACCGCTGGGCCCGAACCTTCCTGGACGTGCTCGCCGACACCGCGACCTAGCGCGGCCGACGGCTCAGCTGCACAGGTGCTGCGGATTGTCCTGACAGGTCAGCGGGTAGTGGATGACCGGGTTGGGCAGCGGCGAGACGAACGTCAGCGTGAACGGGTGCTTGTCCAGCCCGGGCTGCTGGCCGCAGACGGCATTGTGCGACTGGGTGTAGGTGCCGTGCAGGGAGGTGTCGAACTGGTACATCTCTTCGCTGCCGGCGGTGCGGCCGTCCGGGCATTTCTTGCCGGCCAGCAGCGGCGTGTGGTAGGACCATAGGCCGTTGGACAGCCGGTAGGCGCCGGCCTGCCCCGGAATACCGTCGCTTTCGACCTGCAGCTTGCAACCGACCGCCAGGTGCAGCGGCACCCGCCCGTCGCCCACTGTCGGGACGCACAGCGGGTAGATCTTCCACGTCGCCGTGGTACCGGCCCCGTTGTAGGTGTAGACGCCCTCCAGCGTGCCTTCCGGCGCCGCGTCGTCATCCGCGCCGGCTTCCACAGCCAGCCCGGCACCGGCCGCCATCGCAATGGCGAACGCCACCAGACCGCGAACGAGTCTCCTCATGGCGCCCATCCTCTCAACTAGATCGGCCTCTCAGCTAGATCGGCGCGATATTGCTGATCAGCCACTTGCTGTCGACCTTGCGGTAATCGACCCGCAGGCGACTGCCCTCGTAGTACTTCTCCTTGGACTTGCCCGTGACGGTGCGGTTGACGAAGACCAGCACGGAACCGGTGGTCCGCTTTGCGTCCAGGGCGCCGACGCCGACGACGTCGACCTGGTTCACCAGCTGCTTCTCGCGGGCCTGCGGGATGATGTCGTTGACGGCCCGGGCTTCGAACTCGCGCCGGTACTCGCCGGTGAACATCGGGTAGGTCTCGGTCAGGCTGCGTTCCACGGTCTTGTATTCGTAGCCGAGCACTTTGGGAATCTCGTCGACGGTCAGCGCGGCCAGCTCGGTGCGGGCCAGCTGTTCCCCGCGCGACTCGACCCGGCTCCAGTACAGCGATCCGGCCGTGACGCCCAGACCGACGAACACGCCGAGAAGGACCACCAGGGCCGCAAGCCCAGACCACCGACGGTTCATCGGCTGCCGTCCGGCCACTTGAGGTCGTAAGCGGTCATATTGCCGGCGTCGTCCTCGTGCACGATGATCCGCAGTGCGTAGGGCTGCGACGGCTTGTTGACCCCGTCGACGTCGGTGGCGGTCGCGCGCATCGCCACCAGCACCGAGGCGTTGCCGGCGACCTCGTCCAGGTTCTCCAGGGCCGCGGCGTTCACCACGGCCTCGGAGCTGTGCTTGGTCTCGCGCAGCAGCGCCTTGAGGTTCTCCGCGTTGCCGGCCATGGTGTCGCGCAGCGGGCCGCTGGTGCCCGCCACGAAGAGGTCCACCTGGTCGTTGACGGTATCGGGTGTGTAGGTGTACATGTTCAGCACGGTCTGCACCGCGGTGTCGACGAAGCGCTGGTCACGACCATCGGCCGCGGTCGCGTGCCGGTGCTGCACCAGCAGTGCGGCGACCAGCGCGCCCAACAGCATGCTCGCCGCCAGGGCGGCGGCGCCCGCCACCACGGCGGCCTGCCGCGCATTGGCACGACGACGCGGCGGTGGGCCGGTCGGCCGGGCCGCCCGCACGGCGGCCCGACTGGGCACCGGCACCGCCGTCGTAGCAGCGTCGGCGACATCACCGGCCGGGCCGGCCGCCCGCGAAGCCCGGCGACGAGCCCGGGTCTCCTCCGGATCGGTCACGTCTGCCTCGGCTCGAGCATCAGGTCGGCCCAGTTCTCTGCGGGCAGCCAATTATCGGCCCCGGAGACGAACACTCCGGTGCTGCCCGCCGGGTCGACGAACTTCCCGGTGCGTTTGTCATAACTGCTGTAGGCGACCCCGTTGGCCTGCGCCCCCGCAGGCAGCGGTCCCGGTGCCGGTCCCGGCGCCGGTTCCCGGTTATAGGGCGGCAGGCCGCCGTTGCCGCCGGGGTTGGTCGGCAGGTTCTGGTCCGGCGGGGCGTAGAACGGCCACGGTGCCGGGGCCGGCCCGAGATCGCTCGGCGGGAACGGCAGCGGGTACGGCGGGACGGGCGCCGGGCCAGGGCCCGCGGGCACCCCCGGCGGCAGCGCCACCACCGGTGGGCCAGGGTCATAGTCCTGCCCCGGCGGGATGTAGGGGAACTTGTTCATCGGCTGGTTCATCCGCGGGTCGGTGATCGGGGTGTCGTACGGAACCGGCGGGCCACGCCAGGCGTTGCTGCCGACCGGGACGAAGCCCTTCGGATCCCGGCAGAGCTGAATCGTCGGCGCCCGTTTACCCGGGTACTCCATACAGGGGTAGTTGCGGGCGCCCCGGACCGCGGTCGCATCATTTTGCGCCGCTTTGCAGTACAGGCCCTTGGGTAGTTCACGCACCGTCTCATCGGCCGGCGAGCGCATCTCGGTGAACGGCAGAAAGCCGACCGTGCACGGCGGCGGGTCGTGCATGTCGATCTTGAAATCGAGCTTGACGCCCTCTTCCATCGGCACTCCACCGGCGACGGTCACCAGCGCAGCCATCAGCGCGGGGAACACCACCAGCGCCTGTTCGATCGAGTTGCGGTAGATCACCCCGACCCGTCCGAAATTGGCGATGCTGGCCGCCAGTGTCGGAAACGATGCCCGGATCCCGCTGAACGTGGTGTTGGCCTCGTCGGCGACACTGGGCAGGATCTGCAGCACCTCGCGCAGTTGCGGGTCGGCGTTGCGCACCTCGGTGGTGACCGCCGCCAACGACCGGGAGAGCTTTTTGATGTCGTCGCCGCTGCGGATCTGGGCGTTCAGGAACGGCTCGAACTGGTCGATCAACCCCGCGGTCGCCTCGAAGTTGGCGTTGGCCTCGTCGACCAACTGCCGCGACGACGCGATCATCCGGGCCAGCTCCTGGCCCGAACCGTTGAACCCGTCGAACGCGCTGCGCAGCAGATCCCGCAGGCGGCTGTTGGCGACGCTGTTGACCAGCGACTGCGCCTGGTCGAGCATCCCGGCGATGTCCTGGCCGATCGCGGTGCGGTCCTGGCCGATGTGCGCGCCGTTGCGCAGCGTCCCGGCGGCGGCGACGCCGGCGGGAGGAACAAGGTCGATGTACTGCTCACCGATCGCGGACATGCTCTTGACGGTGGCGGTGACGTTGCCCGGGACCTTGGTGCCGCTGTTGAGCCGCATCTGCGCGTCGACCCCGTGGTCGGTGAGTTGCACGTCTTGGACCCGGCCCACCGTCACGCCGCGGTAGGTGACGTTGGCGCTCTTGTAGATTCCGCCGCCGCCGATGAAATCGGCGCTCACCTGATAGGTGCCGATACCCAGCCGGCTCGGCGCATGCAGGTACAGGATCGAGATCGCACCGACAGCCAGCACGGTGACCACGGCGAAGATCCCGAGCTGGATTCGGACGAGGCGGGTCAGCATCGCAGGTCATTCCTCATAGTGGACAGCCGTACCGGGCGGGATCTTGAACGGGTCGGCCGCCTGCCCGGACAGGTTGGCCATCTGTCCGATCAAGAAGTCGGGTGGGTTGAGCACATCATGCATGTGCGGCATGTTCGGGTCGAAGGCTCCGGTGGTGAACACCGACTCGCCGAACCGCCGCAGCGTCATGTCGAACGTGACGTAGACGTTGAGGAAGTCGCCGCGCACCGCGTTGCGCAGGTACATCGACGGGAACGGGAAGGTGGGGATGAACGGGAACGCCGTCACCAGCTCGTTGGCGTTGTCGGCGAAGGCCTTGATGACCGGATACAGGTCCTTGATGTCGGCGGCGAAGTCCTCTTTGGTCTCGGTCATGATCCGCGACCCGACCGTCGCCAACTTCTGCAGTGCCCCGAATGCGTCGACGATGTTGGCGCGGTTGTCGTTGAGCACCTGCAGCGCGGCCGGCATGGTCTCCAGCGCCCGCGACAGGCTGGGGGCGCTGCGGGCCAGTGTCACCCCGATCCGGTTCAGGCCGTCGGCAGCGGCGATGATGTCGTGAGCCTGGCGGTCCAGCGACGCGGTGAGCTCGGCCAGCCGGGGCAGTAGCCCGGCGAAGGTGCCGGCCCGCCCGGCGACCGCCGCGTACGCCTCGTCGGTGATGTCCTGCAGCGCACCGAGATTGCCCTGGTTCACCACCACACCCAGCGACGACAGCACTTCTTCGGTACTGGGGTAGCGCCCGGTCCGGCTGAGCGGGATCTGATCGCCGGGCGCGAGTCTGCCGACCGCGGGTTCGTCATGCGGTTCGGAGAGCTCGATGTGTTGGGAACCCAGCAGCGAGGTCTGGGCGACCTTCGCGGTGGCGTTGGCCGGCAGTGCGACGTTGCCGTCCAGCGACAGTTGGACGGCCGCGTAGAAGCTCCCGTCCGGTTGCTGCACGGCCCGGAGGCCGGAGACGCTGCCCACGGTGACGTCGTCGACCATCACCGGCGAGTTCTGCGGCAGCGTCGTCACGTCCGGCAGTTGCACGGTGATGTTGTAGGACCCCCGGCCGTGGCCCGCGGTGCCCGGCATGTTCAGCGAGTTCAGCCCACCGAACTGGCAGCCGGACAGCACCAGCGCTCCGGCTCCCAGAGCCGCGCTGCGCCGCCCGGCCCGCCGGAGGACGCGGGCAACAGACTTCACGCTCATCCGCCCTCCCGTGGTGCGCCGGCCCCGGGTTGCTGCGGCCCGGTCGGGCCGGGCGCCTGGCCCAGCTGCCCCGGCGCCGGCGGCGGCAGGAACAGCTTGGCGACGTCGTCGGTGCTCGGCGGCGTCACACCCGGTGCCGGCATCCACTTCAGGTAGGGCACCGGCGTCTGCGCCTTGGCCTCGGTCGCCGGGGTGTCGTAAATGATCTGTCCCTTGTACGCGGTGATCGAGTTGATCGGGTGGAACAGGAACGGCAGGAAGTTCATCGACCAGCGGCGCATGACCGGTCCCATCCGCTCCTTGCAGATCTCGGCCCGCTTGAAGTTGTCCGGCACCGAACCGATGTCGAAGACGCCGCCGCAGATGAACTGCACCGGGTTGGCGAAGTCGGGCAGCGAGAGCAGGCCGCTCAAGGTGCCCTGCGCGGGGTTGTAGATCTGGTAGAAGTTGACCAGGCCGTGCGGGGTGATGTGCAGCACCTGCTCGAAGTTCTCGCTCTGGTCGCTGAGCACCTTGGTGAACTCCGACAGCTTGTTGACCTGGGCTATCAACGCATCGTTGTTGTCGTGCAGGAAGCCGCGCACGTCGCGCAGCGCCTGGTTCAGGGTGCCCAGCGTGACGTCCAGATCGGCCGAACTGTCGGCCAATACCGCCGACACCGCCGCGACATGGTCGGTGAACTGCACCATCTGTTCGTTGCTTCCCGACAGCGCGTCGACCAGTACCTGCAGGTTCTTGACCGTGCCGAACAGGTCGGTGCGCGAGTCGCCGAGCCGGCCCGCCGTCGCCGACAGCTCCCGCAGTGCACTGCGGAACGAGTCGCCGTTGCCGTCGAAGGTGTCCGCGGCCTGATTGACGAATGCGCTCACCGCGCCGTTGAGCTTGCCCGGCCCGGGGGCCAGTTGTGCACTGAGCTGGGTGAGCTCCTGCTTGACCTCGTCCCACTCGACCGGCACCGCGGTGCGGTCTTCGTCGAGCACCGCGCCGGCCGCCAGCCGTTCGCCGCCGGTGTAGGCCGGAGCCAGCTGAATAACCCGCGCCGACACGATATTCGGCGCCATCATCACCGCGTGCACATCGGCCGGCAACGGCACGTCGTTGTTCACCGTCATGGTGATCTTGACGTTCTCTGCGCGCGGTTCGATGGACTCGATCCGGCCGACCGGAACCCCGACCACCCGGACGTCATCACCCGGGTACAGGCCCACCGCCGAGGCGAAGTAACCGGTGATCCGGTAGCCGCGCTGCGCCGGCAGCACCACGTACACGCCGGCGACCAGTAGCGCGACCAGCGCCCCGGCGAGGACAATGCGTGAAAGGCGGTGCGTCATGGCGACTTCGGCTTAATCACAGTGCGCTCCGAGATCATTCCACGCAGATAGTCGGCCAGGCTGTCCGGGATCTTGCCGGGCTGGAAGTAGATGTCGAGCAGCACCTCGGACAGGGTGGGCGGCGGCAGGCCGTAGAGGTTGATCTGGAAGCCCGGACCAGAGGCCACCACCTCGCCGAGCGTGGTGGCGTATCCGGGCAACCGGTCAAGCGCACCGGAGATCCGGTCCTTGCGCTCGATCATATTGTCCAGCACCAGGTTGAGCTTCTTGAGGGTCGGACCGATCTCATTCTGGTTGTCGCCGACGAAACCCGAAAGCTGCTGCGACACATCATCGATGCCCGCGATCAGCGCACCGAGCGCCTGCCGGCGCTCGTCCAGCGCACCGAAGAGCTGGTTACCGTCGAGCACCAACCGGTTGACCTGCTCGGCGCGCTGGCTGAGTACACCGGTGACCGACTTGGCGTGGGTCAGCAACTGATCCAGTGCCTCGTCGCGGCGGTTGATACTGCGGGACAGCGCGGCCACCCCGTCCAGCGCCCCGCGCAACTGCGGCGTGGCATCGCGCATCGAATCGGTGAGCACGCCCAGCGCCTCCTCGAACCGTGGCTTGTCCAGGTCGCGGACGTTGCCGCCGAGGTCCTGCAGCGCGTTGTTGAGGGTGTACGGCGCCCGGGTGCGTTCCAACGGAATCACGGTGACCGAACCGGAGCCACCGGGCGTGACCGACAGGGCTTTCTCGCCCAGCACGGTGTCGGTGCGGATCGCGGCTAGCGACTGATCGCCCACCCGGACCTTGCGGTCGACGGTGAAACTCACCTTCGCACTGGCCCCGGCGAGCGCCACCTTGGTCACCTTGCCCACCCGGATACCGGAAACCGTCACGTCGTTGCCCGGCATGACCCCGCCGGCGTCGGCGAAGTAGCCCTGATAGGTCTTGCCCTGCGGCCAGAACGGCAGGCTGGTGTAGCCGAATGACACCAAGATCAGGCAGGCGATCAGTGCGATGCCCAACGTTCCGGTGCGAACCGGATTTACGCCATCAATTCTTGACAGGAGAGCACCTCCCCTTGCTGGTGTCGGTCTGGCCACCCATCGGCAGGATGATGTCGCTACCGGCGGGTCCGTTGAACTTCATCGAGACCGTGCAGTAGTTGATATTGAAGAACGAGCCGTAGGCGCCGAGCGCGTTGAGCCGCAGGTAGTTCTCTTCCAGCGGGTCGATGACCGCGTTGAGTTCGTCTTTGCGCTTGTCCAGCACGGTGGCCAGCGGCCGGGCGTTCTCGATGATGCCCTGCAGCGGGCGGCGGGTGCGGCGCAGCGTGTCGGTGAGGTCGTCCTCGACGGTGGCCAGCGGGCCGATCGCACCGGCGATGGCGTCCTTGCCCTGAGCCAGGCCGGTGATCAGCTGCTGGAGCCGGTCGACGGTCGCGTCGAACTGCTCGCTCTTGTCGTCGACGGTGGTCAGCACCGTGTTGAGGTTGTTGATCACGTCACCGATCAGCTGGTCGCGGGAGGCCAAGGTGGTGGTGAACGAGCTGGTGCTGGCCAGCATCTGGGTCAGTGCGCCGCCCTGGCCCTGCAACAGCTCGATGATCGCGTTGCTGATCTCGTTGATCTTGGTGCCGTCCAAGCCCTTGAGCACCGGGCGCATCCCGCCCAGCAGGGCGTCCAGGTCCAGTGCCGGCTGGGTGTGCTCCCGGGAGATGGTGCCGCCGGGCGGCAGCTTGCGCAAATCGCCGGCCCCGGAGGCGATCTCCAGATACCGGTCGCCGACCAGGTTCTCGTACCGGATCAGCGCGCGGGTCGAGTCGTAGAGCTGGTAGCGCTTGTTGACGTCGAAGGTGACGGCGACGTGGTTGTCCGGCGTCAGCTCGACGCGCTTGACGGTGCCCACCGGGATTCCGGCGATCCGCACGTCCTCGCCGCCCTTGAGCCGCGATGCACTGGCGAAATCGGCGTGGTAGGTGTGGTTGGAGGCGAACCGGAACTCGCCGAACACCACCACCAGGCCGGCCGACACCAGCAGCATGGCGACGGTGAAGATGGCGACCTTGATCAGGGTTCCGCGGGTGTTCATCAGTACTCGTCCCGTTCCGCGTAGGCGCCGTTGAACAGGAACTGCGCGGTGGAGGGGGCGTCGAACTGCACCTCGGTGTTGGGCTGGAACGGGATGTAGGCGCTGTCGGTCACCAGGTACGGAGACCGGAACCAGGAGCCGCCGTACTGCTTGCTGGGGATGTCCGGCAGGCCGCGGCAGTTCGGCCCGCCGGTCGCATTGGCCACCGGCAGGCTCTCCGGATAGGTGTAGGCGGGTGCGCCCGGAAGGAAGTTGGAGTGCACGTACAGGGCAGGTTTGGTGCCGCCCAGCGACGGACCGAACTTCTCCAGCGCCTGCTTGATCCCCTTGAACAGGCAGCCGAACTCCGGAGAGTACTCGGCCAGCAGGTCACCCAGTGCCCGGAACCGCTGGATGCCGGCGATGAAGTCGTCGGCGGCCGGAGCGAAGGTGTCATAGCCGTTGTTGGCCAGCCCGGTGGTCGCCAGCAGCGCCTTGCTCAGGTTGTCGCGCTGATCGACCAGCGTCTTGCTGATGGTCGGGACGTTGTCGAAGATCGTCGCCAGGTCGGGCGCGGCGTCGCCGTAGATATTGCCGACGACCGCGGTCTTGGCGAAGCCCGTCTGGAGTTGCGAGAGCTTGGGATTGAACTTCTCCAGGTAGCCGTTCAGCCCGGACAGCAACCCGCCCAGGTTGTCGCCGTTGCCCCGCAGCCCTTCGGCCAGCGCGCTGATCGTCCCGTTGAGCTGCACCGGGTCGATCTTGTCCAGCAGGTCGGTGAGCTTCTGGAACAGCGTGTTGACCTCAAGCTGCACGTCGGACGCCTGCACGGTCGTCCCGTCGTGCAATGCCTTGCCCGACGGCACCGGCGGCGGGATGAACTCCACCGACTTGGCCCCGAAGACGGTGTTGCTGGCGATGTGTACGGCCGCGTTGGACGGGATGTAGTGCATCGCGGAGCTGTCCATGGCCAGGACGAGTTTGGCCTGATCGCCCTGATACTTGATCGCCTTGACCTTGCCGACCTGGATGCCGCGGTATTTGACCTTGGCGTCCTGCTCCATCACCAGACCGGCGCGCGGCGAGGTGACGGTGACCTTGTCGGTGGAGGTGAAGACAGATATATAGGAAAGGTAGGTGAACAAGGTGGCGGCAAGCAGAATCCCAGCCAAGACTGCCGCGGCAATCCGCACCTGGGTACGACTCGATCCCGTTTGCACCTGTATTCCCTTGCTATCCCGAGAGGTTGAAGTTACCGGACCCGCCGTAAACGGCAAGTGAAACGAACAACGTGATGACCACCACCACGACCAGTGACGTCCGCACCGCCTGACCCACCGCGATACCGACGCCGACCGGACCGCCGGCCGCGTTGTATCCATAGTTGGTGTGCACCAGCATCACCGCGATCGACATGATGATCGCCTGCAGGAACGACCACAGCAGATCGGTCGGGATCAAGAAGGTATCGAAGTAGTGGTCGTAGAGGCCCGGCGACTGCGAGTTGACGAACACCGTGGTGGAGCGGGCCGCGAAGAACGCCGCCAGCACCGACAGGGAGTACAGCGGAATGATCGCGATCAGGCCGGCCACCAACCGGGTGGACACCAGATAGGACACCGCGTGCACCGCCATCGCCTCGACGGCGTCGATCTCTTCGGCGACCCGCATCGCACCGAGCTGGGCGGTGGTGCCGGCGCCGATGGTGGCGGCCAGTGCGATCCCGGCGACCACGGGGGCCACGATCCGCACGTTGAGGAAAGCCGACAGGAAGCCGGTCAAGGCCTCGATGCCGATGTTTCCCAGCGAGGAGAAGCCCTGCACCGCGATCACACCGCCGGAGGCCAAGGTCAAGAAGGTGGCCACCCCGACGGTGCCGCCGATGATCGCCAACGCGCCGGTACCCATGGTGATCTCGGCGATCAGCCGGATCGTCTCCTTGCGGTATTTGGTCACCGCGTTGGGGACATGGCGAATCGAGTCGGCGTAGAACAGTGCCTGCTCGCCGAAGTCGTCGACGGCCTTGGGCACCCAGCGGAACAACCGCCGGAAGCGCAGCGTGGCGTCGTAGCTCATGAGGCGCTCACTTGACCAGCACCCGCACGCTGATCGCGGTCATGACGACGTTGATGACGAACAGGCAGATGAAGGCGTAGACGACGGTCTCGTTGACGGCGTTGCCGACGCCTTGCGGACCGCCCTTGGCGGTCAGCCCGCGGTAACACCCGATGAGCCCGGCGGCCGTGCCGAACAGCAGCGCCTTGACCTCGGCCATCACCAGTTCCCCGAGCCCGGTCAGCACGGTGAGCCCGTTGATGAACGCGCCCGGGTTGACGCCCTGCAGGAAGACGGAGAATACGTAGCCCCCGACCAAGCCGATCGCGCACACCAGCCCGTTGAGCATCAGCGCGACGAACGTCGACGCCAGCGCCCGGGGCACCACCAGCCGCTGGATCGGATCGATGCCGAGCACCCGCATCGCGTCGATCTCTTCGCGGATGGTTCGTGCGCCGAGGTCGGCGCAGATGGCGGTGGCACCGGCACCGGCCACCACCAGCACGGTGACGACCGGTCCGAGCTGGGTGATGGTGCCGAACGCGGTCCCGGCGCCGGACAGGTCGGCAGCGCCGATCTCACGCAGCAGGATGTTGATGGTGAAGGCCACCAGCACGGTGAACGGGATGGCGACCAGCAGGGTCGGCACCAGCGACACGCGGGCGATCATCCAGGTCTGGTCGAGGAACTCCCGGTACTGGAACGGCCGGCGGAACATTGCCCGGAAGGTGTCCAACGACATCTCGACGAAGCCGCCCACGGCCCGGGCCGGAACCGTGAGCTGTTCGATCAAGGCTCGTCCTTCCCTTAAGGTCGGGCAGCCGGGCCGCCGGTGGTCGCAGAACTGTATCCGGCCACGTCATGCGGTCGACGTCATTCGCACGATTCAAACGCAGACCCGCGTGAGCCGGATCATACTAACTAGAACACGTTCGCACTGTCAAAGGGCACTTTTAGCGGAGCAAAATTGGTTATTCATCCTGGTCAGGACGATTGTGACCCACGCCTCGCTGAAACGCGTTCTAATTGTGCCGTAAGCGCGTCCTAGTCCGAGTCCATCAACTCCGAGGCCGAAAAGGTCCGGCCCGGATCGCGGTCGGCGAAGTAATTCGCCAGCGTGTCCGATAGCCCGGCCGGCTCCCAGGCTTTCCCGTCGGCGCTGAACTTGTACTCCACCGTCGGCGCGGCCATCAGCATTACCTCAGGTCCGTAGACCACGAAAACCTGGCCGTTGACTGACGCCGACGCCGGGGACGCCAGGAACCGGACCAAGGTCACCACGTGCTCGGGTGACAGCGGATCGATCTCACCGGTGGCGACTTCCGGGGCCTCGCCGAAGACATCGGCGGTCATGGCGGTGCGGGCTCGCGGGCAGATCGCGTTGGCGCGTACCCCGTAGCGGCTCAGTGCCCGGCTCGCCGAGAGCGTCAGCGCAGTGATCCCCGCCTTGGCCGCGCCGTAGTTGGCTTGGCCGACCGGGCCCATCAGGCCGGCCTCCGAAGAGGTGTTGATGATGCGGCCATAGACGGTTCCGGCTGCGTCATCCTTGGCCTTCTGGCGCCAGTAGGCGGCCGCGTTACGGGTCAGCAGGAAGTGCCCGCGCAGGTGCACCGCGATCACGGCGTCGAAGTCGTCGTCGGACATGTTGAACAACATCCGATCCCGGGTGATCCCGGCGTTGTTGACAACGATGCTCAGTCCGCCGAGACCGTCGGCGGTGCTGACGAGATCGTCGGCGGTGGAACGCTGGCTGATGTCACCGGCGACCGGCACACCCTTGCCGCCGGCCGCGGCGATCGCCTCGATCACGTCGGAGGATTCCAGTGCCGGCGCGATGTCGTTGACCACGACGGTCGCCCCGGAACGGGCCAGCCCGATCGCTTCGGCCCGGCCCAACCCGGCGGCCGCGCCGGTCACGATGGCGACCTTTCCGGACAGATCGATCGCGTTGTCGCTCGCAGTCATGTGTACGCCGCTCCTGTTCAGCGCCGGCGCACCCGTCGTCGCCCGCGGTTATGAATACCTCTAGTCGCCCGTCGGGCCGACGCTAGTCCTCGACCCGGCGCAGTGCGGCCCGCGGGCACTCGGCGATCGCCTGCATGGCGTGGGCTTCGCGATCTGCCGGGATCGGTGCGACCTTGACCTCAGCCTGCTCGTCGTCGTTCAGTTCGAACAGGTCGGGATCGATTCCGACGCAAATCGCGTTGCCCTCGCAACGATCCAGATCCACCTCAACTCGCATGACATCTCCTCGAAAACCCTGCGCCGGCCGGACATTTCCGACCGTCATTGTCGGCTACTGCCACCATACGATCCAACAGCGCCGCCACACGACGAGGCAGGGCCGTTGGACCCCGAGACTAGAACGTGTTACAACGGGCTGTCGAACAGAATCCTATCGTGACACCGATCACCAGCGAAGGACGCACCCGATGCAGATCAGTTACACGCCCGCCCAAGAAGAACTGCGTCGCGAACTGCGGTCCTACTTCACCACCCTGATGACCCCGGAGCGTCGTGAGGCGCTGAGTTCGACACAGGGTGAGTACGGCACCGGCAACGTCTACCGCGAGACGGTCGCCCAGATGGGCCACGACGGCTGGCTGACGCTGAGCTGGCCCAAGGAGTACGGCGGCCAGGCGCGGTCGCCGATGGATCAGCTGATCTTCACCGACGAGGCCTCGATCGCCGGCGCCCCGGTGCCGTTCCTGACCATCAACAGCGTCGCCCCGACGATCATGGCCTTCGGCACCGAAGACCAGAAGCAGTTCTTCCTGCCCAAGATCGCCGCCGGTGAACTGCACTTCGCGATCGGGTACTCCGAGCCGGGCGCCGGCACCGACCTGGCGTCGCTGCGCACCACCGCGATCCGCGACGGCGACGACTACGTGATCAACGGCCAGAAGATGTGGACGTCGCTGATCGCCTACGCCGACTACGTGTGGCTGGCGGCCCGGACGAACCCGGAAGCCAAGAAGCACCGCGGGATCTCAATGCTGATCGTTCCCACCAGCGCCGAGGGTTTCTCCTGGACGCCGGTGCACACCATGGCGGGCCCGGATACCAGCGCCACCTATTACCAGGACGTGCGGGTGCCGGTATCCAGCCTGGTCGGCGAGGAGAACGCGGGGTGGAAGCTGGTGACCAACCAGCTCAACCACGAGCGGGTGGCGTTGGTGTCCGCGCAGCCGATCCTCGTCGCACTGGACGAGGTCCGCGACTGGGCGCAGAACACCAAAGATATCCACGGCAACCGGGTCATCGACTCGCAGTGGGTGCAGCTCAACCTGGCCCGGGTGCTCGCCAAGGCCGAGGTGCTCAAGCTGATCAACTGGGAACTGGCGTCCGCATCCGACGCCGCCCCGTCCCCGGCGGACGCTTCGGCGGCCAAGGTGTTCGGCACCGAACTGGCCACCGAGGCCTACCGGCTGCTGATGGAGGTGCTCGGCACCGCCGCCACCGTGCGCCAGGACTCCCCCGGTGCACTGCTGCGCGGCCGGGTGGAGCGCATGCACCGGGCGTGTTTGATCCTGACGTTCGGCGGCGGCACCAACGAGGTGCAGCGCGACATCATCGGCATGGTGGCCCTGGGCCTCCCCCGCAACCGGTAAAGGATTCGTTATGGACTTCTCCACAACCGAGGCAGCACAAGATCTCTCAGGCTTGGTCGGGACCATCGTCGATGCGGTGTGCACCCCCGAGCACCAGCGCGAGCTGGACGCGTTGGAGCAGCGCTTCGACACCGGGCTGTGGCGCAAGCTCGTCGACGCCGATGTCGTGTCCAGCGCGGCGAGCGAGTCACTGGGTGGCGGCGGGTACGGCGTGCTGGAGCAGGCGGCGATCCTGACCGCGTTGGGACGCCAGCTGGCCGCGGTGCCTTATCTGGCATCGGTGGTGCTGGCGGCCGGGACGCTGGCCAAGTTCGGCTCCGCGGAGCTTCAGCAGGCATGGGGTGCACCGGCTGTGGCCGGCGAGAAGATCCTCACCGCCGCGCTCGACGGCGACATGGGCGAGGGCCCGGTCCGGGCTGCCGGCACCGACTCCGGTTTCCGGCTCACCGGCACCCGCACCCAAGTCGGCTTCGCGCCGGTGGCCGACGCCTTCCTGGTGCCGGCCGAAACCGATTCCGGCACCGGTGTCTTCCTGGTGGCCGCCACCGACCCGGGCGTGACAGTGACCCCGCTGGCCACCACCGGCCTGGGCAGTGTCGGACACCTTGAGCTGTCCGGGACCGAGTTGGAGACCGGCCGCCTCGTCGGCGGTACCGAGGCGCTCGACTACCTGACCAGCCTGACGGCGCTGGGCCACAGCGCCTACCAGTTGGGCGTGCTGGAGCGCGGTCTGGCCCTGACCGCTGAATACGCCCGCGAGCGGGAGCAGTTCGACAAGCCGATCGGCAGCTTCCAGGCTGTGTCGCAACGGCTGGCCGACGGATACATCGATGTCAAGGGCCTGCGACTCACGCTGACCCAGGCGGCCTGGCGGGTCGGCGAAGGGCTGCCCGCGGCCAGTGAGGTGGCCACGGCCGCGTTCTGGGCGGCCGAAGCCGGACATCGGGTGGCGCACAGCATCGTCCACATCCACGGCGGGGTCGGCATCGACACCGACCATCCGATCCACCGTTACTTCCTGGCCGCCAAGCAGACCGAGTTCGCGCTCGGGGGTGCCACCGGGCAGCTGCTGGCGATCGGCCGCGAACTGGCGGAAACGCCGGCGTAGTTGGTTCGGTCGGAGGTTTTAGCGGTTCAGCGCCTCACCGAACGTCACGTTGAACCCGGGCAGGTCCGTCAGGGCGATGGTCGCGTCATAGGTGCGGGCGTAGCCGGTGTGGCTG
Source organism: Mycobacterium sp. IDUB_21 (assembly GCF_055419425.1). Taxonomy (NCBI): domain Bacteria; kingdom Bacillati; phylum Actinomycetota; class Actinomycetes; order Mycobacteriales; family Mycobacteriaceae; genus Mycobacterium; species Mycobacterium sp. IDUB_21. The sequence goes on along the minus strand of NZ_JBVAXQ010000001.1, from coordinate 120,554 downwards.
AGCTTCCAGCCATCGTCGGTCCGGCGGTAGGTGTCGTGATAGAAACCTGCGCCGATCAGCATCAGGTTGACGTCGGGCACGATCACCCGGTCCTGCAGGTACCAGATTCCGGTAGCGGTGTCCGGACCGGTGAGGGTGATCTCGGGGTGGTTCACCCGGTGCTCGGTGATGATGTTGCCGGGCAGCGAGTTCCGCATGAACTCCACCAGCGAGTCGCGGTCGGCGAAGGTCTGCTTTTTGCCCATCGATTGGCCGTAGGCGGCGGTGACGTCGTCGGCCAGGGTGGCGGCGAAGTCGTCCCAGTGCTTGGTGTCCAGGGCGCGCAGGTAGCGGTATTTGACCTGCTTGATGGCCTCGATATCGGCGATGTTTTTCAAGGCTGCTGTGGCGTCGAAGGCCTGGGTATCAGTCACCGCTCTATTGCAGCACTAATCTGATCTCCATGTCAGCACCGGCCCGAATTGACGAACAGTCCACCTTCACAGCACTGCTGGCCGCACTGGCCGAGGTGGACGACCGTGGCGTGTTCTACGAGGACTCCTTCGTCAGCTGGCGAGACCACATCGCGGCGGGCGCCCGGCTGGGCGCCGTGCTGCGCGCCCGTCTCGACCCCGACAAGCCGCCGCACGTCGGTGTGCTGCTGGGCAACACCCCGTTCTTCTCCACCTTGCTGGTGGCAGCCGCACTGACCGGAATCGTGCCGGTGGGTCTGAACCCCACCCGACGCGGGGCAGCGCTGGAGCGCGACGTGGCCCACGCGGACTGCCAGCTGGTATTGGCCGACAACACCGCCGACGCCGGCGTTCCCGGTGCGATCGATGTCGAGTCATCCTCGTGGGCCTCGGAGTTGGCCGGCTACGACGGTGCTGCGGTGAGGTTCCGCGACACCGATCCCGACGATCTGTTCATGCTGATCTTCACCTCGGGCACCAGCGGTGATCCGAAGGCGGTGCGCTGCACGCAGTGGAAGGCGGCCTTCCCCGGGCTGATGCTCTCGCAGCGGTTCGGCCTGGGGCGCTCGGACGTGTGCTACCTGTCGATGCCGCTGTTCCACTCCAACGCGGTGATGGCGGGCTGGTCGGTGGCAGTGGCTGCGGGTGCGTCGATCGCGTTGCGGCGCAAGTTCTCCGCGTCCGGCTTCATTCCCGACGTACGCCGCTTCGGTGCCACCTATGCGAATTACGTCGGCAAGCCGCTGTCGTATGTGCTGGCGACCCCGCCGCAGGCCGACGACGCCGACAACCCGCTTCGGCTGCTGTATGGCAACGAGGGGGCGCCGCGGGACCTGGAGCGGTTCGCGGCTCGGTTCGGCTGCACGGTGGTCGACGCCTTCGGCTCCACCGAGGGCGGGGTCGCTATCAGCCGCACTCCGGATACCCCGGCCGGAGCCCTGGGCCCGCTGGTCGACGGGAACGCGATCGTCGACGTCGACACCGGCGAACAGTGCCCGCCGGGCGTGGTCGGCGAGCTGGTGAATCTGAAGGGGCGTGGCCAATTCCGCGGCTATTACCGCGATCCCGACGCCGAGACGCAGCGGATGGCCGGCGGGATTTACCACTCCGGCGATCTGGCCTACCGCGACGAAGCCGGCTACGCGTACTTTGCCGGTCGGTTGGGGGATTGGATGCGGGTGGACGGCGAGAACCTGGGTACCGCGCCGATCGAGCGGATCCTGCTGCGCCACAATGCTGTTGCAGAGGTGGCGGTGTATCCGATCCCAGACCCGGCGGTGGGCGATCAGGTGATGGCGGCGCTGGTGTTGGCCCGCGGGGCTTCGTTCGACGCGGATGCCTTTCACGCGTTCCTGTCCGAGCAGCCCGACCTCGGGCCTAAGCAGTGGCCGTCCTATGTGCGGGTGGCCGATGAGCTGCCGCGCACTGAGACCTTCAAGGTGCTCAAACGGGTGCTGTCCGCCGAGGGCACCGAATGCGCCGATCCGGTGTTCCGGATCGTTATTCGGTGAGGCCTTCGCGGATCTGCGGGTCGGGAGAAGCTCCTGGTGACGCGGCCCATCTACGAAACCAGAGTTTGGAAGTGTTACGCAATCATCGGGTCGATCGCCGCCCGGGGCACCAACACCTGTATCCCCCCGGCTGAGGCGGGTAACACCACACCCTGGTCGAAGAAGAAGATCACCCCGTCGTTGACCACCGCGAAATTCTGATAGTTGGCCGGGTCGTACAGCGCGGTTTGCGCGAACGGCAACGGCGGCGGCGTGGTCGTAACCGGCTGTCCCGGTTGCGCGGGAGGCGCGACTGGCGCCGGTGCCAGTTGCTGCTGCAGTTCGGCCTGGACAATCGGTGCGACGGTCTTCAGCGGATCATCCACCCGCCACAACGGCGCATGTTCCTTGTCGTCCGGTGCGGCCGTGTAGGTGATTGCCTTGCGATAGGTCTGGTCCCAGTTGAACGCCTTGTACGTCGTCTGTGGCTGGGCCTCGCCGACGTTTTGGCCCACTTTGAACACTACGGCCTGCGTGCCGCGCGGGGGAATCGACGAGGTGTATTCCGTCGGCTTGATGCTCAACTCGTACGGTGTGGTGCGGGGCGCGCCGGACTTGGCCGCGTTGAGGAACGCATCGCGCGTCTGGGCGATGTAGTCGGCGATCGACTTCTGGTCGGGGTAGTCCAGCGGAATGCTGATGTCGACGGTGTACCCGGGATCGGAGAGTTGGATCTCACACGCGCTGCCGGTATTGCCGCCCTTGAGGTCTGCGCAGTAATCCTTCGGGGCCGCCACCGCCACGCCAGAAGAACCGAACATGCCGGCAGCCACGACGACCACTGCCACGCTGAAAGAGCGCATGGGTAATACCTCCAAGCAAACGCGGCAACGCGCCGCGACGACAGATTAACGTGCGTGGACCGAACCCATGGTTGAGGACCCTACTGGCCGGCACCGACGGTTCGCGAGGTATCGACGTCGGCTCGGATGTCTTTGATCCGGCGAACCAGCCGCATCGACGGCTCGGCGGGCGAGCGGGTGAAGCCATAGTGTTGATAAAAGGCGACCGCCGCATCGTCGATGGCGTCAACCACCAGGTATCGAGCCGCTACCGTCTGCGTTGCAGACAGCACGCGCCGGTAGACATCGAAGAGCAACTGCCCGCCCAAGCCGCGACCGTGAAGACTGCTGTCCAACGCCAACCTGGCGAGCAACACGGCCGGAATCCGCTCCGGCATTCCCCTCGCAAGGCGGCGCGGCAGGTCGACGGCCACGATCTCGTGCGCGGATAGGGTGAAGTAGGCGAGCACCACGGTCTCGCCTTCGTCGGTCCACACGAACACGAACCGTGCCGCCGCGCCACCACCGTTTCAGCCGCCCGGCGCGCAATACTGAGGCAATGCCTGCTGTCCGCCGAGTATTCGTCGCGGCCCTGGCCGCCGTCCTGGCCCTGATCTTGAGCTCCCCCGCCTCCGCAGAGCCCCTGCAAGCCAGCTTCGCGAGGCTGGCCGGCACCATCCCGGCCACCATCGGCGTCGCCTACGCGCCGGTCGGCCAGAACGGCGCCGGCACGCTCGGCACCCTGCAGAACGGGGTGGCCTGGTCGACCATCAAGGTGCCGCTGGCGATCGCGGCGATCCAATCCAACCGCCCGAACGCACAAGATCTGGCAGCCAAGGCCGTCACCGCCTCCGACAACGACGCCGCCGAGAAGTTGTGGTCCGAGCTCGGGCCGGCGCCGCAGGCAGCCCAGCAGGTGCAGGCCGTGCTGCGAGCCGGTGGCGACCCCGGCACCGCGGTCGAATCCCGGCGGCTGCGACCGGAATTCAGTGCGTTCGGCCAGACCCAGTGGCCGCTGGCCCGCCAGGCCGTGTTCGCCGCCCACCTGCCGTGTATGGCCGTTGCCGCGCCCGTCTACAGCCTGATGAACAACACCGTCCCCGATCAGCGCTGGGGGCTGGCCAGCATCGACGCCCCGACCAAGGGCGGCTGGGGTCCCGGCCCGGGCGGGGGCTATCTCGTGCGGCAGTTCGGTGTCGTGGGCACACCGCACGGCCAGCTGGCAGTGGCACTGGCCGCCCAACCCAACAACGGCAGCTTCGACTCCGGCGTGGCCGCACTGAACCAGATGACCGAGTGGCTCAAAGCCAATGCCGCCGCGCTACCGGGCGGCCGCTGCGGGGGGTAAGTTGGCGGCTAACCACTTGTTACCCGCGAGTAGGAGACCGCCATGCCTGCCCCGTCCGCCGCAGACTTCGACCGGCTACGTGCACTGGCCGCCATCGACGACGTCGACGCCCGCCAATCGAGGACCATTGACGAAGTCTTCACCGGTAAAGCGCTGACCACGATTCCGATCGGCACCGCCGAAGACGTGACAGCAGCCTTCGCCAAGGCCCGCGCCGCACAGGCGCGGTGGGCGGCACGCCGCGTCAAAGAGCGCTGCGCGATCATCGAGCGCTACCGAGACCTGGTGATCGCCAACCGGGATTTCCTGATGGACGTCGCCCAGGCCGAGACCGGCAAGGCCCGCTCGGCGGCCCAGGAGGAGATCGTCGACATCATGCTCAACGCGCGGTACTACGCGCGCCAGGCCGCCAAGTTGTTGGCCCCCAAGCGGGTGCAGGGCTTGCTGCCCGGCATCGTCAAGACCGTCGTCAACCACCACCCCAAGGGCGTCGTCGGGGTCATCTCGCCGTGGAATTACCCGATGACACTGTCGATTTCGGATGCCATCCCCGCCTTGCTGGCCGGCAATGCGGTGGTGGTCAAACCTGACAGCCAGACCCCGTACTGCACGCTGGCCAACGCCGAACTGCTGTATCAGGCCGGTCTGCCGCGTGAGCTGTTCGCAGTCGTGCCCGGTCCGGGGTCCGTGGTCGGCACCGCGATCGTGCAGCAGTGCGACTACCTGATGTTCACCGGCTCCAGCGCCACCGGCCGTTCGTTGGCCGAGCAGTGTGGTGCCCGGCTGATCGGGTTCTCCGCGGAACTGGGCGGCAAGAATCCGATGATCGTCACCAAGGGCGCGAACCTGTCCGAGGTCGCCAAGGCCGCAACCCGCGCCTGCTTCTCCAACGCCGGGCAGCTGTGCATCTCAATCGAGCGGATCTACGTCGAGCGGGAGATTGCCGACGAGTTCGCCGCCAAGTTCGCCGAGCAGGTTCGCGCCATGAAGCTCTCGAGCGCCTATGACTTCTCCGCCGACATGGGCAGCCTGATCTCCGAAGATCAGATCAAGACCGTCTCGAACCATGTCGACGACGCAAAAGCCAAGGGCGCCAAGGTTGTCGCCGGAGGAAACGCCCGCGCCGACATCGGCCCGTTGTTCTTCGAGCCCACCGTACTGACCGATGTCACCGACGAGATGGAGTGCGGGCGCAACGAGACGTTCGGACCGGTCGTCTCCATCTACCCGGTTGACAGCGTCGACGAGGCCATCGCACGCGCCAACGACACCGAATACGGTCTGAACGCCAGCGTGTGGGCCGCGAGCAAGGCCCAGGGTGAGGCGATCGCCGCCCGGATCAAGTCCGGCACCGTCAACGTCGACGAAGGCTACGCACTGGCCTTCGGGTCCACGGCGGCACCGATGGGCGGGATGAAGGCCTCCGGGGTGGGCCGGCGCCACGGCGCCGACGGCATCCTCAAGTACACCGAGTCGCAGACGGTCTCCACCGCCCGCATCCTGAATCTGGACCCGCCACTGGGGATCTCGGGTCCGTTATGGCAGAAGCTGCTGACCCCGATGATCCGGGTGGTGCAGGCGCTGCCGGGCCGGTGATGCTCAGCGCCGCCCGGTCCGGCTTTTGCCCCGGCCGGCGGCCCGCTCCAACTCGGCAAGCGCCGGGCCGATCGCATCGGCCATCTCGTCGATGTCGTCGGCGACCTCCGGTGTGGTCACGAACCCGAAGTCGAGGTGTTCGCGGTAGGAGAAGCAGGTGATGTTCAGCGCCACGTCGAGCACCGGCGGGCCAAGCGGCACCAGCGATTCCACTTCCGCTCCGGCCATGTAGAGCGGGAACGACGGGCCCGGAACGTTGGAGACGACGAGGTTGATCGGGGCCAACCGGTTCGACAGTCCGGTCGCGGTGTAGGCGCGCGCGGCGAGCTGTAGCAGTCCCGGCGGGGTGGTGTCGGTCAGTCCCATGATCTGATGTGCCGACAGCGCCTTGGCCATCTGCTTGGCGCTCTGGGTGTTCTCGTGAATCATCTTGAGCCGGTGGCCCGCTCCTTCGATATCGGTGGCCAACGACACAGTCATCGAACTGACTTTGTTACCGACCTCGCCCTGACTGTCGTCGGTGCGGGTCGAAACCGGGATCTGGGCGACCAGCGGCTTGTCGGGCAACTCGCCGCGCTTGCTCAGGTAATCCCTTGCGGCACCGGCGACCATGGCGAGCACCACGTCGTTGAGCTTCACCCCGTAGGCGTCCTTGACGGCCTTGATCCTGGCGAGTTCGACTCGGGTGGCGGTGATCCGCCGGTGCGGCGACACGCTCGCGTTGAACCGGGTCACCGGGGCGTCGAAGTAGCGCGGTGGCTTGCGAGCCAGTCCCAGCCCTATCGTGGCGATCTGCTGGCGGACTGTCTGCTGCAGCAGCCGGCCGATCCGGAACGGCGTCATGACCGCAACGTTGACCAGGGCACCGATCACCTGGCGCTCGAAGCCGGGGACGCGGTCCCCGGTCAGCGAACCGACCGACTCCGGTTGCGGCGGACGCGGTTCGCGGGTGACGTCCAGCATGATCTCGGACAGGCCCGCCCCGGAGACGCCGTCGACAATCGCGTGGTGCATCTTCGTCAGCGTCGCGACCCGGCCGCCCTTGACACCCTCGATCACCCACACTTCCCACAGCGGCCGGGAACGGTCCAGCTTGTAGGACATCAGCCGGCCCACCAGCTCTTCGACCTCGCGCCGCCCACCCGGGGCGGGTACGCCGATGCGCCGCACATGAAAGTCGATGTCGAGTTCGTCGTCCTCAACGAACCATGGCCGGTCCAGCCCGAGCGGTGCGCCGCTGACCCGCCAGCGCAGCTGCGGCAGTTGCGGTAGTCGCTCGATCAGCAGTTGGCGGACCAGATCGAAGCTGTAATTCGGCGCCTGGCTGGGATCCAAGATCGCCAGACCACCGATGTGCATGTGCCAGCCCGCCGTTTCGGCTGACCAGAACGCCGCGTCGACGCCCGAAAGTCGCTGCATCGACCGAGACTAGCGCCGAACCCCCGGTCGCCGGACGCGGTTTGCCGTTAAGTTCCGGTGAATCAGTTGTCGGCCGCCACGTGCTTGGCGTGCACCTCGTCGGCAGGACGGGCTTCGGTCTGCTCCTTGGCCCAGCGGTAGTCGGGCTTGCCGGCCGGTGAGCGCTTGACCTCGTCGACGAACCACAGGCTGCGCGGCACCTTGTAGCCGGCGATCTCGGTGCGCGCGCAGGTGTTGATGTCCTCCAGAGACGGCCGGGCATTGCCGCGTGCCTGCACCACCGCGGCGACGTGCTGGCCGTAGCGGGCGTCGGGCACCCCGACCACCAGGGCGTCGAACACGTCCGGGTGGGTCTTGAGGGCTGCCTCGACCTCCTCGGGGTAGATCTTTTCGCCTCCGGAGTTGATCGACACCGAGCCGCGGCCCAGCATGGTGACGCTCCCGTCGGCCTCGACCTGTGCGAAGTCGCCCGGGATGGCGTAGCGCACCCCGTTGATGGTTTTGAAAGTCTCGGCGGTCTTCTTCTCGTCCTTGTAATAGCCGACCGGGATGTGGCCGCGCTTGGCGATGATGCCGCGCACGCCGGAGCCGGGCTGGACCTCGTTGCCGTCCTCGTCGAGCACCACGGTGGTCCTGTCGATGGTTACCCGCGGCCCGCCGGTGTGCGCTTCGCCCTTGGCGACGACGCTGGTGCCGCCGAACCCGGTCTCGCTCGACCCGATGGAGTCGGTGATGATCCGGTTGGGCAGCAGCTCCAGCAGTCGCTCTTTGATGCTGGGGCTGAACAGCGCCGCGGTGGAGGCCAGCAGGAACAGCGACGACAGATCGTAGTCAGCACCGTCGCTCGCGGCGACCAGCGCGTCCAGCAGCGGTCGCGCCATCGCATCCCCGGTGAAGAACAGCAGGTTCACCTTGTGGTCGTGGATGGTGCGCCACACCTTATCGGCGTCGAATTCCGGTGCCAGCACCACGGTTTGGCCGCTGAACAGCGACATCCAGGTCGCCGACTGGGTCGCGCCGTGGATCATCGGCGGTATCGGGTGGCGGATCATCGGCGCGTTGGCGGCGGCCTGCTTGGCCAAGTCGTACTCGTCGGCGATCGGCTCACCGGTGGCGAAGTCGGTGCCTCCGAACAACACCCGGTAGATGTCCTCGTGACGCCACATCACGCCCTTGGGGAACCCGGTGGTGCCGCCGGTGTAGAGCAGGTAGATGTCGTCAGCGCTGCGCGGCCCGAAGTCGCGCTCCGGTGAGCCCTGTTCGAGCGCCGTCTCGAACTCCACACCGCCGTAGCGGGCGTAGTCCCCATCGCTGCCGTCCTCGATCACCAGGACGGTCTTGAGATTCGGGGTCTCGGGCAGCACGTTGGCGACCCGGTCGCTGTACTGGCGCTCGTGCACCAGCGCGACCATGTCGGAGTTGTCGAACAGGTAGCGCAACTCGCCCTCGACGTAGCGGAAGTTGACGTTGACCAGGATGGCGCCGGCCTTGACGATGCCGAGCATCGCAACGACGATCTCGTTGCGGTTGCGGCAGTACAGGCCGACCTTGTCGTCCTTCTTGACGCCCTGGGCGATCAGATAATGAGCCAGCCGGTTGGCCTTCTCCTCCAGCTGCCCGTAGGTCAGCTGGTCGTCGCCACAGATCAGGGCAACCCGATCCGGAACGGCGTCGATGGCGTGTTCGGCGAGATCCGCGATGTTGAGAGCCACAACACACAAACTAGAACGTGTTACATTTCGTTTTCAAGTCGAGGCCCCAATCCGGAAAGGCGGACGTCGGTGAGCGAGTCGTCACAACAGCCCCACGCCCTGGTGGAACAGCGCGGACACACGCTGATTTTGACGCTGAACCGGCCCGAGGCCCGCAACGCTCTGAGCGGCGAAATGCTGCAGATAATGGTCGAGGCCTGGGACCGGGTGGACAGCGACGACGAGATCCGCTCGTGCATCCTGACCGGCGCCGGCGGTTACTTCTGCGCCGGCATGGACCTCAAGGCGGCCAACCAGAAGGCGCCCGGCGACTCGTTCAAGGACGGCAGCTACGACCCGTCGCGCATCGACGGGCTGCTCAAGGGCCGCCGGTTGACCAAGCCGCTGATCGCCGCGGTGGAGGGCCCCGCGATCGCCGGTGGCACCGAGATCCTGCAGGGCACCGATATCCGCATCGCCGGCGAGAGCGCCAAGTTCGGCATCTCCGAAGCCAAGTGGAGCCTGTACCCGATGGGCGGATCCGCGGTGCGACTGGTGCGCCAGATTCCGTACACGATGGCGTGTGACCTGCTGTTCACCGGTCGGCACATCACCGCCGCCGAGGCGCTGGGCATGGGCCTGATCGGCCAGGTGGTGCCGGACGGGCACGCGCTGACCAGGGCTCTGGAGATCGCCGAGCAGATCAACAACAACGGTCCGCTGGCCGTACAGGCGATGCTGCGCACCATCCACGAGACCGAGGGCATGCACGAGAACGACGCCTTCGCGATCGACACCAAGATCGGCATCAAGGTGTTCTTGAGCGAGGACGCCAAAGAGGGTCCGCGGGCTTTCGCCGAGAAGCGCAAGCCGGAGTTCAAGAACCGCTGATGCAGGTCGCGGTCACCGGCGGTACCGGCTACGTCGGCGCCCACACCGTCAAGACGCTGCTGGAAGCCGGCCACTCGGTACGACTGCTGGTCGCGCCGGGCTGCGGTTCCGAGCCCGTCATTCCCCGGCTTCGCGAGTTGGGCGCCCTGGAGGTGCTCGACGGCGACATCCGCGACGCCGGCGTGGTGGGGTCGTTGCTGGACGGCTGCGACTCGGTGCTGCACGCCGCCGGGGTGGTCGGCACCAACGACCGTCTGGAAAAGCTGATGTGGGACATCAACGCCCACGCCACCGAGGCGATCCTTACCCGGGCGGTGGAAGCCGGCCTGGATCCGGTGGTGTCGGTCAGCAGCTACAGCGCGCTGTTCCCGCCGCCCAACGGTGTGATCGGCCCGGACTCGCCGACCGTGCCCGGTCGCAGCGCCTACGCCCGCACCAAGGCCTACGGCGAGCGGGTGGCCCGACGATTGCAGGATGAGGGCGCCCCGGTGGTGGTCACCTATCCCTCCAGCGTGGTCGGTCCGGCCTTCTGGACGGCGCCGGGCGTCACGGAGCGGGGCTGGGCGCCGATCGTGAAGTACCGGGTGGCGCCGGTGGTGCGCGGCGGAATGGCGATGGTCGACGTCCGCGATGTCGGCCGCGTGCATGCCGCGTTGATGAAGCCCGGTCGCGGCCCGCACCGCTACCTGTGCGGTGGGATCATGGTCGGCTTCGACGAGATGATCACCGCGGTGGAGCAAGGTCTGGGTAAGCCGGTGCGACGGATCTCGGTAGCCCCCAGTGCGTTTCGCGGTATCGGGCGGGTAAGTGACCTGGCCAGCAAGCTGCTGCCGCTGCCCGAGGGCCTGAGTTACGAGGCGGCCTGGTTGTTGACCTCGGCCACCCCGACCGACGACTCGGCGACGTTGGCCGATCTCGGCATTACGTGGAGTTCGCCGGTCGAGGCGATTGTGGAGACGATGCGAGCAGCGGCTTAGCCCCTTCTCGACGCAGCCGTGGGTGCCGTTGGCGTGAACACCACCGGCATCGACTCCGGGCCGCTGACGAAGTTCGCCGGCCGCAGCGGCACCTCGGCCCCGTCGACCAGCCGCAGATCGGGCAGCCGCTGCAGCACCTTGCCCACCATCACGTTCAGCTCGAGGCGAGCCAGCTGGTTGCCCGGGCAGAAGTGCGCCCCGAATCCGAATGCCACGTGGCTGTTGGGGTCGCGCCGGATGTCGAACCGATCCGGGTCGTCGAAGACGGCTTCGTCGAAGTTGGCCGACTCGAACAGCAGCATCATCTTCTCGCCCTGACGCAGCTGGGTGCCGTGGAACTCGGTGTCGGCGGTCAACGTGCGGCACATGTTCTTCACCGGCGACGTCCAGCGCAGCATCTCCTCGACGGCGCCGGGCAGCAACTCCGGGTCGCGCTGTACCGCGTCCCACTGGTCGCGATTGCGCAGCAGCGCCAGCGTGCCGCCGCTCAAGGTGTGCCGGGTGGTCTCGTCGCCGCCGATCAGGATCAGCAGGGTCTCCATGACGAGCTCGTCGTCGGACATCCGCTGCCCGTCGACCTCGGCGTTGATCAGGACCGAGTAGAGGTCGTCGGTGGGTTCGGCGCGCCGTTTGGCGATCATGTCCATGGTGAACGCGGTGTAGCCGGCGAAGGCCTCCATCACCGCCTGGAAGATCTCCGACTCCGGGTCCAGGTGCGAACTCTGCCCGGTCACCAGGTCGTCGGACCACTTGAGCAGCATCGCGCGTTCGGTCGGCGCCACCCCGAGCATGTCGCCGATCACCGCCATCGGCAGCGGCGCGGCGATGTCGCGGACGAAGTCACACTCCCCGCGTTCACAGACCGCGTCGATCAGCGAGTCGCACAACTTCTCGATCGACGGGCGTCGGTCCGTGACCCGCTTGCGGGTGAAGCCGGCGTTGACCAGCTTGCGGCGCACCAGGTGCTCCGGGTCGTCCATGTCGATCATGTACGGCATACCCGGCTGGTCGGGACGGATGCCGCCGGTGTTGGAGAACAGCTCGGGGTTGCGCTCGGCATCGATCACCGCGGCGTAGCTGGCCGCCGCGGCCTGCCCGTTGCGGTCCCGGAACACCGGCTCGTGCGCCCGCATCCACTTGTAGGCGGCGCGCGCCCCGCCGTCGGCGTAGAACGTGCCGTCGGTCAGGTCGACGTCGGGCTTGGTCGTCGGCTTTACATCAGCCATTACCTCGGTCATCAGCGTCCTCCGGATTACAGTGGGCGTCATGGCTCTTTCGCAGCACACCATCGCTGGCACTGTGCTTACCATGCCCGTCCGCGTCCGTCAGGCAGATGTGCATAGCGCGATGTTCTCGGTTCCGTCAGACGCCGCACAGGCGATGATCGACTACAGCGGCCTGCAGGTTTTCCAGCACCGGCCCGGGCGGGCGGTGGTCAACCTGATGCTGGCCCGCTACATCGACGGCGATCTCGGTAAGTACCACGAATTCGGCACCGCGGTGATGATCAACCCGCCGGGTACGTCTGCCAGCGGCTGGCGCGCGCTGGGGTCCGCCGGCGCGTTCATCCATCACCTGCCGGTGGATCAGGAGTTCACCCTCGAGGCCGGACGCACCATCTGGGGATTCCCGAAGATCATGGCGGACTTCACCGTTCGCGACGGTAAGCGGCTGGGTTTCGACGTCGCCGCCGACGGCGAGCACATCGCCACGATGGAGTTCGGGCGCGGGTTGCCGGTGCCGGGTCTGTTCACCTCCCAGCCGCGGACATTGCAGGCGTTCAGCCACCTCGACGGTGTGACTCGCCAAGTAGCCTGGGAGATGCGGGTTTCCGGAGTTCGCGGCGCGATGGGCGGTACGACGCTGCGGTTGGGTACCCACCCGTACGCCCGTGAGTTGGCCGCACTGGGCCTGCCGAAACGGCCGATGATGTCATCGACGGTGGGGCATGTCGAGATGACGTTCGGGGATGCCGCTGTGGTCGGGGGCTAGCGAAGCTTCCCTTTGGGGATCGGCGGCGGGGGCGCGGGGTCTGTGATATCAAACCCCTGTGCGGCAAGCCATTTGGGGGCGTCATCGGCGCTGTCGGCGGCGGCGAGTAGGCCTTGGATGACGCCGACGATCTTTGTCACCGCCGCCCGGCTGGCAACGGCGGCATCGCTGTTGACGCGGTCTTTAATCGCGTTGAGTTGGGTGAGCTTGTCGGCGTCCGGCGCAGTCGAGGCGGCCGCCGCATTGCAGGCTTGATCCCCGGCTTCGCAGATTTCGGTGAGCCGGGCGCGCAGGTGGGTGACCGCAGCGGCTGCCGTCGTCCACGCCTGTTTCTTGTCAGCGGGATTCAACTCCGCTGTGGTCTCGGATTCCAACAGCTGCGTTAGTCCGGCCATCGCCGCACCGCACGGCGACCCGTCTGGTGCGCTCATACCGCGTGCCTGACCGGGGTGACCGCCTGATGCCAGGCCAGGTGGTAGCGGGCGAGTTCTTCGCTGCCGTCGATCAGGGCGTCGATGGCCGCCAACAGCATCCAGTCGGCGACATCCTTAGGGGCATGGTGAGGATAGGCCGACAGCACCCGGCCGGCGGCACCGGTGACCACTTCCCGGAACAGCTCGATTTCGTTTTCGGCGACACCGGATCTGCGGGCCACGGCGTGAGCGACGGTCTGCACGATGCGCGGCAACCACGAACTGGCGCCGGCCGCATCGATCAGGGTGGGGCCCAGTTCGTCGACGCGCTGGCCGTAGCGGGCGCGCTCCCCGGTCCCAGGCGCCGGATCGCCTGGGCCGGCGTCAGCTACATAGGTGTTGGGCTGATGTGTTGCGGTGGCGACGACCGCGCCGAGCAGATCGACCACGCTCAGGTCGTGACGGCGCTGTGCGGGGGCGAGCAACGTGACGCCAGGAGGCAATTGGACGTAGGGGGGGGTCCAGCCGCCGGCCAGGTCGGTGACCAGCACGGTGGTGGTCTCGTCGTCGCGCAGCCCGGCCGCCCACGCCAGGTTCGGTGCCTGACGGGCCACCGCATCAACCTTGCGCTGCAGATCGTCCTGTTCGGCCATCCGCTTGGCGGCTGTACCTGCCCCCGCCCCGGCCGTACCTCCGGCGGCCGCACCGCCGGCCAGCGCCGCACCCGACTGCCCACTTGTGCTCGCGGTTGGTTTGCCCGGCGCGAGACGATCACCGGAGGACGTGACGGCGGTTCCACCGGAGGTGGGTGTCGTGGGTCCGCCAGGCGGCGGTGACGTGGCGGCCGGAGGCCCGCCTGGGAGAGCTGGTGCGGCCGGCGCGGCGGCCCCGGCTGGCCGTAGATCCGCCCCGTAGCCGGGCAATGGGCCCGACGGCCCTGCTGGCCCGGCGCTGATCGGCGCCGACGGTACCGAGGCCGGCCCGGCTGTCATGGGAGGGGGCGCCGGTGTCGCCGCCGGCGCACCCGTGGTCGGAGCCGTCGGGGCGACCTCCGGGCTTGTGCCGCCCAGATGGCTCAGGTTGCCGAGCATGCCGCCCGCCATCGGCGTCACCGACGGCGACGGCGAAACCTGCGGACCCGACGACTGGCCAAATCCAGAGGAATCCGCCCCGCTCTGCGCCCACGGAGGTTGCGGTCCGCCTGGCCCTCCTGGCCCGGCCGGCCCCCCGGGCGTACCCGAGGCGAACGCCTGGCTCGGACCGCCGCCCGAAGGACCAGATGCGGTTGGGGCGCCGCCACCACTGCCACCGCCGAGGCCGGACATCGATGACATGGGTGATGCGCCAGCGAGTCCGCCGCCGGACCCACCGCCACCGGGGGTACCGATCCCCCCGCCGCCTCCAGTAAACCCAGGGGCGCCGCCCGGCGATCCGACGCCTGGGCCCGGTCCACTGCCGATGCTGCCACCACCGTTGGCCACCGTACTTGCGCCGCCGCTGCTACCACCGCCATTGGCCGCACTACCACCACCGCTGCCACCGCCGTTGGCCGCTGTTGTAGCGCTACCGCTCCCGCCACCATTGGCCCCACTACCACCACCGCTGCCACCGCCATTGGCCGCTGTTGTAGTCCCACTTCCGCCGGCGCCGCCGCCGTTGGCTCCAGTAGAAACGCCATTACCTCCACTCGGGGTGGCGTTGCCGCCGTTAGCACCGGCTGAAGCACCTCCGGGGTTGCTACCACCTCCGTTGCCGCCGCCACCCACGAAAGTGCCGCTGCCCCCCGCGTTTCCGCCGTTCCCGGCGGCTCCACCGTCGCCACCGCTGCCACCCGTTGTTGTTTGTGTACCCGTTCCGCTTCCACCGGCAGCCCCACCGTCACCACCGTTTCCGCCGGTGGTCGCAGGCGTACGCGCTCCACTCCCGCCGGCAGCCCCACCGTCACCACCGTTTCCGCCGGTCGTTGTAGGCGTATTACCTCCGCTTCCACCGTTACCGGCGGCTCCACCGTCACCCCCATTTCCGTTGGAAGTTGTAGGTGTACTACCCCCGCTTACACCGGCAGCGCCAGCTCCACCGTCACCGCCGTTCGCGCTATCGCCGCCGGCGGGTTGCGAACCGTTGGTGCCGAGACCGCCCTGTCCGCCGGCGCCGCCATCGCCATCAGGGTTTTGCGTTCTGGCTATCTGTTCGGCAGTGAGGGGTCCTCCCGGCGGTGGCACATCGAGATTCGCACCGTTGTTCTGCAGCCACTTTCGTGCCGTGGCATCAGCCCCGGTTTCGTCAAACATCTGTTGAGTAGCGTCGACTATTGCATTTATTGCAGTCGTCGCGGCATTGCCGGCGTCGGTGTTAGCTGTGAAGATTGCTGCGTTAACTTCGGGTAGTTTGGTTTCGATCGATCCTTGTCTTTTAAGGATCTCGTCGATTTTGTTGTTGCCGTCGTTTGCAATCGTTTTGAGGCGATCCCGCAGATGATTCACCGCCTCGGCGACGCTTTTATTCGCCTCGCTTTTACTACGACAGTGATGGGCAACACTGAGAAGACGTTTTTTGCCGAGGCGTAGACGAGTTAGCATATCTTCTGCCGTGTGGCCACTGTTGCGTTGCCCGAGCCAGGTAATAAGGTTGTCGATCTCTTGGGCTTCTCGCTGTTTGACGTCCTTGTGGCCGGACCAATAGGCGACTGCATCAGCCGGCCCGGTGGGCGGCGCAGGCCACCATGCGCCGATCAGTATCGGCGTGAATGGTCTCGAGTCGGGAAGATCAGTCACCGCACAAGCCCTTCATTGTGCGGTCCTTTGCATTCGTTTCATCGACAGCCGCCTGCCATTCACTCGGACTCGACATGCCGCGAGTACCTTTTGCGGCCATCTTTTGGTAGGAACCAGCTAGAGCGCGTGCGGCGTCTCGATACTTGCTTTCGAGTGCTGGATTCGCCGAGGCGGTCTCAAGGATCAAAGCGCCATTTGACATAGCGACCCGCGCTAACGCAACATCTCCGTCCGGAGCAGTCTCGATGCTCATCGCGTGCGCCGCGAGAAGGTATTGATCACATAATTGCGTCTTCGCCTCAGTCTTTTGCGCAGCCGTATAGGTAGGTTCTGCCCCTGACCCCGGCCGAGTAAGCGCCACGATCAGCGCCGCGGCGGCGAGGACGACCGCCAGGATGGCGAGGGCTGTGGCTAGCCAAGTACGGGGACGGCTGGGCTGCGGCGGCGTCGGCCAAGGCTGCGTCATGGTCACGTCACGGATGGTATCCCCGGAAGCCGCATTCGCGCTTACACCGTTGCTTCCGCTACGAAAATGCAGGCGGAGAGCCGATCTGCGGTGGGCGCGTATCGAGCGTGGTCAGGATGTAAACGGGATCCGGGCCGGTCGGCTATGTTTCCGCATGACGCCCCTTCCGTTGCTGGTCGGCTCCGCTGGGCTGGCGGCGTTGGCGGCGCCAGGCGTTAGCCGACGAGTCTGGGGTGACCCCGCCCGCGGCGGTGGCCTCAAATTGGCAGCGTTACAGCGGTCAGTAGGAGCAACAAGCGCGCCAGTAAATGCCTGGCTGCCTCGACTGCCCGATTTGCGGTCTTCCTCTCGTCTCCTCGTCTTGTCTCGTCGTTGCGGTAAGCGAAGCCGGGGCCGCCCATCTGCATGTAGACGGCACCGCGATGCCACCGAGCGCCCGCGGTCTGACCCGGGGTGTCGAAAGCGCTGACCATCACCCCGAGGGTTGAGGTTCTGACTGAATTGTCGGCGGCGGAAGCACGGGGTTACCGTTTTCGGCGTGCTTCAAGAACGCGGTGCGTTCGCCGATGCTGCGCGGAAACGCGAAACGCAATTGGCGCAACGGCTCGCGGCATCGGTGGCAGCAGACAAGGAGTTCGAGGCGGTGCTGCGAGGTGCCGTTGAACACAACCGCGAGTGCCGACAGCGACTCGATGCAGTCGAACGTGAGATCAAAGAGGCCGCCGCCACCTGGCGTGGCCTGGACACCCCTGCGGGGGCTCGCCAATTCCAGCAGTTCTTGGTCGGCAAGACCCGCGAAATCCGCAAAGTGGTTGCCGACGGTGTTGCCGACGGTCGGGCCAGGGCCGAAGCGGTGCAAGCTCTCAGCGGGGGTTACACGGTCGAGGGTGGTCTCCGCCGGGCGCCGACCGATGGTTCCGACGTCACGGCGCACCTGGCCGGCTGGGATCGGCCCCTGAGCCCGGCGCCTGGCACTTCAGAGGATCAGACGGCGTTCGATGATCTGTTGCGGGCCAACGATCGGGCTGTGCTCGAGGCGATGGCCCGGGTACGGGCCGCCCAAAAGGCCCTCGATGACGCCGCGGGCAAGGCCTATGCCCACGGCGCCGGCAGCGATGAGGCCCATGAGGCGATGACCCGACTTCCGACCTTGAAGAAGAACCTTGCCGATGCCCTCGATGAACTGGGCAAGATCCCCGACTACTCGACCATTGACCCTGCCTCGGTGCACCTGGGCGCCGACGGAGCATTGTCGTTCGCCTACACCCTTGAGGGCCAGAAAATGGTGGTGACTGGCACTCTCAAGAACGGTACCGGCGAAATCTACGACCAGGGCGCCGGTAGTGGCAGTAGCGCGTACTTCACCTACCAGGACGGCAAACTGGTCGCCTCCCGATTCCTCGACCCTGGCCGCGTCACCCCTGATGACGCACTGCTGCAGAACGTCATCTTCACCGCGGTGGGCGCCGGCCCGGCCGTCACCGCCGGCAAGGCCGGTGTCGAAGCCGGCTGGCAAGGCATGCGGGCCTTGTTCGCCCGCGAAGCCCTCGAAACCAGTGGCGGCAGCGCCGCCGGCCTGAGCGCCGACAACGTGTTGCCCCGAGCCATCGCTCACGCCGAAATCCGCGCCCAGGCCGCCGCCGACGATCTCGCCATCCACCACCCAGGACTGCATACCCCCATCACCACCAGCGGCGACCACGTCCCGCCCGTGATCACCCACGAACATCCACTGCCGGAAGCCGGCGTGCACGTTCCTCACACACTGCCTGAACCGGTGATACCGGGACCTGCTTTCACGTTGGACAACCCACTCGACCACATGAGTCCGCAGCTGCGGATCTTGTCCGAACAGCACCTCACCGGCACCGGCGAAACTGTCCTCGGACCATTTCAGCCGCTTGGGGGCCCGTCCTACATTGATGTCGCACGGGAACGCGGCGCCAGCTACTTCGACATCGGGCAGCACGCATGGAACGCAGCGACCGAGACCGAGCGACTCGCCGCAAACCAGCACGTACTTGATATCGCTGTCGCCAATCGCGATAGAATTACTCTGTCAGTACCATTTCGTATGATTCGGCAAGACAGTTATACGGGCGCCGAGATTCGGTACCTCGAATCCCACGGATACGTGCGCAGCGGCAACACGTTGATTCCGCCAGGACCAGGGAGTGGATAAATGACGCGATTATTGGAATTGTTCCTCAAGTATCTCCAGATGTTGTATCTGGACCCAAAATACCGGATCACCAACTCCACAACTACTGGTTCACCTGCCGAGGACGCATCGCTGCGGGTGACCGGCGACACGACCAGTTGGCAGGTAATCAACGACCGAGGCCAGATCTACGTAGCGGTCGCGCCAAGTCGCCTCGATACGACCGAAAACTGGTTCAGACTTACATCGATTCGGCAGTATCTTGATGGGGTTGAAGAGCGTACCACTCTGCTTACGGACGAGCTCGCGGTTTGGCTAAGTCAAAACATAGACCGAGTGGAAGCACTGTTTGTTGATTCGATTGTAGAAACTTCCTGCAAAGCCCTAATCAGTTTGGAGGAACTGAAGGCTACTGAGCTGTTCGGGCCGCCCTAACGATGACACTTAATGGCCTTCCGGAAGGTCAATCAGCGAACGCGTGGGCGTGGATACCTTGGCTCCAAATCGGAGGAAGGCCGTAATGAAGGCATGTTGGAATTCCATCTTCAGTACCTCGACTTCATCTATCGGAATCCCGATTTTCGGATAACGAACTCCCGAACCTCAGGTTCGGACACCATCAATGCCTCGCTCACCCTCACGGGAACGATACTAAGCTGGCAAATCGCTAACGACCGCGGTCAGATCTTATTCGACGTAGCACCAACCAAGTTGAGGTCACCTGACAACTGGTTCCGAGTCCCTATCGTCCGAGAGTACTTGGACGGCTACGACGAGACCAACGTGGTATCGCCAGCGGAGGCGGCATCATGGATCCGCGACAATGTGAGGCGCATCGAAGATTTGTTTGCCGACCCATCGGCAGCCCAGTCGTGCAAAGCACTTGCGGCACTAGAGGAAGCAAACACGCTGAAGCATTGGGGCCCACCGAGGTAGCTCCGTTTGCAGACGTGAACGCGGCGGGATGAACAAATCCCTCAAATCTTCGCGCCCCGCCCCTCCCAGTACGGGTCACGCAGCTTGCGCTTGTACAGCTTGCCGTTGGGGTCGCGCGGCATCTCAGCGATGTAGTCAATTGACTTGGGCAGCTTGAACTTCGCCAGCCGCGCAGCCGCGTACTCCATCAGCTCGGCGGTCAACGCGTCGTCACCGACCACACCCTCGGCGGGCTGCACCACGGCCTTGATTGCCTCGCCCCAGTCCTCATCGGGCACCCCGAACACCGCCACGTCGAGCACCTTCGGATGCATGATCAACTCGTTCTCGATCTCAGCCGGATAGACGTTGACCCCGCCGGAGATGATCATGTTGGTCTTGCGGTCCTGCAGGAACAGGTAACCGTCCTCGTCGAGGTAGCCGACGTCGCCCACGGTGAACAGGTCACCTGCGCGGCTCTCCTCGGTCTTCTTCTTGTCGTTGTGGTAGGCGAAGCTGGATCCGCCCATCTGCATGTAGACGGTGCCGGCCTCGCCGGGCGGCAGCTCGTTGCCGTCGTCGTCGAGCACCTTGACCACCGAGTACGGCCAGGCCTTTCCGACTGAACCCGGATGTGTCAGCCACTCGGCGCCGCTGATCTTGGTTCCGCCGCCCTCGGTGGCGGCGTAGTACTCGGTGATCACCGGGCCCCACCAGTCCAGCATCTGGCGCTTGACCTCGGGCGGGCACGGCGCCGCGCCGTGGATGATGTTGCGCAGCGAGGACATGTCGTAGCGCTCGCGCACCTCGGTCGGCAGCGCCAGAAGCCGGCGGAACTGGGTGGGCACCATGTGGCTGTGGGTGACCTTGTGGTCGGCCATGAGGCGCAGCATCTCCTCTGGTTCCCACTTGTCCATCAGCACCACCTTGTGGCCGAGCTGGATGGAGATGGCCGAGAAGTTCAGCACCGCAGTGTGATACAGCGGGGAGCCGCAGATGTGCACGTGGTTGTCGAACGGCGCCAGGTCGTACAGCGCGAAGAAGCCGGCGGAGGCGACCGGCACTGCGTCGGGGTCGGCTCCGGTCAGCGGACGTTTGACGCCCTTGGGCTTGCCGGTGGTGCCGGAGGTGTAGAGCATCGCCGCGCCCATGGTGCGCACGTCGGGCCGGCCCTCTTCGCCGGCGCCCAGCGACGACAGCGCAGTGAAGCCGTCGATGGCACCGACCGCGAACCGCCGGTCGGCGGCCAGGCCGGCCTCGTCGGCGGCGATCTTCGATGCCTCGGCGAATCGCTCGTGGGCGACAAGGACTTTCGCGCCGCTGTCGGAGAGAATGTAGCCGATTTCCGGGCCGGTCAGGTGCCAGTTGATCGCGACGATGTACAGGCCGGTCTGCATCGCGGCGAAGTACACCGCGAGGGTGTCGACGATATTGGGCAGCACCATCACCAGCACATCGCCGGGCTCCAAGCCCATTGCCTGCAGGCCTCGGCCGTAGCGGTCGGCGCGGGCGGCCAGCTCACCGTAGGTCAGCTGACCACCGTGCACGTCGACCACGGCGACGGCGTCGGGGGTGTCACGGGCGATGTTCCACAGGCCGGCTTCGCTCATCCGGCCAATCTAGAACGTGTTCTAGTCGGCGTGCAAGGCGAAGCTCAGATCAGCGACGCCAGCTGCTGAACCTGGGCGGTGTCGCGGGCGGCGACCACCATCATCGTCACCCCGGCGGTCTCCCACACCTTGATCTGGGAACGCACGTAGTCGATGTCACCGACGATCACGGCGTCGTCGACCAGCTCGTCCGGGATGACCTTGGCCGCTTGTTCTTTGCCGTCCTTCTGTCCGCTGCGGAACAGCTTGGTGACGTCGTCGACGACCTCCGAATACCCCATCCGGCGGTAGACCTCGGCGTGGAAGTTGGTGTCCTCGGAGCCCATGCCACCCATGTAGAGCGCCAGGAACGGCTTGATCCCGGCGAACGCCGCGGCGCGGTCCTCGGTGATGACCACCTGGGCGGTCGCGCAGATCTCGAAGTCCTCCCGGGTGCGCCGCGCGCCGGGCCGCGCGAAGCCCTCGTCCAGCCACTCGTTGTACATGTCGGCCAACCGCGGCGCGTAGAAGATCGGTAGCCAGCCATCGGCGATCTCGGCGGCCAGCGCGATGTTCTTCGGTCCCTCTGCGCCGAGCATCACCGGGATATCTGCGCGCCGCGGGTGCGTGATCGGCTTGAGCGCCTTGCCCAGTCCGGTGGTGCCCTCCCCAGAAAGTGGCAGCGGGTAGTGCGGTCCGGCACTGGTCACCGGGGCCTCGCGCGCCCACACCTGCCGCAGGATGTCGATGTATTCGCGAGTGCGGGCCAGCGGCTTTCCGAATCGCTGGCCGTACCAGCCCTCGACCACCTGCGGCCCCGAGACGCCCAGACCCAGGATGTGCCGGCCACCGGAGAGGTGATCCAACGTCAACGCGGCCATCGCGCACGCGGTCGGGGTTCGGGCTGACAATTGCACCACCGAGGTGCCCAGCCGCACCCGCGACGTCGAGGACCCCCACCAGGCCAGGGGGGTGTAGGCATCCGAGCCCCAGGCCTCGGCGGTGAAGACGGCGTCGAAGCCCGCTTCCTCGGCCGCAGCCACCAGTTCGGCGTGGTTGGTCGGCGGCTGCGCGCCCCAATATCCCAGTTGCAGTCCCAGCTTCATCGGTGAATTCCTCCTGGCCTTCTTGCTCAGATTGTTAGAACCTGTTCTACTCGATGCCGTGACCGTCAGCGAACACCGCTCCGCCCTGACAGAACACCCGGAACCGCCGCTGTCCGCACCCCTGGGGTTGTCTTTCGACTACACCCGTTCGACAGGTCCGGTCCTCGGCGCGTTCTTCACCGCTCTGCGTGAGCGCCGCATCGTCGGCGTCCGCGGCTCCGACGGTCGGGTGTACGTGCCGCCCGCCGAATACGACCCGGTCAGCTACGAACAGCTCACGGAGATCGTACCGGTGGCCAGTGTCGGCACTGTGGTGTCATGGACCTGGCAGCCGGAGCCACTGGAAGGCCAGCCCCTGGACACCCCGTTCGCCTGGGCGCTGATCAAGCTCGACGGCGCCGACGTGGCGTTGCTGCACGCGGTGGCCGCCGAAGGCCCCAAGGCGATCAGCACCGGTACCCGGGTGCACGCGCACTGGGTCGACGAGCCGGTCGGCGCCATCACCGACATCGCCTACTTCGCCATCGGTGAGGACGCCGAGCCGACTCCGCAGACCTCCGACGACGAACGCGACCCGGTGTCGATGGTCATCACCCCGATCGCGCTGGAGATCCAGCACAGCGCCTCGCATCCCGAGAGCGCCTACCTGCGTGCGCTCAAGGAGGGCAAGCTGCTGGGCGCGCGCACCACCGGCCCGAACGGGGAGAAAGGGAAGGTGTACTTCCCGGCCCGCGAGGCCGACCCGGCCACCGGCCGGCAGCTCACCGATTTCGTCGAGCTGCCCGACACGGGCACCATCACCACGTTCGCGATCATCAACATCCCGTTCCAGGGCCAGAAGATCAAACCCCCCTACGTAGTGGCCTACGTGTTGCTCGACGGCTCCGACATCCCGTTCCTCACACTGGTTTCCGACGTCGACGCCGCGGACGTGCGGATGGGTATGCGGGTGCAGGCGGTGTGGGCGCCTCGCGAGAACTGGACCTACGGCATGGAGAACATCGAGTACTTCCGGCCGACCGGGGAGCCGGACGCCGAATACGACACCTACAAGCACCACCTGTAAGGGGAACCCGCCAGATGAGCACTCGCGATGTCGCGGTGGTGGGCTTCGCCCATGCCCCGCACGTCCGCCGTACCGACGGCACCACCAACGGCGTCGAAATGCTGATGCCGTGCTTCGAACAGCTTTACCGGGAACTGGGCATCGAAAGCACCGACATCGGCTTCTGGTGTTCCGGTTCCTCGGATTACCTTGCCGGGCGGGCTTTCTCGTTCATCTCGGCGATCGACTCGATCGGCGCGGTTCCGCCGATCAATGAGTCGCACGTGGAAATGGACGGCGCGTGGGCACTCTACGAGGCCTACATCAAGGTGCTCACCGGTGAGGTCGACACCGCGCTGGCCTACGGATTCGGCAAATCCTCGGCCGGGCAGCTGCGCCGGATCCTGGCGCTGCAGACCGACCCCTACACCGTCGCCCCGTTGTGGCCGGACTCGATCTCGATCGCCGGGCTGCAGGCGCGGCTCGGCCTCGACGGCGGCCAGTGGACGCAAGAACAGATGGCCCGGGTGGCGCTGGATTCGTTCGCGGCCGCCGAGCGGGTGGATTCGGTGGAGTCCTCCACCAGCCTTGACGAGCTGCTGGAACGCCCGTTCTTCGCCAACCCGCTGCGCCGCCACGACATCGCGCCGATCACCGACGGTGCCGCTGCGATCATCCTGGCCGCCGGCGACAAGGCCCGCGAACTGTGCGAAAACCCGGCCTGGATCACCGGTTTCGAGCACCGCATCGAGTCGCCGGTGCTCGGCAGCCGGGACCTGACCCGCTCACCGTCGACCACCGCGTCGGCACGCGCGGCCAGCGGCGACGACATGCCGGCGGTGGACGTCGCCGAGATCCACGCGCCGTTCACCCACCAGCAGCTGATCCTCACCGAGGCGATGCGGCTGCCGTCCAAGGCGAAGGTCAACCCGTCTGGGGGCGCGCTGGCGGCCAACCCGATGTTCGTCGCCGGGTTGGAGCGCATCGGCTTCGCCGCCCAGCACATTTTCAATGGTTCGGCAGGCCGGGTGCTGGCGCACGCCACCAGCGGGCCTGCGCTGCAACAGAATCTCGTCGCGGTGATGGAAGGCCGAGAAGGGCGGAGTAACTGATGGCTGAGATCGCCGCGGTGCTGGGCACCGGGCAGACGAAGTACGTCAAAGCGCGTCACGACGTGTCGATGAACGGACTGGTGCGCGAGGCGATCGACCGTGCGCTCGCCGACTCCGGCTCGACGTTCGACGACATCGACGCGGTGGTGGTCGGTAAGGCGCCGGACTTCTTCGAGGGCGTCATGATGCCGGAGCTGTTCATGGCCGACGCAGTGGGCGCCACCGGCAAGCCGCTGATCCGGGTGCACACCGCGGGCTCGGTGGGCGGCTCGACTGCGATCGTCGCCGCCAGCCTGGTCAAGTCGGGTAAGTACCGGCGGGTGCTGGCGATGGCTTGGGAGAAGCAGTCGGAGTCCAACGCCATGTGGGGGTTGAGCATCCCGATTCCGTTCAGCAAGCCGGTCGGTGCCGGTGCGGGCGGTTATTTCGCCCCGCACGTACGCGCCTACATCCACCAGTCCGGCGCACCGCTGGACACCGGCGCCAAGGTTGTGGTCAAGGACCGGCTCAACGGCGCCCGCAATCCGCTCGCGCATCTGCATCAGCCCGACATCACCGTCGACAAGGTGATGGCCTCCCAGATGCTGTGGGACCCGATCCGCTTCGACGAGACCTGCCCGTCCTCGGACGGCGCGTGTGCGTTGGTGATCGGCAACGAGGCCGCCGCGCAGGCCCGGGTCGACGCGGGCGCACCGGTGGCCTGGATTCACGCCACCGCGCTGCGCACCGAACCGCTGGCCTACTCCGGGCGCGACCAGGTCAATCCGCAGGCCGGCCGGGATGCTGCGGCCGCACTGTGGCGCGACGCCGGGATCACCAGCCCGATCGACGAGATCGACGCCGCCGAGATCTACGTGCCGTTCTCCTGGTTCGAGCCGATGTGGCTGGAGAACCTGGGTTTTGCGGCGGTCGGTGAGGGCTGGAAGCTCACCCAGGCCGGCGAGACCGCGATCGGCGGGAAGCTGCCGGTGAACCCGTCCGGCGGTGTGTTGTCCTCCAACCCGATCGGCGCGTCAGGGATGATCCGGTTCGCCGAGTCGGCAATCCAGGTGATGGGCAAAGCCGGGGACCACCAGGTTCCGGACGCCCGTAAAGCCTTGGGCCACGCCTACGGCGGTGGCTCGCAGTACTACTCGATGTGGGTGGTCAGCAGCGACAAGCCCGATAAACCCGCCGGCTGATGAAATACACCCTGAGCGTCGCGATGGGGCCGGTCGAAGAACTGGTCGCACTGGCGCGATGCGCCGAAGAAGTGGGTTTCGACGCGGTCGCACTGCCCGACTCGCTGTTCTTCATGGAGTCCGCCGCCGCGGACTATCCCTACACCCCGGACGGTTCGCGGATGTGGAACGCGGACACCCCGTGGGTGGATCCGCTGATCGCCGCCGCCGCGATGGGGGCGGTCACGACGAGGCTGCGGTTCTACACCAACGTGCTCAAGCTGGGGTCACGCAACCCGCTGCTGCTGGCCCGCCAGGTGGGCTCGGTGGCCAACCTGACCGGCAACCGGTTCGCTTTGGGAGTCGGGATCGGCTGGGCGCCTGAGGAATTCGAGTGGTGCGGAGTGCCGTATGCCCGCCGTGGCGCCCGGGTCGACGAGATGATCGACGTCATCAAACTGGTGCTGGCCGGCGGGATGGTCGAATTCCACGGCGAGTTCTACGATTTCGACCGGCTGCAGATGAGCCCGGCTCCCGGCGAGCCGGTGCCCTTCTACGTGGGCGGGCACACCGACGTCGCGCTGAAGCGCGCCGCCCAGATCGGTGACGGCTGGACGTCGGCGATGATGACCGGCGCCCAGCTGGCCGAGACCATCGGCAAACTCCAGGCGCTGCTGGCCGAGCACGACCGCGCCGACGTGCCGTTCGAGTACCAGGCGGTGTGCATCGACAAGTTCGGCGTCGACGGGCACCGCGAACTGGCGGCGGCCGGCGTCACCGACAACATCGTGATCCCTTGGATGCTGGACGGATTGGGTTTCGACGCCCCGCTGGACGCCAAGCGGGAATCCCTGAAACGTTTTGCCGATACCTATATTCATTCCGGCTGGCAGGAGTAGACCCATGCAACTCGATCACCCCGCCCACGTGGCAGGCCAACGCTCCCGCGACGCGGTAGCCGCCCGCGACAAGGAGGCCTGGCTGTCCGTCTTCGCCGACGACGCCATCGTCGAGGACCCGATCGGCCCGTCTCCGTTCGACCCGGAAGGCACCGGCCACCGCGGCCGTGACGCGATCGCGGCGTTCTGGGACAAGGCGATCGCCGCGACCGACAAGATCGAGTTCAACTTCGTCGACACCTTCGCCTGCGGTGACGAAGAAGCCAACGTCGGCTCCATCGTGACCACCATGGCCGGCCACCAGATCACCACCGATGGGGTTTTCACCTACCGGGTGAACGACGCGGGCCAGCTCATCGCGCTGCGCGCCTACTGGGAGGTCGAGCGCGCCGCGAAGACCGCCCGCAAGATCTGAATCCGCTCGATTCGTTGACTACTGTCGCGGATGCGGAGTAACACAATCCGCACCCGCACGCGGGGCCTGAGCAGTTGCCGTTGCCCGACCAGGTAAAAAATGTTAATTTGCTGAAAAGAAAAAGGCGGCGTTTTACTTTTCAAGGGGCTTGTCATGCGGAGGACTCGCGTAGCGGTGGGAATCGTCGGCGCCGCGGTCGCACTCGCCGGCCACGCCGGCGCCGATGCGATCGACGACGGCTGGCCGTACGGCACGGGTCCGGGCATGGATCAGCCCGGCTTCTACGACGTCCTATCGTGGACCAACGGCGGGCGGGACCAGTTCGGGCCCATCAGCAACACCCACGGCGACTACACCGTCTACCACTCCCCCGGCGGCGCCGACTGGTACACGGCCCACATCAATAATTTCGTCATCCCCAGCTTCTACAGCAACGAGCACACCGAGGTCCTCAGCCTGCTCGATGATTCGGCCGGCTACCCCAGCGTGGGAACGGTTCTCGACACGACCGAGATGTTCAGCTTCGCTACCCCCGTTTTCGGCACGTTCGAGTTGTTCACCAACACCGTCATCAATGACCCGGAACTGGGGTACGCCACCCAATTCTCGTTTCTTATCCCCTCGATCAGCAACACCTTCCTGATCACCGAGGACGGCATGAAAGACGTGGTCAGTTTCGGGAATTCATTCACCCTGTTCGAGATCCCCTTCACCGCGGACTCGGGCGCCGGGGACGCCTCGGATGCCGGTGACTCCTTCGCCCTCCTGCTGGCAGCACTCGACGGCAGCACCTAGCCCGGCTGCACCGGTTCCAGGCCGGCGCGGTAACGCTGCGCGAGATCCTGGTAGTACTTCGGGTTCACGTTGATCCACATCTCGGCGCCCGTCCCGGCGAGCGGGCCTTTGACGACGGCAGGCGCACCGGTCACCAGAACCCCGTCGGGGATCTTCGTCCCGGCGAGCACCGTGGCACCCGCCGCAACCAGGCTGCGACTGCCGATCACCGCGCCGTCGAGCACCGTGGAGTGATTGCCGATCAGCGCCTCGGCGCCGATGTGCGCCCCGTGGATCAGGCACATGTGGGCCACCGTCGCACCGGGTCCGATGTCCACCGGAACACCCGGCGGAACGTGCAGCACCGACCCGTCCTGCACGTTGGCTCCCTCCCGCACCACAATGGGTGCGTCGTCGCCGCGAAGTATGGCGCCGAACCACACCGAAGCACCGGCCTCGATGGTGACGTCGCCGATCAGGGTGGCGGTCGGTGCGACGAATGCGGTGGGGTCGATCCGCGGAGAACGCCCGTTGAAAGAGAACAGCTGCATCGTTCAGATATACCAGGGACCAAAGACCCTGAACCAGCAGGGCTTATTGCGCAAACAGCTGTCAAAACTGTAACGTGTTCTAGTTAGAAGCTATGGGTTGGAGGCAACAGGTGAGCACTGACAACGCCGACGTCGGCGTCCGGGAGATCGACACCGGCGCACTGCCGGACCGCTACGCCAGGGGCTGGCACTGCCTGGGCCCGGTGAAAGAGTTCCTGGACGGCAAACCGCACTCGATCCACGCATTCGGCGCCAAGATGGTGGTGTTCGGCGACTCGCACGGTGACCTGCACGTACTCGACGCTTACTGCCGCCACATGGGCGGTGACCTGAGTCGCGGCACCATCAAGGGCGACGAGGTCGCCTGCCCGTTCCACGACTGGCGCTGGGGCGGCGACGGCCGCTGCAAGCTGGTCCCCTACTCCAAACGGACCCCGCGGATGGCCCGCACCCGCTCCTTCCCGACCGACGTGCGCGGCGGCCTGCTGTTCATGTGGCACGACCCGGAGGGCAACCCGCCCCCGGACGAGGTGCGGATCCCGGAGATCTCGGAGTGGTCCAGCGGCGAGTGGACCGACTGGCGCTGGAATTCCATGCTGATCGACTCCAACTGCCGCGACATCATCGACAACGTCACCGACTTCGCACACTTCTTCTACATCCACTACGGCCTGCCCACGTCGTTCAAGAACGTCTTCGAGGGCCACGTCGCCTCGCAGTACCTGCACAACGTCGGGCGTCCCGACGTGCCCGGCCTGGGCACCTCCTACGGGGAATCAGAACTCGATTCGGAAGCCTCGTACTTCGGGCCGTCGTTCATGATCAACTGGCTGCACAACACCTACGGCGGTTTCAAGGCCGAGTCGATCCTGATCAACTGCCACTACCCGGTGAGCCACGACCAGTTCCGGCTGATGTGGGGCGTCATCGTGCAGAAACCCAAGGGCCTGGACGACGCGACCACTGAAAAGATCGCTGACGCCATGACGGACGGCGTCAGCAAGGGCTTCCTGCAGGACGTCGAGATCTGGACGCACAAGAGCCGCATCGAGAACCCGCTGTTGGTCGAGGAGGACGGCGCCGTCTATCAGCTGCGCCGCTGGTACTCGCAGTTCTACGTCGACGCCGCCGACGTCACCCCCGAGATGACCGATCGCTTCGAGATCGAGATCGACGCGACGGTGGCCAACGAGAAGTGGAACGCCGAGGTGGCCGAGAACCTGCGGGGACAAGGCGAGGCAGAAGAGGGCGCAGAAAGCGCAGAGTCCGCCGAATCCGTTAACGCCGAGTAGCCGTCGCCATGAGCCCGGAGGAACACGGCGTCCCGGCCGCTGAAGACCTGGCGCGGTCCATGCTGGTGCTGTACGGCCCGCATGACGACCACGACCACGAGCCTGACGCCGACGATTCCGGCCCCGACACCCGCTACGCGCGGCAACCGCTGTTCCCGGTCGACCCGGACCGATACGAGGCGATACGTGCTGCGACGGAACGGGATTCGGATCGCTACCTGCACTCGGGCCTGGTGCCGGTCGAGTGCCGGCACTGCCGGGCCACTGTCGAGGTGAAGAAGCTGGGACCCGGATACACCTCAGTGCAGTGGGGTTCGGCTGCGCTGAAGCAGTGCGCGTACTTCGCCGCCGAGCGGGAAGCCGGCAACACCAGCAGCCGCGCCCGTGGTTGCCCGAACCTGGCAAAGAGCATTCGGCACGCGGTCGCCGAGGGCCACCTCGAGGAGAGCTCAAGCGCCCCGCCGCCCGGCGACGGCATCGACTGAGCCCGGGAAGCGCTAACGTCTCACAGGCCGGCGAAGCGCTCCTGCACCTGCTCGGTGGTCAGGCCGTAATCCTCCAGCGCGTAATGGTGTTTGGGCGCGCGCGGTCCGGTCTTGCTGGCGGCGTAGTCGTCGGCCATCGCCTGACGTGCCTCATCCGACAACGGCAGGCCGAAGCGCTCGTAGATACCCGCCGCGGCGGCCACCGGATCGGCGACGAAGTCGCGATAGTCGAGATCGCAGAACTGGGCCTGATCGTATTGGGCGCGCTGGCTGTTGAACAGCTCCAGCCCGCGGGCCCACGTCTCCAACTCGTCGGCGCCGATCTGCGCGCCGACAAAGGTGTTCGACTGGCCTTCGGTGGTGTGCTGGGCCAACGAGCACATCGACGCCATGATCGTCTCGGCCGGGCGGTGGCACTGCACGATGAGCGCATCCGGGTAGACGGCCATGATCGCGTCCAGGGCGAACAGGTGACTGGGATTCTTGAGCACCCACCGCTTCCCCGGGTCGTTGAGGCCGATCAGTTGCAGGTTGCGGCGATGCCGCTGATACGACGGCGCCCAATCCTGCTCGGAGAGCCAGCGCGAATAGCTCGGCAGATGCGCCAGGGTCTCATAGGACACCGAGTGCAGCGACTGACGCAGCAACTGCCAGCACTCCTCCAAGCCGTCGGCGGTCATGAAGTGCAGCCCGGTGTAATCCGGGTTCTCTTCATGGTGCCGGGCGAACTGCGCCTGCATCTGCGCGAAGACCGGATTGTCGTCCCAGGTGTCGCGGGGCGGGCGCGGCTGCGGGAACTCGGCCAGCCACATCTCCAGCCCCTGATGGTCCGGGTCGGCTCCCAGCAGCCGGTGCAGCGCGGTGGTGCCGGTGCGGGGCAGGCCGGTGACGAAGACCGGCCGCTCGACGGCGACGTCGGCGTACTCGGGATGCTGCTTCCAATTGGCCTGCGACAGCAACCGGGCCACCAGGGCGCCACGCAGGAAGAACCGATTCATCTTGCTGCCCAGCTCAGTGAGATCGGCCTCATGGGCGTAGGAGTCCAGCAGCACGCCGAGCGCTTCGCGGTAGTTGTCGTCGTCGGGGCCGAAGTCGTCGAGGCCGACCATCTTGGTGGCCGAGGCGTGCAGATCCTCGACGGTGCCCACATCGGTGCGCTGGGCCATCAGTTGTGGTACTCCCCGCAGTTGACGTCGAGGACCTGGCCGCTGATCCCGCTGGCCAGATCGCTGGCCAGAAAGAGCACCGCCGAGGCCACCTCATCCTCGGTGGGCAGGCGTTTCAGATCGGAGTTGGCGGCAGTGGCGGCGTAGATCTGATCGGCGGTGGTGCCGTACTTGCCGGCCTGGTGGTTGAAGTAGCTCTGCAGCGTCTCACCCCAGATATAACCGGGTGCAACGGAATTGACCCGGATTCCCTGCTCGCCGAGTTCGGAGGCCAACGATTGCGACATCGCCAGCAGCGCGGCCTTGGCCATCTTGTAGGCGCCGTACTTGGGCTGCGAGTGCCGGATCACCATCGAGTTGAGGTTGACGATCGCGCCGTTGGCCTGCGCCAGGGCCGGCGTGAAGCCCTGGGTCAGGCGCAGCGCCCCGAGCCCGCTGAGCTCGATGGCGTCCCGGATGTGCTGAAACGTGGTCTGCGCCAACGGCTTCATCGATGGGACCCGGAAAGCGTTGTTGATCAGCACGTCGATGTGGTCGTACTCGGCCGAGGCGGCCTGAACCAGGTTGGCGACCTGATCGTCGTCGGTGATGTCGGCGGGCACCGCCAGTGCGCGCCGACCGGCGGCGCGGACCTGTTGCGCCACCTCCTCGAGGCGATCCGCACTGCGCGCGGCCAGCACCAGGTCGGCGCCTTCGGCCGCGAACCGGTGCGCCAGCGTGCTGCCGAGCCCCGGCCCGACCCCGCTGATCACCACGACTTTGCCGTCCAGCATTCCGGTCATCTTCACCCCAGCATTCTGTTAGCGATTTGCTGCTGCCGCAGCGCGATACGCGCGCGCCAGCCCTCTTCCGAGATCTTGTTGTGGTCGTAGAAGGGCAGTGCCGCCGGCACCGCGTCGACGTCGACGAGTTCGACGGTCGGGCCGTCGGCCTCGGTCAGCGGTCGCGACACCCGCTGCCAGCGGAACTGCAGAAAGCCGCGGCGATGGCCCAGCGTCTCGACCCAGTTGGCGACACCGGGATTGGTGTCGGCGACCACGATCCGGATCTTGCCGTCCGGATCCGCTTGCGCCTGAGTCGCGTTCAGCGACGTCTGGTGGTTGATGTAGTCCAGCGAGATGTACCAGAGGCTGCCCAGCTGGAAGCCCAGATACGGCGCATCGGTCACCGGCAGGGTGATCACCAGGGCTTCGTCGGGCCGCAACTCGTAGTGCCCGGCGGACGAGTACTGGGTGGCCAGTCCACCAGGAGTGAGCCGCGGCGCCACCATGGTGTTGACCGGGAGATTGAGATAGAACCACTGCGGGAAGGCCAGCCAGGTTTTGACCCGGTTGATCAGTTGCTTCCCCGCTGCCGCATAACGCTTCTCGAGGAGTGCGCGGGTCAGGGGCGGCGGCGCAGTGCCCTCTGTGTCGGTTCGGGCGATCGAGAGCGTGCCGCGCTGGGCGGCCCAGTCGTTGTAGACCTCCCGGATCACCAGTTGCGCCGGCGTCTTCGGCTGGAATCGCCAGGTGAAGCTGCCGTCGGCGGCGACATCGAGCTCACGGTCGTCGAACGCCGCCTCGCTGGCCGGAACATTGTCGTCGGTGTATTCGCCGCCGAGCAGTTGGAAGCTCAGGTCCGTCGTGGTCCCCCGAGTCCCGCGAACCACGTAGTCGTTACCGGGGCGCACGACGGTGCCGAAGTACAGCGTGTCGGGATTGTCCAAGCCCATCTTGGTGAACGGCCCGGTGCCCGACATCAGGAACGGATGGTCGCGTTCGGAGTTGAACGCGGCGTGCACGCACGCTTCGACTCCCCCGGCCAGATACTGCAGACCCTCAAGCAGGTCGGCCTCGGTGTCGATGTGGGGGGCGGCGGCGACCAGCTTCTCCGCCTCGGCGATCGCGGCCGAAAGTGGCTCGGAGTACATCGCGCAGCACCTCACTGATCATCGGTTGGTTCACTATTGGACCGCATTGGTAGATATCTCGAACCGACTTTAGACGGTCGCGCTACCATGCTGCAATGGCTGTGCCCGGACAAGCGGCGCCCGGACAAGCGGCGCCCGGACAAGCGGCGCCCCGACAAGCCGTTCGGTCGTCGCCTCCCACCGAACGGGTGGTTGCCATCCTGGACTTTCTGGCGCAGCACCCCGACCAGCGCTTCGGCCTGTCCGAACTGGCCCGCCGGACCGGTCTGTCCAAGCCGACCTGCCTGGGTATCGCGACCACCCTGACCGACGCGGGCTACCTGATCCGAGACGGTTCGGACAAGGCCTACCGGCTCGGTCCAGGGCTGATCTCACTCGGGCGCGCTGCCCAGCAGTCACTACGGGTCGGCCCCGAGGCACGGGACGAATTGCGCCGGCTCTCGCACGCCTTCGCCACCTCGGCGGCGCTGAGCGCAGTGGTCGACGACCGGATCACGGTGCTGGAGTTGGTCGCGGCACCGAACACGCAGCTGAGGGTCCAGGCCGGCCAGAGCTATCCATTCGCGCCGCCGGTCGGACTGATGTTCGTGCTCTGGGACGACGCTGCCCTGCGGGACTGGCTGGCCCGACAGCCCACCATCCCACTGCGCTCGGAGAGCGAGCGGCTCGAGCGTGTCGTCGCCGAATGCCGCGCCGACGGCTACCTCGTCGAGCGGCTGACCCCGGGCGGGCAGCGGCTCTACGCCCTGATGGCGGGCCTGTCCAGCGACCTGCCCGACGAACTGCGGGCACTGCTCGGCGAACTGGTCTCGGCGATCGGCGAGCGGGTGTACCTGCGCGAAAAGGGCGGAGCAGCCGGCAATCGACAGCGCCACGACATCAGCGTCATCTCGGCGCCGGTCTACGACCATCATCAACGCCAGGCGATGGTCGTGTCGCTGCACGCCCAGCGGGCGCTGACCGACACCGAGATCACCAAGTGGGCCCGCGGGCTGCTCCGGACAGCCGACGCACTCACCACACAACTCGGCGGGACCAAGCCGACGCCGCAGTCGAGTTCGGCGCCATGACGGCGTTGGTGTTGCCCGTCGCCGATCGGCTGGAGCTGTCCGGGCTCGTGCACCGCTACGCCGCCTACGTCGACGGCCGGCGGTTCGACGAGGTGGCCGAATTGTTCACCGCCGATGGCGAACTGATCCTGCCCGAGCCGCCGGATCACTTGGAGCCGCACGTGCACCACAACGGCGGAGCCGGGATCATCGCGGCGATGGGGACGCTGGCCCGCATCACCCGAACGCACCACTCGATCGTCGGGGAGGTCTACACCGCCATCCAGACCGGGCAAGCCACCGGCGATGCGGCCAACGGGGCCATCACCGGGGTCGCGCACCACTGGGTCGAGAGCAGCGGTCAGATCACCGACCACGTCTGGTACCTGCGCTACAGCGACGTCTACCGCCGCGACGCACAGGGCTGGCGGATAGCGGTGCGCAGCCTGTCGATCGATGCCATCGAGACCCGGCCGACCCGAAAGGTGCGCGCGTGACTCCCCCCAAGAAGCCCCAGATCTCCATGCAGTTACGAACTTTCACCGACGACGCCGACTTTGACTGGGGTGCCACGCTCGCGCTGGGCGCCGCGATGGATGCTGCCGGGGTGGATCGCGTCGTGGTCTCCGACCATGTGGTGTTCGGTGAGAATCCGGATGCCTACGCCGATCCCAAGCTGGGTGGGGTCATCGGTGGGCGGCAGCCGACCGGTCCCGACGGCCAGTGGCTGGACCCGCTGATCGTGCTGACCGCGCTGGCGGCCACCACCGCCCGCATCCGGCTCGGCACCGCGGTGCTGCTGGCCGCACTGCGCCGACCGGCCGTGCTGGCCAAGCAGTTGGCCACCCTGGACGTGCTGTCGAGCGGGCGGCTCGATCTCGGCGTCGGCGTCGGCTGGCAACGCGAGGAGTACGAGGCCGCCGGCCTGCCGTTCGAACGTCGCGGCCGCCTGCTGGATCACACCCTCGAGGTGTGCCAGACGCTCTGGACCCGGCAGCGCAGCAGCTACGCCTCTCCGGAGTTGTCGTTCGAGAACATCCATCAGATGCCCAAACCCGCTCAGCCGGAAGGTGTCCCGATCTGGGTCAGCGGAACCGTCAACGACGCGGTGGCCCGTAGGTTGGCCCGGTTCGGCTCCGGCTGGATCCCGTGGGGCCCGGCGATCCAGGATCCGGCCGGGGCCATCGCGGCGATGAAGGACCGCGTCGCCGGCCTGGGAGGCGATCCGACCGGCCTTCAGGTGCTGGGCCACGCGAGAACCGTCAAGCAGGCCGACGGCTCCATCGACACCGCCGCCACCGCGGCGTCGGCGCCGGCACTGGTGGCCGCCGGCGTCACCGATGTACGGGTCACCTGCTCACTGCCTCGCGACACCGGCCGCGCGGCTGATCTGCTGAGCGAACTCGTCGAGGCGTTCCGCGCCGCAACCTAGGAGACACCATGGAAAAGGTCGTGATCATCGCACGGACAACCGATTTCAGCGACGACTGGTGCGCCAGGCTGCGCGGTCCGGTCGCCGCGGAGCTGCTGGATCTGGGAGTTCCGGGGCTCGCGGTCAACGTACGCGACGAGCCAGTGCGGGACGCCATGATGCAGCTGACCACCTTGGATCCGCCGGCGGCCGCGGTGATCAGCCTGTGGACCCAGCAGTATTACGGAGATCAGGCCCGGGCCGCCATTGCGCTGATCGAAGCTGAATCCGATTCGGCGGCAGCGTATCTGGTGACCGAATCGGCCCCGATGCCGCCACCGGACCCCGGCGACGGCGCGCGCACCCCCGGGCTGGCCAATGTGGCGCTGCTGCGCCGGCCCGCGGACCTGGACCAGGCGACCTGGTTGCATCGCTGGCACATCGACCACACCCAGGTCGCGATCGACACCCAGGCGACCTTCGGCTACACCCAGAACGTCGTGGTCCGCGCACTCACCGACGATGCACCGCCGATCGACGCCATCGTCGAGGAACTGTTCCCCGATCGCGCGGTGTCAGACCCGTACGTGTTCTACGGCGCGGCCGACGAGGCCGATCTCGCCGACCGGCTCAAGCGACTGCTGGGCAGCGTCTCCCGGTTCGGCGCGCACCAGAACATCGACACGGTGCCCACCAGCCGCTACTTGTACCGGTCGCCGTTCGTCACACGCACTGCTGAGACAGCGTGATCAACGCGTCCCGCACATGCGGGTGCCGTTCGAGGTAGGCGAGCGTCGGGTTCGGGGCGCCCGGGTCCTCCTGCCGCCCTCGTTCGTCCAGTTCAGCCCTGACGTCCGGATGCCGATTGAGGTACGAGTCGATGGATTCGCCGACGGTCTGATCGCACGGTGCGGCGTTTGCGACCGGCGCGATCGTCAAGACCACACCGGCCACACCGGCCCACACTGCTCGGGTCACGTTCATGCTTCGACGGTACCTGCGCTTCGCCGCAAGTTCAGCTGACGCTGGCCAGCGCAAACGGCAGCACCTGCGGCGCACCGGCGGCGCGCAGCACCCTGGCGGCCATCGTCAGCGTCCACCCGCTGTCGGCCACGTCGTCGACCAGCAGCACCGGGCCCGTATCCGCCGGGAGTTCGGCGGGCGGCTGCCAGGAACCCTGCAGGGCGGCAACCCGGTAGGCCGAGTTCGCCGCGGCCGTGGCCCGCCGGCCCGGCGCGTAGCACAACGTGTCCAGCCGAGTCAGCCGGCCGAGCTCGGCCAGCCGGTCGGTCAGTGAGCCGATCAGCACCGGATGAGTGGCCGAATCGAGCCCCATGATTGCGGTGGGCCTGGTCTTCCAGTCCCAGGCCGCCAGCACCGCCACCGCCGCACCCACCACCTCTTCGGGAACCTCCCGGTCCGGCTCGTCGAGCAGCCGTCGCAGCCGCGCGCCCCAGCCCAGGTCGGTGAGCCGGCCGATGACCCGGCCCGGCTCGGGCCCGTCGGTTATCCGGCCGGACAGGTCGACACCGAGTTTCGCCAGCCCGGACGGCCACTGGCGGCGCGGGGTGAGCTCGACGCCAGGACGCATCAGCCGCTCCCGGGTGGCCGCGGCGGCGGCCGCATCCACGTCAGCGGTGAACCGCGGCCCGGCGCAGTTGTCGCAGCGCCCGCAGCGTTCCCCGGCGCGCAGCTGCGGGTCGTTGAGCTGGGCACGCAGGAAGCTCATCCGGCACTCGCCGGTGGTCTGGTAGTCGAGCATCGCCTGCTGTTCGGCCCGGCGCAGCTCATCGAGGTTGCGGTAGCGCTGTTCGTCATAGCTCCACGGCTGCCCGGTGCCCAGCCAGCCGCCCTTGACCCGCCGCACCGCGCCGTCGACGTCGAGGACCTTGAGCACCATCTCCAGGCGCGACCGATTCAAGTCGACCAACGGTTCCAGGGCCGGCGTCGACAGCGGTCGCTCGCCGGAGAGCTCACTGATCACCCTGCGCACCAACGGTTCCGGCGGGAACGCCAGCGACGCGAAGTAACGCCAGATGTCTTGGTCCTCGGTACCGGGCAGCAGGATGACCTCGGCGCTGGCGGTGGAGCGCCCAGCCCGTCCGACCTGTTGGTAGTAGGCGATCGGCGACGACGGCGCACCCAGGTGGATGACGAAGCCCAGGTCCGGCTTGTCGAAGCCCATCCCCAGCGCCGAGGTGGCGATCAGCGCTTTGACCCGGTTGGCCAGCAGGTCGGCCTCGAGTTGCTCGCGGTCGGCCGCTTCGGTGGAACCGGTGTAGGCGGCCACCGGGAAGCCTTGGGCGCGCAGGTCGGCGGCGACGTCATGGGCCTGGGCCACGGTGAGTGTGTAGACGATCCCGGAGCCGGGCAGCGCATTCAGGTGGGCGCCGATCCAGGCGGCACGTTGCGCCGGACCGCCGGCCTGCACCACCGACAGCCGTAGCGACTCCCGGTCCAGGCCGCCGCGCAGCACCAGCGTGTTCTGGTCGTCTGGGCCGCCGACTCCGAGTTGGCCGGCGACGTCGTCGACCACCCGATCGTTGGCGGTCGCGGTGGTCGCCAGCACCGGGACTCCCACACCCAGATCTGCGATCAGGGTGCGGATGCGCCGGTAGTCCGGCCGGAAGTCGTGGCCCCAGTCCGAGACGCAGTGTGCCTCGTCGATGACGACGAGCCCGGCGGATTCCGCCAGCGCCGGCAGCACGGCGTCCCGGAAATCCGGATTGTTGAGCCGTTCCGGGCTGACCAGCAGCACGTCGAGGTCACCGGCGGCGACCTGCGCCTGGATCGTCGTCCAGTCGGTGACATTGGACGAATTGATGGTCGCCGCCGCCACCCCGGCGCGTTGGGCGGCCGCGACCTGGTTGCGCATCAGCGCCAGCAGCGGCGACACGATCACCGTGGGTCCGTGCCCGGTCGCCCGCAGCAGTTTGGCTGCGATGAAGTAGACCGCCGATTTGCCCCAGCCGGTGCGCTGCACCACCAGCGCCCGGCGGCGGCCCACCACCAGCGCCTCGATCGCGGTCCACTGGTCGTCGCGGAGGGTGGCGTGTTCTCCAGCCAGCTGCTCCAGAATCGCCTGAGCTTCGGCGCGTGCGGTCGAGTTGGCAGAGGAAGACACAGGCCCCATGGTGCCCGAGGGCCCCGACAGCTACTCGGCGGCCGCCCGCTCCCGCTGGATCTCCAAGGCGATGTCGATGAGCTGGTCCTCCTGGCCGCCGATGAGCTTGCGCTGGCCGGCCCGGTGCAGCAGTTCGTGGGCGGGCACCCCGTAGCGCTCACCCTGCCGGACTGCGTGCTTGAGGAAGCTGGAGTACACCCCGGAGTAGCCCATGATCAGCGCGTTGCGGTCCAGCACGCACTCGGCCGGCATCGCCGGGCGCACCACTTCCTCGGCGGCATCAGCGATGTCGAAGAAGTCGATGCCGGTCTTGATCCCGACCTTGTCGAACACCCCGATCAGCGCCTCGACCGGGGCGTTGCCCGCACCCGCGCCGAATCGGCGCACCGACCCGTCGATCTGCTTGGCACCGGCGCGCACCGCCTCCAGGGAGTTGGCCACGCCGAGCCCGAGGTTCTCGTGGCCGTGAAAGCCCACCTGGGCGTCGTCACCGAGCTCGGCGACCAGCGCAGCCACCCGGTCGCGAACACCTTCGAGCACCAGTGCGCCGGCCGAGTCCACCACGTACACGCACTGGCAGCCGGCGTCGGCCATGATCCGGGCCTGGGTGGCCAGCTTCTCCGGGGAGACGGTGTGGGCCATCATCAAGAACCCGACGGTCTCCAGGCCCAGCTCACGAGCCAACCCGAAGTGCTGGATGGAGACGTCGGCCTCGGTGCAGTGGGTGGCGATCCGGCAGATCACACCGCCGTTGCCCTGCGCCTCCTTCATGTCTTCCTTGGTGGCCACGCCGGGCAGCATCAGGAAGGCGATCTTGGCTTCCTTGGCGGTCTGCGCCGCGAGCTTGATCAGCTGCTGGTCCGGGGTCTTGGAGAACCCGTAGTTGAAGCTGGATCCGCCCAGGCCGTCGCCGTGGGTCACCTCGATCACCGGCACGCCGGCGGCGTCGATCGCGGCGACGATGGCGCCGACCTCGTCGGTGGTGAACTGATGACGCTTGTGGTGCGAACCGTCCCGCAGTGAAGTGTCGGTGATCCGCACGTCCCAAATACCGGTCATTTCGCGCCTCCAGCTTTCGCGGTCGCCATCTCGCGGGCGATCTCCTCGCCGACCTTGGTTGCCGCAGCGGTCATGATGTCCAGGTTGCCCGCATAGGGGGGCAGGTAGTCACCGGCGCCCTCGACCTCGACGAAGGTGGTGACGACCGCGCGTCCGCCGGAGTTCAGCGACGGCTCGTCGAACTGCGGCTCGTTGAGCAGCCGGTAGCCGGGCACATAGGTCTGCACCTGGGCGACCACGTCACGGATCGACGCGGTGATCGCGTCGCGGTCGGCATCCTCGGGGATCTGGCAGAAGATGGTGTCGCGCATGATCATCGGCGGATCGGCCGGGTTCAAGATGATGATCGCCTTGCCCTTTTGCGCGCCACCGATGGTCTGCACGCCCGCCGAGGTGGTCTTGGTGAACTCATCGATGTTGGCCCGCGTCCCCGGCCCCGCAGAAACGCTGGCGACGCTGGCGACGATCTCGGCGTAGGGCACCGTGCCGCCCTGTTCGGTGACCGCCCGGGTCACCGCGTAGACGATCGGAATGGTGGCCTGACCGCCGCAGGTGATCATGTTGACGTTCGGGGCGTCGACGTGTTCGTGCAGGTTGGCCGGCGGGATCACAGCCGGGCCGACCGCGGCCGGGGTCAGGTCGATGGCCCGGATGCCGGTCGCCTCGTAGCGGGGTGCGTACGCCTTGTGCACGTAGGCGCTGGTGGCCTCGAAGACGAAGTCGGGCAACTCGTCTTGGGCCAGCAACCAGTCCGCCCCCTCGGCCGAGGTTTCCAAACCCAGCTTGCGAGCCCGGGCCAGGCCCTCGGACTCCGGGTCGATGCCGATCATCCAGCGCGGCTCCAACCACTCCGAGCGCAGCAGTTTGTACAGCAGGTCGGTGCTGATGTTGCCCGACCCGACGATCGCGACAGACGCCTTAGCAGCCATGAACGCTCTCCTCTATTCGAAAACCAGCCGGACCGAACCCAGCCCGGCGAAATCGGCGACGCAGTCGTCGCCGGCGTGCACGTCGATGGCCCGGGTGGCGGTGCCCGGCAGGACGATGTCCCCGGCCTTCAACCGCACCCCGAAACTCTCCACCTTGCGAGCCAGCCAAGCCACCGCGGTGACCGGGTTGCCCAGCACCGCGTCACTGCGGCCCTGTGCGACCACCTCGCCGTTCTTGGTCAGCGTCGCGTCGATGTTCTTGATGTCTATGTCCCCCGGCTTGACCCGTTGTCTGCCGAGCACGAACCCGGCCGACGAGGCGTTGTCGGCGATGGTGTCGCACAGTTTGATCTTCCAGTCGGCGATCCGGCTGTCGATCAACTCGATCGCCGGGGCGAACGCCTCGGTCGCGGCCAGCACGTGCTCCTCTGTGCAGTCCGCACCCGGCAAGTCCTCGGCCAGAATGAACGCCACCTCCACCTCGACCCGCGGGTACAGGTAATTCGCCGCGGCGACCGGCTTGTCCTCGAACACCTGCATCTCGTTGAGCAGATGCCCGTAGTCCGGTTCGTCGACGCCCATCATCTGCTGCATCGCCTCGCTGGACAGGCCGACCTTGTGCCCGACGACCCGGGCGCCCTCGGCGATCCGCTGGCGGATGTTGATCAGCTGGATCTCGTAGGCGTCGACCACGTCGATGTCGGGCTGCCCCGCGGTCAACGGTGAGATCGGGACACGACTGCGCTCCGCTTGCGCCAATTCGGCGGCGAGTTCGTCCCGGATCTGGGCGCTGAGCATTTTTTGAAGTTCCCCTTGGTGTCGAGGGTATGAGCGGATCGAACCGCACGCTAACTGCAACTCTATAACGTGTTCTAGTTGCCGGGGGAAACTGCGTTCCGGCTACCGGGATCGTCGCTCAAAGACCGCGGAGGCCGACGGCGCGTTCGCCGCCGGCCTCTGCGGATCGGAGCCGAACAGAACCGCTTAAGCGCTGGTCAGGTCAGGACTTGCCGGTGTAGTCGACCTGCCAACGCTTGATCGCGTTCAGCCAGCCGGACTGCAGCCGGTCCGGGGCGGCCAGCGGCTTGAGGTCCGGGATGTGGTCGGCGATGGCGTTGAACATCAGGTTGACCGTCATGCGGGCCAGGTGGGTGCCGATGCAGTAATGCGCACCGGTGCCACCGAAGCCGACGTGCGGGTTGGGGTCACGCAGGATGTTGAACTGCTGCGGGTTGTCGAACACCTCGGGATCGAAGTTGGCGGCGCGGTAGAACATCACCACGCGCTGACCTTCCTTGATCTGCGTTCCATTGAGGTTGTAGTCGCGGGTCGCGGTGCGCTGGAACGACGACACCGGGCTGGCCCAGCGAACCACCTCGTCGGCGGTGGTCTCCGGGCGCTCCTTCTTGTACAACTCCCACTGATCGGGGTGGTCGATGAAGGCCATCATGCCCTGGGTGATCGAGTTACGGGTGGTCTCACTGCCGGCCACCGCGAGCAGGATGATGAAGAACCCCAGCTCGTCGTCGTTGAGCTTCTCGCCGTCGATGTCGGCCTCGATCAGCGTGGTCACGATGTCGCCGCCGGGGTTCTGCCGCTTCATCTCGGCCAGCTGCAACCCGTAAGCGATGATCTCCATCGCCGACGTCGCCGGGTCGTACTTCTCGGCGTACTCCGGGTCGTCATAGCCGGTCATCTGGTTGGTCCAGTTGAAGAGCTTGCCGCGGTCTTCCTGCGGCACCCCCATCAGGCCGGCGATCGCCTGCAGCGGCAGCTCGGAGGCCACCTCCACCACGAAGTCGCCGGTGCCCTTGGCGAGGGCCTCCTTGGCGATGGCCTGCGCACGCTCCTGCAGCTCGTCGTGCAGCGGCTGGATGTGGCGCGGGGTGAAGCCACGCGAGACGATCCGGCGCAGCCGGGTGTGCCGCGGCGCATCCTGGTTGAGCATGATCAACCGCTGTTGGTCGATCTGCTCACGCTGGATGTCGTCGTTGAACCGCGGGATGGCGGTGTTGACCTCGCTGGAGAAGACGTCGTCCAGCCGCGAGACCTCTTTGACGTCCTCGTGCCGGGTCACCGCCCAGTAGCCGCCGTCGTTGAAGCCACCGACTCCGTCCGGCTGTTCGATCCACTTGATCGGCTCGTTTTCGCGCAGCTCGGCCAACTCCGCATTCGGTATGCGCTCGGCCCAGATCACCGGGTCAGTGGGGTCGAATCCGGTCGCGATGTTGGGGGTGGCCACGCTGCGATCTCCTAACTCAGGGCATGTGCAAGCACGATGCATGCTCGTGCCAGTAAAACATGCCTCCGCCGCAGACGAAAGGCGAGAAGACGTCCTCGCCGGTAGGCAAACTGAAACGCGTTCTACCGGGCCAGCAACTCTGCCTGACCTGGCCGGGCCCGACGGGCTACGCGCTGGGTAAGGAGTGGTCGTCCGGGTGGACACCAACGTGGTACAGCCAGCCAACTGGCGCCCGGGCGGGGCAATTCTATAACGTGTTCTACATGGCCGAACAGGAGTACGACGTCGTCGTGGTCGGAAGCGGCGGCGCCGGGATGGTCGCCGCCCTCGCTGCCGCCCACCAGGGACTGTCAACCATCGTCATCGAGAAAGCCGCGCACTACGGCGGTTCGACCGCCCGTTCCGGCGGCGGGGTGTGGATTCCCAACAACGAGGTGCTCGCACGCGCGGGCGTCAAGGACGATGCCGAGGCCGCCCGCACCTATCTGCGCACGATCATCGGTGATGTGGTTCCGGCCGAGAAGATCGACACCTACCTGCAGCGCGGGCCGGAGATGCTGTCGTTCGTGCTGAAGAACTCGCCGCTGAAGATGTGCTGGGTTCCCGGTTACGCCGACTACTACCCCGAGTCACCCGGCGGCAAGGCGACTGGTCGCTCCATCGAGCCGAAGCCGTTCAATGCCCGCAAACTCGGTGCCGACGCGGCCGGCCTGGAGCCGGCGTACGGCAAGGTGCCGTTGAATGTCGTTGTCATGCAGCAGGACTACGTCCGGCTCAACCAGCTCAAGCGCCACCCCCGCGGGGTGCTGCGCAGCCTGAAGGTCGGCGCTCGCACCATGTGGGCCCAGGCCACCGGCAAGAACCTGGTCGGCATGGGCCGCGCGTTGATCGCCCCGCTGCGCATCGGCCTGCGCGACGCCGGTGTCCCGGTTGAACTGAACACCGCGCTGACCGACCTCTACGTCGACAACGGCGTGGTCCGCGGGGTCTATGTCCGTGACAGCGACGCCGCGGAGTCGGTGGAGCCACGGCTGATTC
The DNA here is from genome assembly GCF_055419425.1 of Mycobacterium sp. IDUB_21. NCBI lineage: Bacteria > Bacillati > Actinomycetota > Actinomycetes > Mycobacteriales > Mycobacteriaceae > Mycobacterium > Mycobacterium sp. IDUB_21. The sequence goes on along the minus strand of NZ_JBVAXQ010000001.1, from coordinate 76,769 downwards.
GGGCGCGACGCGGGGTCATCCTGGCCAGCGGTGGATTCGAGCACAACGAGCAGATGCGGGTGAAGTACCAGCGCGCTCCGATCACCACCGAGTGGACCGTAGGGGCGAAGGCCAACACCGGCGAGGGCATCTTGGCCGGCGAGAAGCTCGGTGCCGCGCTGGACGTCATGGAGGACTCCTGGTGGGGTCCCACCGTGCCGCTGCCCGGAGCACCGTGGTTCGCGCTCTCGGAGCGCAACTCACCCGGATCGATCATCGTGAACATGGCCGGCAAGCGGTTCATGAACGAGTCGATGCCCTACGTCGAGGCCTGCCACCACATGTACGGCGGCGAATACGGGCAGGGGCCCGGTCCCGGCGAGAACATCCCGGCGTGGCTGGTGTTCGACCAGCGCTACCGCAACAATTACATCTTTGCGGGATTGCAGCCGGGACAACGGATTCCGAAGAAGTGGCTGGAGTCGGGAGTGATCGTCTCCGCAGACACTCTGGATGAACTGGCCGAGAAGACCGGGGTGCCGGCCGCAGCGTTGGCCGCGACCGTCGAGCGGTTCAACGAGTTCGCCCGCACCGGTGTGGACGAGGACTTCCACCGCGGCGAGAGCGCCTACGACCGTTACTACGGCGACCCGACCAACAAGCCGAACCCGAACCTGGGCCAGATCGCCCAGGGGCCGTTCTACGCGGCCAAGATGGTGCCCGGCGACCTGGGCACCAAGGGCGGGATCCGCACCGATGTGCGCGGCCGCGCGCTGCGTGACGACAACAGCGTCATCGAGGGGCTCTACGCCGCGGGCAATGTCAGCGCCCCGGTGATGGGCCACACCTACCCCGGACCCGGCGGCACCATCGGACCGGCGATGACCTTCGGTTACCTGGCCGCTCTCGACATCGCGGGGAAGGCTTAGACATGGCAATCGATCTCGATGTGGCCCTGGGCGCGGAATTCGGCCGGGTCGAATTCTCCTGGAGCGCAACCAACGTGCAGCTCTACAACCTGGCGCTGGGCGCCGTGTCGGACCCGATGGACCCGGGTGAGCTGAGCTACGTCGTCGACGGCACCCCGCAGGTGCTGCCGACGTTCGGCTGCGTCGCGGCGTCGTTCAACGACGTCGACCCGCCCAAGGTGAGCTGGCCGGGCGTTGAGATCGATCTGGCCAAGATCCTGCATGCCTCCGAGAAGGTGATCGTGCCTGCGCCGCTGCCGCCGTCCGGTAGCGCGCGTGCCGTCAGCCGGATCGTCGACGTCTGGGACAAGGGCAAGGCCGCCGTCGTCGTGCTCGAGACCAGCGTGACCAGCGCCGACGGCAACCCGCTGTGGACGCAGCAGCGGTCCATCTTCGCCCGCGGCGAGGGCGGCTTCGGCGGCGAACGCGGACCGGCTTCGTCTTCCGAACTTCCCGACCGCGCACCGGATTTCGAGATCGATATCCCGACAGCACCGCAGCAGGCACTGCTCTACCGGCTCTGCGGTGACCGCAACCCGCTGCATTCGGACCCGAAGTTCGCGGCTGCGGCCGGCTTCGACCGGCCGATCCTGCACGGTCTGTGCACCTACGGCATGACCTGCAAGGCAGTCGTGGACACCGTGCTGGACTCCAATGCCGCCGCGGTGCGTTCCTTTAGCGCCCGATTCGCCGGCGTGGTCTTCCCCGGCGAGACCCTGCGGGCCCGTGTCTGGAAAGAGGGCGGCCGGCTGCTGGGCAACGTGGTGGCGCCGTCGCGCGACAACGCCGCCGTGCTCAGCGACGTGGAGCTGGTCTCGGCGTAGCGACGCCGGCCGGCGGGGTGCCGCCAGCCACGAACCCGCAGTAGTCAGGCCTCGGCTTGCTTGCCACCCACGCTTGCGTGAACCTAATTGAAAATGACTTTCATCTTCGATATGGTGAGCGCCGTGACAGCGCCGGTGTGGATGGCCTCGCCCCCCGAGGTGCATTCGACGGCGCTGAGCAGTGGCCCGGGGCCGGGTCCATTGCTGTCTGCTGCCGGCGCATGGTCGTCGTTGAGCCTGGAGTACACCGAGATCGCAGCTGCGTTGCGGGAGTTGCTGGGTGCCACCCAGGCAGCGGCGTGGCAGGGGCCCAGCGCTGATCGGTATGTCGCCGCGCATCTGCCCTACCTGGCGTGGCTGGCCACGGCAAGTGCCGACAGCGCCACGTTGGCGGCGCAGCACGAGACGGCGGCCACCGCCTACATCAGCGCGCTGGCGGCCATGCCCACGATGCCCGAGCTGGCGGCCAACCACACGATCCACGGCGTTCTGGTGGCCACCAATTTCTTCGGCATCAACACCATCCCGATCGCACTCAACGAAGCCGACTACGTACGGATGTGGATCCAGGCCGCCACCACCATGGCCACCTACGAAGCGGTGTCCGGCTCCGCGCTGGCCTCGGCCCCGCCCGCCTCCGCGGCACCGTCGATCGTGTTACACGACGAGGCCGGTAGCGCCCACGATGACCACGACCACGACCACGGCGGCGACGGAATCCACGACGGTGAGTTGGACCCGAGCGACCCGGAGTGGTGGCGGGACTTCTTCGGTGAGCTGGGCGAATACGGCGACACCATTCTCAACGACTTGCTGACCAACCCGGGTGCGCTGCTCACCGACCTCCCGTTCATATTGGCCGACTTGACCTTCCACGCCAGCCAAATAGCCTCGACGCTGAGCCAATTCGCTCCCGCTCTGATCCAGCCGGCGCTGGCCCTGGTGATCGGCAACCTGGGCTGGGCAGCCGGCTTGGCCGGACTGGCCGGAATTCAGCCCGTCCCGGTCGCCGCCGTCGGTGCGAATCCGATCCCGGCGGCGCCCACCGTGCTGCCGGCCGCAGGCGCTTCGTCCAGCACCCCGTCGGTTCCCGCCTCCACCACGGCGACGGTCCCCTCTTCTGCATCGGTACCCACGACCAGCGCGGCGCCCGCTGCCGCGCCGCCCGCGGCTCCCCCGGCCGGCGGAAGCCCGGGATTCTTCCCGCCCTATGTGATTGGGCCATCCGGGTCGACCGGGCGGATCAGCGCCACAGGGCGCACCCACGCCGTCAAGAAGGCCCCAAATCCGGATCAGGCGGTCGAGGCGGCTGCCGCGGCCGCACGGGATCGAACCCGGGCGCGCCGACGCCGCAGCGCCCGCGGGCACGGCAGCGAGTACCTCCGTATGTATGGTGACATGACCATGGATGCATCCGATAGCGGCACCGGCGCACTGGGTTTCGCCGGGGCGCACGCCGAGCTGGCCATGTCTGCAACGGGTTTGGCCACCTTGGCTGCCGACGGCTTCGGCAATGGGCCGACCGTTCCGCTGTTACCCGAGAGCTGGGATGATCCCGCCAACCGCTGACTGAAGCGGAGTCGAGGGATCTCCTAGCCCAGGATCAGACCCGAAGTGGGCACGCCGGTACCGGCGGTCACCAGCACGTGCTCCACGTTCGGCACTTGGTTGACCGAGGTGCCACGCAGCTGGCGCACCCCCTCAGCGATGCCGTTCATCCCGTGCACGTAGGCCTCGCCGAGTTGCCCGCCGTGGGTGTTGATCGGCAGCCGGCCGCCCAGCTCGATGGTCCCGCCGGCGATGAAGTCCTTCGCCTCGCCGCGACCGCAGAAACCCAACTCCTCCAACTGGATCAGCGTGTAGGGGGTGAAGTGGTCGTAGAGCACCGCGGTCTGGATGTCGGCCGGTGTCAGGCCGGACTGCGCCCACATCTGCTTGCCCACCAAGCCCATTTCGGGCAGCCCGAGCTCCTCGCGGTAATAGGAGTACATGGTGAACTGGTCGGCCCCGGCGCCCTGTGCCGCCGCTTCGATGACCGCCGGGCGATGCTTGAGGTCGCGGGCCCGCTCGGGTGTGGTGACCACGATCGCCACCCCGCCGTCGGTCTCCTGGCAGCAGTCCAGCAGCCGCAGCGGCTCGGCGATCCACCGCGAGTTCTGGTGGTCCTCAATGGTGATCGGCTTGCCGTAGAAGTGCGCCTTGGGGTTGGTCGCCGCATGCTTGCGATCGGCCACCGACACCACACCGAAATCCGCACTGGTCGCGCCGTATTCGTGCATGTAGCGCTGGGCGATCATCGCCACCGACGCGGCCGGGGTGCTCAGCCCGTGCGGGTAGGACCAGCTGTACTCCACGCCGCGGGAATCGGCGTTGACCGTCAGCCCGCTCATCACCTGGCCGAATCGGAACTCCGAGCGCTCGTTAAAGGCACGGTAAGCCACTACGACTTCAGCGACCCCCGTAGCCACCGCCAGGGCCGCCTGCTGCACCGTCGCCGCGGCCGCACCGCCGCCGTAACCGATCTGGGAGAAGAACTTCAGCTCACCGATGCCGGTGGCGCGCGCGACGGCGGTCTCCAGGTTGGAGTCCATGGTGAAGGTGACCAGGCCGTCGACGTCGGCTGGGCTCAGGCCCGCATCGTCGAGGGCATCGAGCACCGCCTCTGCGGCCAGGCGCAGTTCACTGCGGCCGGATTCCTTGGAGAAGTCGGTCGCGCCGATCCCGGCGATGGCGGCTTTACCGGACAACATCACGCCTCCCCGACGGTCAGTGTGGCGGTGGCGATGACATGGTCGCCAAGGCTGTTGTTGCCAACGACTTTCACGCTGACGAGGCCGTCGTCCACTGCAGTCACCTCACCGGTGAAGGTGACGGTGTCGTAGGCGTACCACGGCACGCCCAGTCGCAGGCCGATCGAGCGGATCACCGCATCGGGTCCGGCCCAGTCGGTGATGTAGCGCTGCACCAGGCCGGTATCGGTCAGGATGTTGACGAAGATGTCCTTGGAGCCCTTGGCCTGCGCTTTGTCCCGGTCGTGGTGCACGTCCTGGTAATCGCGGGTGGCGATCGCCGTGGAGACGATGAACGTCGGGTCGCCGTAGATCTTCAGCTCGGGCAGCTTGGTGCCCACTTCGACGGTCGGAGCGCTCATGCCCCGCCTCCTTCCACAGCCTGCCAGGCGTACAGGGTCCACGCCGGGCCGACATCGCTGGCGGGAAAATCGAGATAGGTTGCGCGAACCGGCATTCCGATAGCGACGGCGGCAGTGTCAATGCCGCGGAGCTCACCGAGCATCCGTACGCCCTCCTCGAGCTCCACCAGCGCGATCACGAAAGGCACGCTGCGGCCTGGAACTTTGGGGGCGTGGTGCACCACGTAGCTGAACACCGTTCCCTTGCCGCTGGAAACGACGTAGTCGGTGGTCTCGGTCTTGTCCTTCCAGATCGCCGGTACCGGCGGGTGCGCCAAGCTGCCGTCCGGGCGCTGCTGGATGCGCAGTTCGTGGGCGGCCACCCCGTCCCAGAAGTATTTGGAGTCCCTCGACCACGACGGTCGCATCATCTTGTCGGGTTCGAGATCTTCGGGCGCCGCAGCCGGCGCGGGACCTTGGCCGTTCTTCTCCCCCGGCAGGAACTTCAGGATGCGCCAGAGCATGTCGGCGACTTCGTCTTCGCCGACCCACCAGCGGATCTTCTGGGTGATGAAGTAGCCCTCACCCAGGCCGGTCTTCTTGGGACCCACGATGTCGGTGATGTCGGCGGTGACACTGACTTCTTCGCCGGGCTGCAGGTACCGGTGGTAGGTCTGCTCACAGTTGGTCGCCACCACCCCGACATAGCCTGCGCCGTCGAACAATTCCATCACTTTGCCGAGCGGATCGTCGGCGGGTCGCTCCCCGCCCAGGCCCATCATCGTCCACACCTGGATCATCGCCGGCGGTGCGACGATCCCAGGGTGACCGGCCGCCTTGGCGGCAGCCTCATCGATGTAGATCGGGTTGTCGTCGCCGATGGCATCGACCCAGTGGCGGATCATCGGCTGGTTCACCGGATCCCGGCCGGTTCGCGGCTCGCTGCGGCCGGCCGCCAATATCTGCTCGATCCCGGAGGAAAGGTCGCTCATCTGTCTCCTCGACTCATCGCGGCACCCGCGGGACCTTGAGGCCGGAAGCGGCGATCATCTCCCGCATCACCTCGTTGACTCCGCCACCGAACGTGATGACCAGGTTGCGCTTGGTCTGCGCGTCCAGCCAGCGCAGCAGTTCGGCGGTGGCCGGGTCGGCCGGGTTGCCGTAGCAGCCGACGATCTCCTCGGCCAGCCGCCCGGCGTACTGGATCCGCTCGGTGCCGAATACCTTCGTGGCCGCGGCGTCGGCTACCTCGATGATCTCGCCCGCAGCGGCGACCTGCCAGTTCAGCAGCTCGTTGATACGGAACATGGCGTGGATCTCGCCGAGCCCGCGTTTGACCGCCTCGTGGCTGATCGGGGACACCCCGTCGCCGCCGGGTTTGGTGGCCCAGCCGTAGACCTTGTCGTAGAGGGCGCCGAACCGGCCGGCCGGGCCCAGCATCACCCGCTCGTTGTTGAGCTGGGTGGTGATCAGCCGCCAGCCACCGTTCTCCTCGCCGACCAGCATGTCGGCGGGGACCCGCACGTCGTTGTAGTAGGTCGCGTTGGTGTGATGCGCGCCGTCGGACAGAATCATCGGCGTCCAGGAGTAACCCGGGTCCTTGGTGTCGACGATCAGGATCGAAATCCCCTTGTGCTTCACCGCGGTCGGATCGGTGCGGACCGCCAGCCAGATGTAGTCCGCGTCGTGCGCGCCGGTGGTGAACACCTTCTGGCCGTTGACGATGTAATGGTCGCCGTCACGAACAGCGGTGGTGCGCAACGACGCCAGGTCGGTGCCGGCCTCCGGCTCGGTGTAACCGATCGCGAAATGCACTTCCCCGGCCAGGATGGCGGGCAGGAACTTCTTCTTCTGCGCCTCGTTGCCGTACACCTGCAGGGTCGGCCCGACGGTCTGCAGGGTCACGGCCGGCAGCGGAATGTCGGCGCGCTGCGCCTCATTGACGAAGATCTGCTGTTCGATCGGCCCGAAGCCCAGGCCGCCGAACTCCTTGGGCCAGCCGACGCCGAGCTTGCCGTCGCTGCCCATCCGACGGATCACATCCCGATAGGCCTGGGAATGCCTGTCGGTGGACATCGCCTTCTCCTCATCGGGAGTGATCAGATTGGCGAAGTATTCCCGAAATTCGGCTTGCAGCTGGCGCTGCTCGGGGGTCAGATCGACGAACATTGTTCTCCAAGCATCTCGAGTCGCTGCGACCGTCCGCCCAGCAGGCGGTTCAGGTCCTTGATCGTGGAGTAGTAGCGGTCCATCGGGTAATCGACGTCCATACCCATCCCGCCGTGCAGGTGATGGCAGAGCTGCATCACCGGCGGCGCTTGCGAGGTGATCCAGTATCCGAGCACGCCGAGGTCATCGGTGGCGTCGAGGCCGTTGGCCAGCCGCCACACTACCGAGGTCGCCGCCAAAGTGATGGTGCGCGAGACGATGTAGACCTCCGAGAGCTGGGCGGCCACCGTCTGGAAGGTGGACAACGGCCGACCGAACTGCTCGCGGGTGCCGACGTAATCGGCGGTCAGCCGCAGCGCGCCGGCGACCAGACCGGAGGCGTAGGCACCGATCATGGCCAGCGCCAACTGATTCATCCGCTGCACCGACGCGCCGTCGAGTACGTCCACCTCTACATCGTCGAAGACGACCGCGTACTCGTCGCTGTGGTTGGCGGTCGGGGTCTTGGTCAGCGTCACACCGTCGGCGTTCGGCGAGACCACGACGACGCCGGTGTCGGCAGTGACCAGGATCCACTCGGCCTGCTCGGCGTAGGGCACGCCGACCTTGATGCCGGACAACCGATTACCGGCGAGCGTGGTGGCGGGCGCTTCGGGCAGCCCGACAGCGGGCTCGTCGAGCGCGGCAGTCAGCACCGCGCCCTTGGCCAGGCCGGCCAGGTAGCGGTCCTGCTGAGCCTCGGAAGCCAGCTCCAGCAGCGGCACCAAGCCGAACCCGAGGGTGGCCAGAGCGGGACTGATGGTCCCGTGCCGGCCGACCTCGGTGAGCGCCGTGGCCACTTCGGACAGCCCGACACCGTCACCGCCGAGCCGCTCCGGCACCGCGAGCGCCGTCACCCCACCGGCGACCAGCGCCTCCCAGCTGTTGTCCCGGTCGAGCACCGACGTGACGACGTCGGCGACAGCCTGCTGTTCCGGATCTGGACTGAAGTCCACCCGAATCTCCTTAAATCTAGTGGGCCACCGGGCATTTGCCGGTGTAGTCCATCTGCCAATGCTTGATGCCGTTGAGCCACCCGGACCGCAGCCGATCCGGCTTGGCCAGCGGCGTGAGGTCCGGAACGTGGTCGGCGACCGCGTTGAAGATCAGGTCGATCGTCAACCGGGCCAGGTGTGTGCCGATGCAGTAGTGCGCACCGCTGCCGCCGAATCCGACGTGCGGGTTGGGGTCGCGCAGAATGTTGAAGCTCGACGGCTCGTCGAAAGCGTCCTCGTCGAAGTTGGCCGAGCGGTAGAACATCACCACCCGCTGCCCCTTCTTGATCTGCGCTCCGGACAGTTCGTAGTCTTCCAGCGCGGTGCGCTGGAAACAGATCACCGGGGAGGCCCACCGCACGATCTCGTCGGCGGCAGTCTGCGGACGCTGGGACTTGAACAACTCCCACTGCTCGGGGTGTTCGGAGAACGCGATCATGCCGTGGGTGATCGAGTTACGGGTGGTCTCGTTGCCGGCCACCGCCAGCATCACCACGAAGAAGCCGAACTCGTCATCGGAGAGCTTTTCACCGTCGATCTCGGCGTTGATCAATGTGGTGACGATGTCTTCGCCCGGATTCTCCGCTTTGACCGCAGCCAGTTGCATGGCGTACTGGATCAGCTCGACCGACGAGGCCTGCGAGTCGACGTCGGCGTATTCGGGGTCCTCGCCACCGGTCATCTCGTTGGACCAGCGGAAGAGTTTGTCGCGGTCCTCCTGCGGCACGCCGAGCAGACCGGCAATCGCCTGCAGCGGCAGTTCACAGGACACCTGCTCGACGAAGTCGCCGGAGCCGGCCGCCGCGGCTTCCCTGACGATGGCCTGGGCGCGCTCGCTGAGCTCGTCGCGCAGCCGCCCGATCGTGCGCGGGGTGAAACCCCGGGAGATGATCCGGCGCAGCCGGGTGTGATGCGGTGCATCCATGTTGAGCATCACGAACCGCTGAAGCTCGATGTTCTCCCGCTGCATGTCGTCGGGGAACCGTGGGATCACACAGTTTTCGAAGCTGGAGAAGACGTCGCTGCGCAGCGACACCTCTTTGACGTCGTCGAGCTTGGTGACCGCCCAGTAGCCGCCGTCGTTGAATCCGCCGCCCTTGCCGGGGGCCTGCTCGATCCAACAGACCGGTGCCGCCTTGCGCAGCTGCGCGAACTCCTCCTCGGGTATGCCCTTGACGATGACGTCAGGGTCGAGGAAGTCGAATCCAGGGGGAAGTATGGACATGGTGGAACTAGCCTCCAGTGTTCGTTTGGTGATTCAGGCGGACTTGCCGGTGTAGTCGACCTGCCAGTGCTTGATGCCGTTGAGCCAGCCCGACCGCAGCCGGTCCGGGGCGGCCAGCGGCTTGAGGTCCGGGATCTGGTCGGCGATGGCGTTGAACATCAAGTTCACCGACATCCGGGCCAGGTGGGTGCCGATGCAGTAATGCGCACCGGTGCCACCGAAGCCGACGTGCGGGTTCGGGTCACGCAGGACGTCGAACTGCCGCGGGTTGTCGAACACCTCGGGGTCGAAGTTGGCCGCACGGTAGAACATCACCACCCGCTGGCCCGCCTTGATGTTCACCCCGGACAGCTCGTAATCGCGGGTTGCGGTGCGCTGGAACGACGTCACCGGGGTGGCCCAGCGAACCACCTCGTCGGCGGTGGTCTCCGGGCGCTGTTTCTTGTACAACTCCCACTGATCGGGGAACTCGGTGAACGCCATCATGCCCTGGGTGATCGAGTTGCGAGTCGTCTCACTACCGGCCACAGCCAGCAGGATGATGAAGAACCCCAGCTCATCGTCGTTGAGCTTCTCGCCGTCGATGTCAGCCTCGATCAGCGTGGTCACGATGTCGTGACCGGGGTTCTGCCGCTTCATCTCGGCCAGCTGCAGCCCGTAGGAGATGATCTCCATCGACGAGGTGGCCGGGTCGAAGTGGGCGTACTCCGGGTCGTCGTACGAGGTCATCTGGTTGGTCCAGTTGAAGAGCTTGCCGCGGTCTTCCTGCGGCACCCCCATCAGCCCGGCGATCGCCTGCAGCGGCAACTCGGAGGCCACCTCCACCACGAAGTCGCCGGTGCCCTTGGCGGCAGCCTCCTTGGCGATGGCCTGCGCACGCTCCTGCAGCTCGTCGTGCAGCGGCAGGATGTGGCGCGGGGTGAAGCCACGCGAGACGATCCGGCGCAGCCGGGTGTGCCGCGGCGCATCCTGGTTGAGCATCAACAGCCGTCCGACGTCGATGTTCTCCCGTTCGATGTCGTCGTTATAGCGCGGGATGGCCCCGTTGATCTCGCTGGAGAACACGTCGTCGAGCCGGGACACCTCTTTGACGTCGTGGTGACTGGTGATCGCCCAGTAGCCGCCGTCTTTGAAACCACCGCTCTTGTCGTCCGGCTGCTCGATCCAGGTGATCGGCGCTGCGGCCCGCACTTCGGCGAACTCTGCATCCGGGAGCCGCTCGGCGTAGATCTCCGGGTCGGTGAAGTCGAACCCCGGCGGCAGTTTGACACTCGACATCGGCAGACTCCTAAATGCAACGCGTTCTAGTAGCAGTAAAACATGGCCTCACCATAGAGCAAAGGCGTGTTCACGTCGTCGCTTGTCAGACTAATGAAACGTGTTCTAGCCTGGCCGCATGGGTAATCCTGTCATTGTCGAAGCCACTCGCAGCCCGATCGGTAAACGTAACGGCTGGCTGTCCGGCCTGCACGCCACCGAATTGCTCGGGGCGGTGCAGAAGGCACTGGTCACCAAGGCGGGGATCGAGCCGGGCAGCGTCGAGCAGGTCATCGGCGGCTGCGTCACCCAATTCGGCGAGCAGGGCAACAACGTCACCCGGCAGTCCTGGCTGATCGCCGGGCTGCCCGAGCACGTCGGAGCCACCACCGTCGACTGCCAGTGCGGCAGCGCGCAACAGGCCAACCACCTGATCGCCGGGTTGATCGCCGTCGGCGCCATCGACGTCGGCATCGCCTGCGGAATCGAGGCGATGAGCCGCGTGGGCTTGGGCGAGAACGGCGGCGGCGCCCGCGCCGCATCCTGGGACATCGATCTGCCCAACCAGTTCGAGGCCGCCGAGCGGATCGCCAAGCGCCGGGGCATCACCCGCGCCGACGTGGACGCGCTCGGACTGCGGTCCCAGCAGCTGGCCAAGCAGGCTTGGGCCGAAGGCAGGTTCGACCGGGAGATCTCCCCGATCGAGGCGCCGGTGATCGACGAGAACAAGCAACCCACCTCCGAGCTGACCGTCGTCGGCCGCGATCAAGGCTTGCGCGACACCACCATCGAGGGCCTGACCAAGCTGAACCCGGTGATCGAGGGCGGCATCCACACGGCCGGCACCAGCTCGCAGATCTCCGACGGCGCGGCCGCGGTGCTGTGGATGGACGAAGACAAAGCAAAAGCGCTCGGCTTCAAACCGCGGGCCCGGATCGTCAGCCAGGCACTGGTCGGCGCCGAGACCTACTACCACCTGGACGGGCCGGTTCAGTCCACCGCCAAGGTGCTGGAGAAGGCCGGGATGAAGATGGGTGACATCGACCTGGTCGAGATCAACGAGGCGTTCGCCTCGGTGGTGTTGTCCTGGGCCGCGGTGCACAACCCGGACATGGACCGGGTCAACGTCAACGGCGGGGCGATCGCGCTGGGCCACCCGGTGGGTTCCACGGGCAGCCGGCTGATCACCACCGCGCTGCACGAACTCGAGCGCACCGACAAGTCGACCGCGCTGATCACCATGTGCGCCGGCGGGGCACTGTCCACCGGCACCATCATCGAGCGGATCTGATGGTCGCGGTGCCGGACACCGACCGGATCGCGGCGGCCCAGGCCTACATCGACGCGCTGGTCAGCCACGACGCCTCCGCGGTCCGGTTCGCACCCGGCTGCACCCGCATCGAGGTCGGGCTCAAGACCGGTTTCTCCGGAAATCATTTGCGCCGCAGCCTGAATCGCGGTCCGCAGTTCAAGCTGATCTCAGCTGCCACCCTGCCGGAGTACAGCATCGACGGCGACGACGTGCGGGCGGTCTACGACATCATCACCAAGCCGTCGCTGTTCGGAATGCGCGTGTGCTCCCACGTCGACGAGATTTTTCGGATTCCCGCCGACAGCCCGGACGGCACCGCCACCATCCACCACATCCGGGCCGGGATCAAACCGTTCGTGCAACGTTAGGGTGGTGCGGTGGAGACACCAGAGAAGCCGAAGTCACTGGACTCGCCGGTCACCGGCACCGTAATCAAGTGGATGTCGCGGGCCAATACCTGGGCCTACAAGGCCACCGGCGGCCGGGTCGGCGGCAAATGGCGGCTGGGCACCAAGCATTTCGGGGAGCTTCCCGAGGTCGGCATCCTCACCACCACCGGACGTAAGACCGGCCAGCCACGCGAGTCCCCGCTGCTTTTCCTGCGGGAGGGCGACCGGGTGATCCTGGTGGCGTCTCAGGGCGGGCGCCCCACCAACCCGATGTGGTACCTGAACCTCAAAGCCAACCCGCAGGTTTCGTTTCGGATCCGCAGCGAGGTGTTGACGCTGCGCGCCCGCGATGCCGATGAGTCGGAGCGGGCCTCCTACTGGCCGAAGCTCGACGCGATGTACCCCGACTTCGTCAACTACCGCGCCTGGACCGAACGGGAGATCCCGATCGTCATCTGCGATCCCTAGGTGTAACCCGCGAAGTATCAGACGGTGTGGGCCTCGGAGGGGATCCGCTCCCACTGTTTCCAGCGCCGGATCTCATCGGCGTTCAGTTCCCGGCCGAGCACAGTGAACACTGCGACGCCGTGCTCCAAGTAGAGCTCCTCGTTGCGCCGCCACGCATGCAAGTAGCGATAGAACGGCAACCACGGGTGCAGGTGATGCACCAGGTGGTAATTCTGGGACAGCATCAGCGGAGCCATCAGCCATTCCATCCCGACCCGGAGACGGCTGGCGCGATACCGGTTCTCGCGCTGCGTGGCCTCAAGCCCATGATGCGGCAGCCAGTCGAACGCCCATCCGATGATGAAAAGACCAATGCGCTGCGGGATCAACACGACCTCCGCGAGCAGCCAGAAGTGGTTGGTGACGATCGCGCCGCCGATCACCGTGGCCGTCAGCGGCAGCAGCACCGCTGTTTCGGCGAGCTCGGCCACCGGACGCCGCCAAGAATGGCGAATCCGCCCCCACAGCTTGCGGGTATACCAGTACGCGTTGAAGAGGTCCAACAGCGCCCAGCGCAACGGCAGCTGGCAGGCCGGTGCGTGGGTGGCGAACATGTCCGGGTCGCGGTCAGCGTCATTGGCGTGGCGGTGATGCTCGCCGTGCACGTAGCCGAACGCCGGCAACGAGAACGGTGGCACCACGAACAGCCAGGCCAGCCGGCCAACCACCGCATTGATCCAGCGCACCGAGCAAAAAGAGCGGTGCAGGGCTTCGTGGGCCACCGAGAACATCACGTAGGAGACCATGGCGCTCAGCGGGATGACGACCCAGGCCGGAACGGATCCGCGGATCGCACCGGCGGCCACCAGCACGAAGACGGTCAGGGCGCCCACCGCGAGTCCGAAGGTGGGCCAAGCGAAAGTCGGTGTGCCCTCGCCAGGGTGCGGGTGCTGCCGGCGCCGGATCGCCGCGGGCGGGCTTTCCATCACCTCAGGCACCGACCCAAAACCTCCAGCAAACAGCAGCACGGAAAAAATGACGGGCGCGTAAAACTGAGAACAGATGAAGACTACTTCTTATTCGGACGAGGCGTAAGGCGCAACGCTCCATCGTCAGGCTAAGTAAGTATCACAATATTGACGCCGCTGTATAACACCGCTGCTCGTCGCAGCGGCGGCGCGCTGTCCGGGGCCTCCGGCCCCGTAGACCTCAGGCCCCGTAGACCGGCACCGGCGGCCGCGCCTGCGCCAGCAGGCCGGTCACGACCGGCGCCAGCTCGGCGGGGTCCCAGCGGGCACCCTTGTCGATCTCCGGGCCGTGGGCCCAGCCCTCGGCGACGCGGATCTTGCCGCCCTCGACCTCGAAGACCTTGCCGGTCACGTCCCTGGATTCCACGCTGCCCAGCCACACCACCAGCGGACTGACGTTCTCCGGAGCCATCGCGTCGAAGGACTGATCCTGGGTGGCCATCATGTCGGCGAACACGGTCTCGGTCATCCGGGTGCGCGCCGACGGGGCGATCGCGTTGACCGTGACCCCGTAGCGGCCCATCTCGGCCGCGGCGACCAGAGTCAGCGCGGCGATACCAGCCTTGGAGGCGCTGTAGGTGGCCTGCCCGACGCTGCCCTGCAGACCGGCGCCCGAACTGGTGTTGATGATGCGGGCGTCGACGGTTTCGCCGGCCTTGGACTGCGCCCGCCAGTAGGCGGCGGCGTGCTTCATGGTGGCGAAGTGGCCCTTGAGGTGCACCGCGGTAACGGCGTCGAATTCCTCTTCGGTGGCGTTGGCGAACATCCGGTCACGCACGATCCCGGCATTGTTGACCAGCACATCCAACCCGCCGAAGCTCTCCACCGCGGTCTGGATCAGCGCGGCGGCCTGATCCCAGTCGGCCACGTTGGATCCGTTGGCGACGGCTTCCCCACCGGCGGCGACGATCTCGTCGACCACGCCCTGGGCAGCGCTGCCCCCACCGGCCGGTGACCCGTCCAGGCCCACACCGATGTCGTTGACCACCACCCGGGCGCCCTCGGCGGCGAAGGCCAGCGCATGCGCCCGACCGATTCCGCCGCCCGCTCCGGTGACGATGACCACGCGGCCGTCGAGAAGTCCCATGTGTGCTCTCTCCCTTATTTGTTGGCGCTCGAGGCGTCGAGGTAGGCCGGCGGCTCGCCGCCGCCGTGAGTTTCCAGGGTGGCGCCGCTGATATATGCAGCGGCGTCGGATGACAGGAATGCCGCCGCCCACCCGACGTCGGCGGGCTTGGCGAGCCGGCCCAGCGGCACGGTGGCGCCGACCGCGGCCACCGACTCGGCGTCACCGTAGAACAGTTCGGACTGCTCGGTTTCGACCATGCCGACCACCACCGAGTTCACCCGGACTTTGGGGGCCCACTCGACGGCCAGCGTTGCGGTCAGGTTGTCCACGCCGGCCTTGGCCGCACTGTAGGCCGCCGATCCCGGCGAGGGCCGGTGGCCGCTGACGCTGGTGATGTTGACGATCGAACCGCCGCTGGACTGGGTCTGCATGACGGCGTTGGCGTGCTGGGCCACCTGCAGCGGCGCCAGCAGGTTGAGTTCGATGATCTTGCGGCTGAAGTTGGCCGAGGCCTGCGCCGCCGGCGCGTGCGGTGAACCGCCGGCATTGTTGACCACCACGTCGAGCCGGCCATGCCTGGCGACAATCGCCGCGATCATGCCCTTGACCGCATCGTCGTCACGCACGTCGCAGGCGTGGAACTCATACGGCAGGTTCTCCACAGGGCGCCGCGCGCAGGTCACCACCGTCGCGCCCTGGTCGGCGAAGACGGCGCTGATGCCCGCGCCGACGCCGCGGACTCCGCCGGTCACCAGGACTACTTTGCCGCTCAATCCGAGGTTGATCCCGTCAGCCACTGTGCTAGCGTACCAAGCAAGTGCTTGCTTAGGTACACATGGCCCCGAAACGACAGGGAAATCCGCCGATGCCGATCACATCCAGAACCGTCGAACCCGGGATCGTCGCGGTCACCGTCGACTACCCGCCGGTGAACGCCATTCCGTCGGCCGGCTGGTTCGAGCTGGGTGAGGTCATCACCGCCGCCGGCAACGACATGTCCACCCACGTGGTGATTCTGCGGGCCGAGGGCCGCGGTTTCAACGCCGGCGTCGACATCAAGGAGATGCAGAACACCGAGGGCTTCACCGCCCTGATCGACGCCAACCGGGGCTGCTTCGCCGCCTTCAAAGCGGTCTACGAGTGCGCGGTGCCGGTGATCGCCGCGGTCAACGGATTCTGCGTCGGCGGCGGGATCGGCCTGGTCGGCAACGCCGATGTGATCGTGGCCTCCGACGACGCCAAGTTCGGCCTGCCGGAGGTGGAGCGCGGCGCGCTGGGTGCGGCCACCCACCTTTCCCGGCTGGTGCCGCAGCACATGATGCGCCGGTTGTTCTACACCGCCGCCACCGTGGACGCCGCCACCTTGGCGAACTACGGGTCGGTGCACGAGGTGGTTCCGCGCGCCGAGCTCGACGAGGCCGCGCTGCGGGTGGCCCGCGACATCGCGTCGAAGGACACCCGGGTGATCCGGGCCGCGAAAGAAGCCCTCAACCTCATTGATGTACAGAAGGTCAACTCCAGCTACCGGATGGAGCAGGGCTTCACCTTCGAACTCAACCTCGCCGGGGTGGCCGACGAGCACCGCGACGCCTTCGCCGGCACCGAGAAGGGCGCCAAGAAATGACCAAGCTGACCACGCTCGACGATGCCGTCGCCGAACTGCGCGACGGCATGACCATCGGCATCGGCGGCTGGGGGTCGCGCCGCAAGCCGATGGCATTTGTCCGGGCGATCCTGCGCACCGACGTGAAAGACCTGACCGTGGTGACCTACGGCGGCCCGGATCTGGGGCTGCTCTGCTCGGCGGGCAAGGTGCGCCGGGCCTACTACGGCTTCGTCTCGCTGGACTCCGCACCGTTCTACGACCCGTGGTTCTCCAAAGCCCGTACCACCGGCGCCATCGAAGCCCGCGAGATGGACGAGGGCATGGTGCGCTGCGGGCTGCAGGCCGCCGCCCAGCGGTTGCCGTTCCTGCCGATCCGCGCCGGGCTGGGCAGCTCGGTGCTCGACTTCTGGGAGGGTGAGTTGAAGACCGTCACTTCCCCCTATCCAACGCCCTATGAGACGCCCGGCGGCGGGTACGAGACCCTGGTGGCGATGCCGGCACTGAACCTCGACGCCGCGTTCGTGCACATGAACCTCGGCGACGCCCGCGGCAACGCCGCCTACACCGGGATCGATCCGTACTTCGACGATCTGTTCCTGATGTCGGCGCAACGCCGCTTCCTGTCGGTGGAGAAGGTCCTGCCCACCGAGGAGCTGATCGCCGCCACGTCGCCGCAGACCCAGGTGATCAACCGGATGATGGTCGACAAGGTGGTGGAAGCACCCGGTGGCGCTCACTTCACCATCGGCGCAGCCGATTACGGCCGCGACGAGAAATTCCAGCGGCACTATGCCGAAGCCGCCAAGTCCGACGAGACGTGGGCGGAGTTCAAGGCCACCTACCTGTCCGGCAGCGAAGATGACTACCAGGCTGCGGTGAAGAAGTTCGAAGCGGAGGCCCAAGCATGACCGACTCACCCACTCGCGCGGAGATCTGCGCGATCGCCTGTGCCGAGTTGTTCCGCGACGCCGGTGAGATCATGGCCAGCCCGATGGCCACAGTGCCCTCGGTCGGCGCCCGGCTCGCCCGCCTCACCTTCTCCCCCGACCTGGTGCTCACCGACGGGGAGGCCCGTATCCTGGCCGACACCCCGGCGATCGGCAAGGTCGGGACGCTGGAAGGGTGGATGCCGTTCAATCGGGTCTTCGAAACCCTGTCGTGGGGCCGGCGCCATGTGATCATGGGCGCCAATCAGATCGACCGCTACGGCAACCAGAACCTGTCGGCGTTCGGTCCGCTGCAGCACCCGACCCGGCAGATGTTCGGGGTCCGCGGCGCACCCGGTAACACCATCAACCACACCACCAGCTACTGGGTGGGCGCACATTCGGCCCGGGTGTTCTGCGAGACCGTCGACGTGGTCTCCGGCATCGGCTACGACAAGGTCGATCCCGCCAACCCGGCGTTTCGTTTCTTCAATCTGGGCGGGGTGGTGACCAATCTCGGGGTCTTCGACTTCGGCGGCCCGGACCACCAGATGCGTGCGGTCTCGCTGCACCCCGGCGTGACCGCCGACGAGGTCGCCCAGAACACCTCGTTCGAGGTGCACGGGCTGGCCGATGCGGCTACGACCCGGCTGCCCGAGGTCGAGGAGCTGCAGCTGATCCGCGAGGTCATCGACCCGAAATCGCTGCGCGATAAGGAAGTCCGGTCGTGAGCAAGTTGCGCACCCCGCTGACCGAGCTGGTCGGCATCGAGCACCCGGTGGTGCAGACCGGGATGGGCTGGGTGGCCGGCGCGCGGCTGGTCTCGGCCACCGCCAACGCCGGCGGGCTGGGCATCCTGGCCTCGGCGACGATGACCATCGACGAACTGGCTGCCGCGATCGCGAAGGTGAAGTCGGCCACCGACAAGCCGTTCGGAGTCAACATCCGCGCCGACGGCGCCGACGCCGGCGACCGGGTGGACCTGATGATCCGTGAGGGCGTGAAGGTGGCGTCATTCGCCCTGGCGCCCAAGCAGGAGCTGATCGCGAAGCTCAAAGAGGCGGGCTCAGTGGTGATCCCGTCCGTCGGCGCGGCCAAGCACGCCAAGAAGGTGGCGTCCTGGGGCGCCGACGCCGTGATCGTGCAGGGCGGCGAGGGCGGCGGGCACACCGGACCGGTGGCCACCACACTGCTGCTTCCCTCTGTGCTCGACGCGGTCGCCGGGACCGGCGTGCAGGTGATCGCCGCCGGCGGCTTCTTCGACGGGCGCGGCCTGGCCGCCGCGTTGTCCTACGGGGCGACTGGCGTTGCCATGGGCACCCGCTTCCTGCTGACCAGCGATTCCACGGTTCCCGACTCGGTCAAGCAGCGCTATCTGGCCGCCGATTTGAGCGGCACCGTAGTCTCGACCCGGGTCGACGGCATGCCGCACCGGGTGCTGCGCACCGAACTTGTGGAGAAGCTCGAAAGCGGTTCGCGGGCCCGCGGTTTCACCGCTGCGATCCGCAATGCCGCGAAGTTCAAGAAGATGTCCCAGATGAGCTGGCCCACGATGATCCAGGACGGCCTGGCCATGCGGCACGGCAAGGAGCTCACCTGGTCGCAGGTGCTGATGGCCGCCAACACCCCGATGCTGCTCAAAGCCGGTCTGGTGGAGGGCAACACCGAAGCCGGTGTGCTGGCCTCGGGTCAGGTGGCCGGCATCCTCGACAGCCTGCCGTCGTGCGCGGAGCTGATCACCTCGATCGTCGACGAGGCGGTCGAGCACCTGCGCGCGGCCTCGTCCCTGATCGCCTAACCCTCAACTGACCCCGCGAGCCGGAATCTCACGACGCGACACGCCGTGGTGGCGTCGGGAGATTCCGAGTCGTGCCTCGGCCGGGCCATCCCGCGACGTACATCGCTTCCCGCACCCGGCCGATCAGCGTCGCCTCCCGATAGCGCAGCAACTCCGCGCTGACCCGGATGATCACCCAGCCCAGATCGGCTAACGCCACCTGCCGGTCGATATCGCGCTGCCGCTGCTTCGGGTCGGTCCAGTGCTGCTCGCCGTCGTACTCGATGCCGACCTTCAGGTCCCGGTAGCCCATATCGACCCGGGCCACGAATTGGCCATAGCCGTCGCAGACCACGATCTGGGTCTCCGGCCGAGGCAAACCGGCGTCGATCAGGGCCAGCCGGGTGCGGCTCTCCTGCGGAGATTCCGCGCCTGCGTCGACCAGCAGCAGGATTCGCCGCAGCCGGTTGAGGCCCCGCACGCCGGTATGCGCGGCGATAACGGCCTCGACGTCGACGATCCCGACGCCAGTGGCATTGGCCAGCGCGTCGAGCCGCTGCACGCCGAAAAGCCGTGACCGGGTTCGCCGCCCGACGTCGAAGGCGGTCCTGGCAGCAGTGGTAACCGCAATCCCGTCGACGGTGATCCGCTCGCTCGGCCTCAATGTGTCTTCGTGCACGACAAGCCTCGGGGGAGCCTTGTGGTTGTCATGGACGAGTTCGGCCGGCAGGCCCGAGCTCACCCACTTCGCTCCCAGCAGCGCCACGGCCGAGTTACCCGCGACTACGCCGCGACGCCGTGACCACAGCCAGGCCGCCTTCGCCCGTTGCGACGCATCCAGCTCGATCCCCGACGGTGCGTAGACGCCCGGGTAGACCGGCTGGTACAGCGTTCGCATGGCCCGCTCGGGAATCGCCTTGTCGGCCAATGCTTCGGTCCCCAGGAAGGGCCAGTCCAATTCGTCCACAGCCAGCAGTGTGACCGGGAACGCCGATTCGCGCCGACGCCCATCCACAGGCCGCGAGCCGGAATCTCACGACGCGACACGCGGTGGTGGCGTCGGGAGATTCCGGGTCGGCGTTGCAGTTTGGGGGCCGACCGGTCAGGCCTCCACCACCATCAGGGTGTGCCCGGTCGGGTCGCGGAACCAGAACATCGGCGGCACCGGCTCACCCATCCTTGCCACCTGCGCGTCGACGTCGATCCCGAGTTCCCGCATCGCGGCGTGGGTGGCGTCGATGTCGTCGGTGGTCAGCGTGATGCCGGTGACGGTCGGTTCGACCGGGCCGCTCTCCGGCGGCGGCGGAGCCAGCGCGATGCCAGTCGAACCGGTGGGCGGGTAGACCTCGATCCAGCGGTAGCCGCCGCCGAACTCGTCGTCGGTGCGCTTCTCGAACCCGAGCGACTCGTAGAACGCGACCGCCTTGTCCTGCTCGGGGGTCGGCACGCATACCAGGTTGATCGTCTTCAGGCCGATCTTGGTGGGGGACATCATGCTCCTTTTGTGTTGGGTTTAATCGGCGCCGTATGCCCGGGCGATGGTCAAGTCCAGGGACGTGGTGTACGTCGTCGTCGTGTAATTCTTCGAGGTGATGGTTTAGGCGGTCAGTGCCGCGGTGGTGTCCTCCTGTTCGGTCGGGGTGTCGTTGGTGGTGCGTGATTTGCTGAGGACGTCCAGGCCGAGGTAGCGCCGGGATTCGGCCCATTCGTCGTGTTGTTCGGCCAGCACCGCACCGACGAGGCGGATCAGGGCGTTGCGGTCGGGGAAGATGCCGACGACGTCGGTGCGGCGGCGGATCTCCTTGTTGAGGCGTTCCTGGGGGTTGTTGGACCAGATCTGGCGCCAGATCTGCTTGGGGAAGCTGGTGAACGCGAGCAGGTCCGGGCGGGCGTTCTCGAGGTGATCGGCGACCTTGGGGAGCTTGTCGGCTAGCGCATCGATGATCCGATCATATTGTGCAGCAACGGATTGTGCGTCTGGCTGATCGAACACTGAATGCAACAGGGTGCGCACCCACGGCCAGGATGACTTCGGGGTCACCGCCATCAGGTTGGTCGTGTAGTGCGTTCTGCAGCGCTGCCAGGCCGCCCCGGGCAAAGTCGCACCGATCGCGGCCACCAGCCCGGCGTGGGCGTCGGAGGTGACGAGCTGGACCCCGCACAAGCCTCGGGCGGTCAGCGACCGCCAGAAGGTGAGCCAGCCCGCGCCGTCCTCGGCGGTGCTGACGTCGATGCCGAGGATCTCGCGGTAACCCTCGGCGTTGACCCCGACCGCGATCAGCGCGTGCACGTTGACGACACGTCCCTGCTCGCGGACCTTGAGTACCAGGGCGTCGGCAGCGACGAACGTGTACGGCCCGGCATCCAAGGGCCGGCTGCGGAACGCCTCGACCGCGGTGTCGAGCTCCTTGGCCATCACTGACACCTGCGACTTCGACAACGACGTGATACCCAGGGTTTCGACCAGCTTGTCCATCCGACGCGTCGAGACACCCAGCAGATAACAGGTCGCAACGACGGTGGTCAACGCACGCTCGGCCCGCTTGCGCCGCTCCAGCAGCCAGTCCGGAAAGTAAGAACCCTGCCGCAGCTTGGGGATTGCCAGATCCAATGTGCCTGCACGGGTATCGAATTCGCGATGTCGGTAGCCGTTGCGCTGGTTGGTCCGTTCGGTGCTCCGCTGCCCATAACCCGCACCACACAGGGCGTCGGCTTCCGCACCCATCAGGGTGTGAATGAACGTGGCCAGCAGCTCGCGTAGCACGTCGGGGTGAGTGGTGGTGAGTCGTTCGACCAGCACCGTGGGCAGGTCGATATCGTGGGCAGTGGTCATCGCTTGATTCCTTTGCTCGAGTGACTTTGGCGGGTCTCTCGAAGAATCACGCGATGACCTTCAATCATTCGGCTACGACACGCCGGGACCGCTGATCAGGTCCGACTCGTACACCACTCTGCTGGACGCAACCCGGGCGATCTCCTGCGAGCTCGCCCAGCGGCTGTAGGTGGGGTACTGCGGCCAGCCGTCGGGCGAGTCCTGCCACTCTTCCTGGCGGCCGTAGGGCAGCACATCGATCAGCGAGAAGGTGTGGCTGAGCTGTTCGACTCCGCGCCCGGTGGTGTGCCAGGTGCGGTACACGCTGTCCCCTTGGCGCAGAAAGACGTTCAGGGCGAACCCGCCGGCCGACGGGGCATCGACATCGGCCCCGAACGGACTGTTGGCGGTGCTGTACCAGGCCATCTGATTACCCACCCGCCGTTTGTAGGCCAGCGCTTCGTCGATCGGCCCCTGGGTGACGATGACGAACCTCGCGTCGTAGGCGGACAGGAATCCGAGTCGGGTGAATTGCGAGGAGTACCCGGTACACCCCGGGCACTGCCACTCCTGACCCGGAGACCACATGTGGTGATAGACGATCAGTTGACTCTTACCCTCGAACACCTCAGCCAGGTGGACCGGTCCGTTCTCACCGTCGAGCACATAGTCCGCCATCGCGACCATCGGCAGGCGGCGGCGCTGCGCGGCGATCGCGTCGAGTTCGCGAGTAGCTGCCTTCTCCCGGACCCGCAGGGCGTCCAGCTCACGCTGCCAGGCCGACTGATCCACGACCGGCGGCAATCCCAACGTCGTCGTCACGAAAACCTCCCATTGTTATGTGTACGGCGTCTACATTGACTATGTTGACACCGTACACTTCGGATCGAGGGGGTTGTCAAGAGGTGGCGGGCACAAAGACCGGTTATCACCATGGCGATCTGTGCGCGGCACTGATCGAGGCCGGCTTGCAGCTCACCCGGAGCGGCGGCCCGGAGGCACTGACCGTCCGCGAGGCGACCCGGCGCGCCGGGGTCTCTCCCAACGCCGCCTACCGTCACTTCGCTGACCGCGAGGCACTGTTGAACGCGGTGGCGATAGCCATCGGTGACCGGATGGCGGCCCGCATGCGCAAACCCGTGAACCGGCGCGGTTCAGCGCAGACCCGGGCGCGCAGCCAGTTGCGTGGTGTCGGTCTCGGTTACATCGAGTTCGCCCTCGACGAGCCGGGGTGGTTCGCGGTGGCTTTCTTCGGTTCCGACCTCAACGCCGTGGGCGGCGACGAACGGGACCCACCGCCGTTTCGCGCACTGGTCGACGCGCTCGATGCGATGACGGATGCCGGTGTGCTGCATACCAACCGGCGCTCCGGCGCGGAGTGGCCCTGCTGGTCGGCCGTACACGGATTCGCCGAGCTGGCCCTGCGCGGACCGCTGCGCGGCACCAGCCGCCACGATCTGGACGCACTGGCGCGACGGACGGTCGACGACATCATCTCCGGGCTGGTGCGCTGACCCGCCTCACCAGCGCAGAGCCGGTTCAGCCGGTTTGGCCCGCAAGGTGGATCCCGTTTCCGACCGCGAGCACGAACGAGGTCAGGTCGTGGGTGAGATCATCGATCGACCTCGGCGGATCCACGTCGTGCAGGAAGTCGGCGACCAGCTCGAACACTCCCCCGACGGTGGCGACCGCCATCGCCCGGTAACCGACGTTCTCACCCACCTGCGCCTTGCTGCGCCAGAACGACTCGATGACGTCGGCGGCCCACTTGCGGTTCTCCCGCCGTTGCGCCTCGATCCGCGGCGAGATACCGGTGGACTCGCGAAACGTCACCACCGCCACCCGGGGATCGTCGACCAGCGCATGCGCGAACGCGGCGACCACCCGACGCACGGTCGCCTCTTCGGGCTCGTCGGGGGTGGTCCGCCCCAACTCCACCTCGATTTGTCCCTCGATGCGTTCGCCGATCTGGTTCATCAGCGCCAGGTAGCAGTCTTCTTTGCTGTCGAACAGTTCGTAGAACGCCTTGTTACCGACATAGGCGGTCTGGCAGATCTGCTCGATCGACGTGTTGACGTATCCATCCTGTGCAAAGAGGTCGAACGCCGCGGTCAGCAGTTGGTCGCGCCGCTGTGCGCGGCGCTGGTCCGCATCCAGGCCACGAATCTTGCGCCCCCCAGGCGCCGGCGCAGTCGTCATTCCACCCATAGAGCAGGAGTTTAGCTGTCCAGGCGTTCGATGATGGTGACGTTAGCCGTACCGCCGCCCTCACACATCGTCTGCAGGCCGTAGCGGCCGCCCGTGCGCTCCAACTCGTGCAGCATGGTGGTGAACAATTTGGCGCCGGTAGCCCCCAGCGGGTGCCCCAACGCGATCGCGCCACCGTTGGGGTTGACCTTGGCCGGGTCGATCGGGAATTCCTTCATCCAGGCCTGCACCACCGGGGCGAACGCCTCGTTGATTTCAACGACGTCAATATCGTCGATCCCCAACCCGGACTTCTCCAGCGCGTAACGGGTGGCCGGGATCGGGCCGGTCAACATGAACACCGGGTCGTCGCCCCGGGCACTGATGTGGTGGATGCGGGCACGCGGCGTCAAGCCGTGGTCTTTGACGGCCTGCTCTGAGGCGAGCAGCACGGCAGACGCACCGTCGGAGATCTGGCTGGCCAGTGCGGCGGTGAGCCGGCCACCCTCAACCAGGGGCTTCAATCCGGCCATCTTCTCGAGGGTCGATTCCCGCGGGCCCTCATCCACCCGGAAAGCCACACCGTCGACGTCGACCGGAATTATCTCCTTGTCGAAGCGGCCCCCGGCGATGGCGGCGAACGCCCGCTGGTGGCTCTGCAGCGCGAAGCGTTCCATCTCCTCGCGGGACAGGTCCCACTTCTCGGCGATCATCTCGGCACCGCGGAACTGCGAGATCTCCTGGTCACCATAGCGTTCCAGCCACTTCTTCGACTCGTTGGTCGGCGAGGTGAAGCCGAACTGTTCGCCGACGATCATCGCCGACGAGATCGGCACCCAGCTCATGTTCTGCATCCCGCCGGCCAGGATCAGTTCCGAGGTGCGCGACATGATGGCCTGTGCGCCGAACGAGATCGCCTGCTGACTTGAGCCGCACTGCCGGTCGACGGTGACCCCGGGAACACTTTCGGGGTAGCCGGCAGCCAGCCACGCCAGCCGTCCGATGTTGCCGGCCTGGCCGCCGATCGCGTCCACACAACCCGCGATCACGTCGTCGACAGCGCCCGGGTCGACATCGACCCGGTCCATGATCCCGCGGAACGCCAGCGCGCCCAGGTCAACCGGGTGCACGCCGGCCAGCGATCCGTTGCGCTTGCCGACCGCGGTGCGGCCCGCGTCGATGACGTAGGCCTGTGAAATTTGTGCGGCCATTTCAGACTCCTTCTTTGGTGATTCCACCCAGCACGATGGCGAGGTATTGACTGCCGACCTGTTCGGCGGTGAGCGGTCCGCCCGGCTGGTACCAGCGCACCGACACCCAGGTGGTGTCGCGGATGAAACGGTAAACGAGGTCGACGTCGAGGTCGGGCCGGAAGCATCCCGCCTCGATGCCCTGCTGCAGCACGTCGATCCACATCCTGCGCTGCTGCCGATTGCGCTCGTCGACGTAAGCGAAGCGCTCCTGCGACGAGAGCCGCTTGGCTTCGTCCTGGTAGATGACGACTTGGGCGTGCCGGTGCTCGATCGCATCGAACGACGCCAGGAACAGCCCCTTGAGGCGTTCGAGGGGATTCGGTTCCTGCTGCACTATCTGCTGGTAGCGCTCGAACAACCAATCGAGGAAATCGCGCAGCACCTCGTCGACCATCTCCTCCTTGGAGGAGAAGTGGTGATACAAACTCCCCGACAGGATCCCGGCGGCGTCGGCGATGTCGCGCACGGTGGTGGCGCGCAGGCCACGCTCGGCGATCATCGCCGCAGCCAGGTTCAGGAGTTCGTCACGGCGCGTCATGGCATCACGGGTGCTGACTGGAAACCGAGATGACCTCGCCGGTCAGATAACTGGAATAGTCGCTGGCCAGAAACGCGATGGTGGTGGCTATCTCCCACGGCTCGGCGGCCCGGCCGAACGCCTCGCCCTCGGAGAGCCGGTCCAACAGCTCGGCCGAGCTGGTCTTCTCCAGGAACTTATGCCGGGCGATGGACGGCGAGACGGCGTTGATCCGCACCCCGTACTCGACCGCCTCGATCGCGCTGCACCGGGTCAGGGCCATCACGCCGGCCTTGGCCGCCGCGTAGTGCGACTGGGAATGCTGCGCCCGCCACCCCAACACGCTGGCGTTGTTGACGATCACCCCACCATGCTCGACGCCCCGGAAGTAGCGCAACGCAGCCCGGGTCGCGCGCATCACGGAGTTGAGCGTGACATTGAGGACCCGGTCCCACTCGTCGTCGGTCATGTCGATCACCGGGGTTTGACCACCGAGTCCGGCGTTGTTGACCAGCACGTCGAGCCGGCCCATCTTCGCCACGGCGGTCTCGAACAGCGCGTCCACCGCGGCGGTGGAGGTGACGTCACAGACCACCGCCTCCACCCGGCCCAGGCCGAGACCGGCCAATTCATCGCGGGTCTCGCCGAGCCGACGCTCGTGAAAGTCGGAGACCACGACGTCGGCGCCTTCGACCAAGGCACGACGCGCGGTGGTGGAACCGATACCGGTGCCGGCGGCCGCGGTCACCAACACCGTCTTGCCCGCCAATAGGCCGTGTCCGGCAATCTCTTCCGGCGCCTTCGACAGATCCGACCTCGAGCTCATCCCTTTGCCTCCCGGGGTAGGCCGAGTACCCGCTCGGCGATGATGTTGCGCTGAATCTCATTAGACCCGCCGTAGATGGTGTCCGAACGGGTGAACAGATAGAGCCGCTGCCACTCGTCGAACTCGCCGTCGGCGAGCACCATCGACTCGCGCCCGATCACATCCATGGCGAGCTCGCCCAGGTCGCGATGCCAGTTGGCCCACAACAGCTTTGAGACGTTATCTTGGCCGGGTTGTTCGACGTCCATTGTGGCCAGCGCGTAGGACCGCATTGCCCGCAACCCGACCCAGGATCGGGTCAGCCGCTCGCGAATCAGCGGGTCCTCGGCGGCGCCGTTGCGTTGCGCCAGTTCGGCAAGGGCGGAAAGTTCACGCGCGTAACGGATCTGCTGCCCCAGTGTCGACACGCCACGCTCGAAGGTGAGCGTGCCCATCGCCACCTTCCAGCCGTCACCGGGCTCACCGACCACCAGGTCGGCGTCGGTGCGGGCGTCGTCGAAGAACACTTCGTTGAACTCCGAGGTGCCGGTCAGCTGCACGATCGGGCGGATTTCCACGCCCGGCTGGTCCAGGGGCACCAGCAGGTAGGACAGACCGTTGTGGCGTTTGGAGCCCTTCTCGGTGCGGGCCACCACAAAGCACCACTGGGACAGGTGCGCCAGCGAGGTCCACACCTTCTGGCCATTGATCACCCACTTGTCGCCGTCCAGCACCGCGGTGGTGGCGACGTTGGCCAAGTCGGACCCGGCGCCGGGCTCGGAGTAGCCCTGGCACCACAGCTCGGTGACGTCGCGGATGCCGGGCAGGAAGCGCTGCTGCTGCGCAGGGGTGCCGAAGGCGATCAGCGTCGGCCCGAGCA
Organism: Mycobacterium sp. IDUB_21; assembly: GCF_055419425.1. NCBI lineage: Bacteria > Bacillati > Actinomycetota > Actinomycetes > Mycobacteriales > Mycobacteriaceae > Mycobacterium > Mycobacterium sp. IDUB_21. The sequence continues at coordinate 49,175 of NZ_JBVAXQ010000001.1, read as the reverse complement.
GCTCCTCGCCGAGGTGGTTGACCTTGTCAGGAGCGTCGGCGCGGGCATACTCCTCGTAGAAGGCCACCCGATGCGCCACCGACAGGCCGCGACCGCCGTGCTCCACCGGCCAGCCCAGGCAGGTCAGGCCGGCATCGGCGAGATGGCGGTTCCACGCCATCCGCTCCTCGAAGGCCTCATGCTCCCGCCCGGGGCCGCCGAGGCCCTTGAGCTCGGCGAACTCCCCAACCAGGTTGGCATCCAGCCATGCGCGGACCTCAGCCCGGAACTCCTCGACTGCTTGCACCCTTGTAGGCTAACCTACCAAGCACTTGCTTTGTTAGCCCGAGTCGGGAGTCTTAAATGACCAGGGGGTACCACCCGCTTGCGGGGGACGAACCGCGGACCACGCCTGCGGCGCTGGACCACATCGCGCGTGCCCTTCCCGACCATGATGCGCTGATCACCGACGACAACCGGCTCACCTACGCCGAGCTACGCGAACAGGTGCGCCGCGTCGCCGCCGCGCTGATCGCACGCGGCGTGGCACCCGGCGACCGGGTCGCACTGTGGTCGCCGAACACCTGGCACTGGGTGGTCACCTGCCTGGGCACCCACTACGCCGGCGGCGTGTTGGTGCCGCTGAACACCCGCTACACCGCGTCGGAGGCCACCGACATCCTGGTCCGCAGCAAAGCCAAGGTCTTGGTCGGGATGGGCCGCTTCCTCAAGGCCGACCGGCTCGCGGAACTCGACAGTGACGAGCTGCCGGCACTTGAGCACACCGTCCGGATACCCGTGCAAAAAGAGGACGCGGCGGCCGCAACGTCATGGGACGAGTTCATTGCGGCCGGCGCCTCGATACCCGACGCCGAAATCGACGCTCGGGCGGCGTCTGTCGGGCCCGACGACCTGTCCGACATCCTGTTCACCTCCGGAACCACCGGCCGCAGCAAAGGTGTGCTGTGCGCGCACCGGCAATCGCTGGCCGGCCCGGCCGCCTGGGCGGAGTGCGGCCAGATGACCGCCGAAGACCGCTACCTGTGCATCAACCCGTTCTTCCACAACTTCGGCTACAAGGCCGGGATCCTGGCCTGCCTGCAGACCGGGGCCACCTTGATCCCGCAGTTGACCTTCGACCCGGCCGGCGCGCTGCGCGCCATCGCCGAGCACCAGATCACCGTGCTGCCCGGACCGCCCACGATCTACCAGACCCTGCTGGATCACCCCGATCGCGACCGACATGACCTGAGCTCGCTGCGATTCGCGGTCACCGGGGCGGCGACCGTGCCGGTGGTGCTGATCGAGCGGATGCAGACCGAACTCGACATCGACATCGTGCTCACCGCCTACGGGCTGACCGAGTCCGGCGGGTTCGCCACCATGTGTCGTGCCGACGATGACGCCGTCACCGTCGCCACCACCTGCGGGCGGCCGATCGGCGACTTCGAGCTGCGGATAGATCATGGCCCGGACTCCGAGGCCGGGGAGGTGCTGCTGCGCAGCGCCAACATCATGCTCGGCTACCTCGACGACGCCGACGCCACCGCCGCGGCCATCGACGCCGACGGCTGGCTGCACACCGGCGACGTCGGCACCGTCGATGAGGCCGGAAATCTGCGAATCACCGACCGGCTCAAGGACATGTACATCTGCGGCGGCTTCAACGTCTACCCGGCCGAGATCGAGCAGGTGCTGGCCCGGCTCGATGGCGTTGCCGACGTGGCGGTGATCGGCGTGCCCGACGAACGCCTCGGCGAAGTGGGCCGGGCATTCATCGTGCGCCGGCCCGGGGCGCAGACGGACTCGGAGCTGGACGAGGCAAAAGTGATCGCCTACGCCCGTGAACATTTGGCGAACTTCAAGGCACCGCGATCGGTGACCTTCGCCGACTCCCTGCCGCGTAATCCCGGCGGCAAGGTGGTCAAACATGAGTTGAGAGAGTGGGCCTAGATGGACCTGAACATCGATCCGTACGTCGAAGAGTTCCGCCTGGAGGTGCGGGACTTCCTGGCGGCCAACAAGGCATCGTTCCCGACGGAGTCCTACGACACCGCCGAGGGTTTCGAGCAGCACCGCCGTTGGGACAAGGTGCTTTTCGACGCCGGGCTGTCGGTGATTTCCTGGCCGAAGAAATACGGCGGACGCGACGCCACCCTGCTGCAGTGGGTGGTGTACGAGGAGGAGTACTTCCGCGCCGGCGCGCCGGGCCGGGCCAGTGCCAACGGCACCTCGATGTTGGCGCCGACGCTGTTCGCGCACGGCACCGAAGAACAACTGGACCGGGTGCTGCCCAAGATGGCCAGCGGCGAGGAGATCTGGGCGCAGGCCTGGTCGGAGCCGGAGTCCGGCAGTGACCTGGCGTCACTGCGTTCGACGGCCACCAAGGTCGAGGGTGGCTGGAAGCTCAACGGGCAGAAGATCTGGAGCTCGCGCGCACCGTTCGGCGAGCGAGGCTTCGGGTTGTTCCGCTCCGACCCGGAGGCCCAGCGCCACCAGGGGCTGACCTACTTCATGTTCGACCTGAAGGCCGACGGGATCACCGTGCGTGCCATCGAGCAGCTCGGCGGGGAGACCGGTTTCGGCGAGATCTTCCTCGATGACGTGTTCGTGGCAGACAACGACGTGATCGGCGTACCGAACGAGGGTTGGCGTGCCGCGATGAGCACGTCCAGCAACGAGCGCGGCATGAGCCTGCGCAGCCCGGCCCGGTTCCTGGTGGGCGCCGAGAAGCTGGCCGCGCTCTGGCGCGAGCACGGCAGCGATCCGGCGTTCACCGCTCCTGTCGCCGACGCCTGGATCAAGGCGCAGGCCTACCGGCTGCAGACCTTCGGCACGGTGACCCGGCTGGCCGCGGGCGGTGAACTGGGCGCGGAATCGTCGGTGACCAAGGTGTTCTGGTCCGACCTGGACGTCGCGCTGCACCAGACCGGCCTGGATATCCGCGGCGCCGACGGCGAGCTGGCCGACGCCTGGACCCACGGCTACCTGTTCGCGCTGGGCGGCCCGATCTACGCCGGCACCAACGAGATTCAGCGCAATATCATCGCCGAGCGGCTGCTGGGCCTGCCCCGGGAGAAGAAGTGAAATTCGATCTGGATCAAGAGCAGCGCGACTTCGCGGCCAGCATCGACGCCGCTCTCGGCGCCGCCGACGTACCGGGTGCGGTGCGCGCCTGGGCGCAAGGCGACGCCGAGCCGGGGCGGCAGGTGTGGAGCCGGCTCACCGAGCTCGGTGTCACCGCGCTGGCAGTGCCGGAGGAGTACGACGGCATCGGCGCGCACCCCGTCGACCTGGTGCTGACCATGGAGGCGCTGGGCCGCTGGTGTGTGCCGGGTCCGGTGGTGGAATCGATTGCGGTGGCACCGGTCTTGCTGGCCGGGCGGGGCGAGCAACTCGCCGCCCTGGCCGCCGGTGAGCTGATCGCCACGGTGGCGCTGCCGCCGCACACCCCCCGGGCCCTGGATGCCGAGACCGCCGACCTCGTCCTGCTGGCAGAGAACGGCAAGGCCGGCATCGCGCAGGCCGGCGAGCAGCATCGCTCGGTGGACCCGAGCCGCGGCGTCTTCGACGTCGCAATGGATTCAGCCACCGGCGAGTCCTGGGACGCCGACGTCACCCGCGCCTACGAGTTCGGCGCACTGGCCACCGCCGCGCAGCTGATCGGCGCCGGACAGGCCATGCTCAACACGGCCGTCGACTACGCCAAGCAGCGCACCCAGTTCGGCCGGGTGATCGGCGGCTATCAGGCGATCAAGCACAAGCTGGCCGACGTGCACATCGCCCTGGAGCTGGCCCGCCCGCTGGTCTACGGGGCGGCACTGTCCCTCGCCGATGACTCCACCGACACCGCCCGCGACGTCAGTGCGGCCAAGGTGGCCGCCTCCGACGCAGCCCTGCTGGCCGCGCACTCGGCGCTGCAGACGCACGGCGCGATCGGCTTCACCAGTGAATGCGACCTGTCACTGTGGCTGCTTCGGGTACAGGCCCTGCGCCCGGCCTGGGGGGACCCGACCGCCCATCGGCGACGAGTGTTGGAGGCGATCTGATGTCGGCCCGTAACACCGAAGGTGACTCGCGAGTGAGGGACGAACGAGCGGGAGCCGAGGCATGAGCACCGAACGCGACCTGCTGCGCCAGACCGTCGCCGCGCTGGTCGACAAGCACGCCACACCCGAAGCAGTCCGGGCGGCGATGGAGTCCGACCGCGGCTACGACGAAACGCTATGGCGACTGCTGTGCGAGCAGGTCGGTGCAGCCGCCCTGGTGGTCCCCGAGGAGCTCGGCGGCGCCGGTGGCGAACTGGGCGATGCCGCAGTGGTTCTCGAGGAACTGGGCAAGGCGCTCGTGCCCACCCCGCTGCTGGGTACCGTCCTGGCCGAGCTGGCCCTGCTGGCCGCGCCCGAACCCGACGCACAGGCCTTGGAGCAGCTGGCGGAAGGCAGCGCGATCGGAGCGGTCGTCTTCGATGCCGACTACGCCGCGAACGGAGACATCGCGGACATCGTCATAGCTACTGACGGTCAGCAGCTCAGCCGATGGTCCACCTTCGAAGCGCTGCCGGCGGCCACCATGGACCCCACCCGCCGCCTAGGCCGAATCACCGCCGGGCAGACGCAGGAGATCGGGACCGACCCCGGCATCGCCGACTACGCCGCGATCCTGTTGGCCGCCGAGCAGATCGGCGCGGCCACCCGCTGCCTGGACCTGACCGTGCAGTACACCAAGGACCGGGTGCAGTTCGGCCGGCCGATCGGCAGCTTCCAGGCGCTCAAGCACCGGATGGCCGACCTGTACGTGGCCGTCTCGGCCGCTCGCGCCGTCGTCGACGACGCCCTCTCAGAGCCGTCCGCCACCTCTGCCGCACTGGCCAGAGTCGTTGCCAGCGAGGCATTCTCCAAGGTGGCCGGCGAGGCGGTCCAGTTGCACGGCGGGATCGCGATCACCTGGGAAAGCGACATTCAGCTGTATTTCAAACGCGCGCACGGCAGTTCGCAGTTACTCGGTCAGCCGGCCGAACACCTGCGCCGGTTACAGGCCGAGGTGTTCTAGAAGCCCGTACGGTAGACGCATGTGTACCCGATTGGTTTACCTGGGGCCTAACGGCAACGTCATCACCGGACGGTCGATGGACTGGAAGCTGGACCTGGCCACCAATCTCTGGGCGCTGCCGCGCGGAATCCGACGGACCGGCCGGGCCGGGGCGAACTCCATAGAATGGACCGCCAAGTACGGCAGCGTGGTAGCCACCGGCTACGACATCTGTACCACCGACGGCCTGAACGAGGCCGGGTTGTCCGCCAACCTGCTCTGGCTGGCCGAATCGGTGTACCCGCACTATGACGGCAGCCGGCCCGGCCTGTGCATCTCCGTCTGGGCGCAATACGTGCTCGACAACTTCGCCACCGTGGCCGAAGCCGTCGCGGCGCTGAGCGCCGAACAATTCGAGGTAGTCACCGACGGCGTGCCCGGCGAGGATCGCCTGGCCACCCTGCACCTGTCGCTGTCGGATGCCGATGGCGACAGTGCGATCGTGGAATACGTTGACGGCAAACAGGTCATCCACCACGGTCGCCAGTACCAGGTGATGACGAACTCGCCGATATTCGACCAGCAACTCGCCGTCAACGCCTACTGGGAGCAACTCGGCGGCACCGTCATGCTGCCGGGCACCAATCGGGCTGCGGACCGGTTCGCGCGCGCCTCGTTCTACGTCAATGCGATACCCAAATCCGACGACCTGAAGATCGCGCTCGCCTCGGTGCTGTCGGTGGTGCGCAACGTGTCGGTTCCGTTCGGCATCTCCACGCCAGGTGAGCCCAACATCTCCTCGACCCGCTGGCGCACAGTCGCCCACCACACCCGCAAGCTGTACTGCTTCGAATCCGCGCTGACACCCAACGTGTTCTGGGTGGACCTGAACAAGCTCGACCTGCATGAAGGCGCCGCGGTGCGCAAGCTCGACCTCGGTTCCGACGACAGCAATATCTTCGCCGGTGAGACATCGTCGGACTTCGCAGCCGCCGAACCTTTCACCTTCCTCGGCGTCACCCCGTGAACGCAGGCCGGCGCGCCGGAGCGGTCCTGCTGACACTGCTGCTGTGCGCCCCAATATCTTTCGGGACTGCCAGCGCGGCGCCGGCACCGGACTGGTCGGCACTGGATGCGGGCGCCTACACCGGCTCCATTCCCGCCGAAGGGGATCTGATCACCTCGGTACCGCTCGACCCGGCGCTGTCGGTGACGGGCGCCGCCCGGGCGTTCCGGATCCTGTACGCCACGCCCGACCAGCACGATCGGCCGGCGGTGAGCACCGCCGCGGTGTTCGTGCCACCCGGAGCGCCCCCGGCGGGCGGCTGGCCGGTGATCGCCTGGGCGCACGGCACCGTCGGTCTGGGCGACGACTGCACCCCGTCGGCCCGACCCCGCAGCCCCCGCGACAACGAGTACCTGTCGCACTGGCTGGACCAGGGCTACGTGGTGGTCGGCACCGACTACGCCGGGCTCGGCACACCGGGGCTGATGAGCTACCTCAACAGCGTCACCGAAGCGCACTCGGTGATCGACTCCGTGCGAGCCGTCCACCACCTGGACCTGCCGCTGTCCCCCAAGTGGGCGATCGTCGGCCAATCCCAGGGCGGCGGCGCGGCGATCAACAGTGCCTGGTGGGCCAACAGGCTCACGGCCGGCACCGGCCTGGACTATCGCGGCGTGGTCGCCACCGGCACTCCGGCCAACATCGAACGGCTGGTCATCCAGGCCGGCCCCGACATGCCGTCGCAGCCGGTGCCGCCCGCGGCGATCAGCTACGCCTCGTACATCATGGCCGCACTGCGCGAAGCGCATCCCGACATTCCCGTCGATGAGGTGCTGACTACTCGCGGGCGCGAGCTGGCCGACCAGGCCGAAACTGTCTGCAAACCGGAGCTGGATCAGCAGGTCGCGGGAACCACACTCAACGAGCTGTTCAGCGCTCCGGTGAGTTCGCTGGACGGCATCGGCGCCGCACTCGACGGCTTCATGGGCACCCCGACTGACGGGTATGACCGGCCGATCTTTCTCGGGCACGGCCTGCTGGACACCGACGTGCCGCCCAGCTCCAGTCAGACGCTGTATCAGCAGCTGATCGACAACCACCAGAATGTCGAGCTGCACATATATCCCGACCACGACCATTCCGGCACTGTGCTCGCCTCAATGCCGGACTCCACCCGCTTCCTGCAACGCGTCATGAGGGAGGAAAGCCCATGACCGATCGCGTCGCGCTGCGCGCCGGTATCCCACCGTTCCACGTGATGGATGTCTGGCTGGCCGCCGCCGAACGTCAGCGCAGCCACGGCGACCTGGTGAACCTGTCCGCTGGGCAGCCCAGCGTGGGCGCACCCGAACCGGTGCGCGCCGCCGCTGCAGCGGCCCTGCAGACCAACCAACTCGGCTACACCGTCGCGCTGGGGATCCCGGAGCTGCGCTCGGCCATCGCCGGCTCGTACGCGGATCGCTACGGCCTGGCCGTCTCCGCCGACGACGTGGTGGTGACCACCGGCTCGTCCGGCGGATTCCTGCTGGCGTTTCTGGCCTGCTTCGACGCCGGCGATCGGGTGGCGATCGCCAGCCCCGGCTACCCGTGTTACCGCAATATCCTGACCGCGCTGGGCTGCGAGGTGGTCGAGATCCCGTGCGGGCCGGAGACTCGCTTCCAGCCCACCGCAGCGGCGCTGGCCGACATCCCCGGGCCGCTGGCCGGGGTGATCGTCGCCAGCCCGGCCAACCCGACCGGGACCGTGCTGGAACCGGCGGAGCTGGCCGCGATCGCGCGCTGGTGCGACGACTCCGGGGTGCGGCTGATCAGCGACGAGGTCTATCACGGGCTGGTCTACTCCGGCGCCCCGCAGACCAGCTGCGCCTGGCAGACCTCACGCAACGCGGTGGTCGCCAACAGCTTCTCCAAGTATTTCGCGATGACCGGCTGGCGGCTGGGCTGGCTGCTGGTGCCGCCGGCGCTGCGCCGCGCGGTAGACCGTCTGACCGGCAATTTCACCATCTGCCCGCCGGTGCTGGCCCAGTACGCGGCGGTCGCCGCCTTCACACCCGAAGCGATCGCCGAATCCGACGGCCACCTGCGGCACTACGCGGCCAACCGCAGCCTGTTGCTGGACGGGCTGCGCAGCATCGGCATCGACCGGCTGGCGCCCACCGACGGGGCGTTCTATGTCTACGCCGACGTCGCCGAGCACACCGACGACTCCCTGGCGTTCTGCGCACGATTGCTCGCCGACACCGGAGTCGCGCTGGCGCCGGGCATCGACTTCGACACCGAACGCGGCAATACCTTCGTCCGGCTGTCGTTCGCCGGCCCGACCGTCGACATCGCGCAAGCCCTGCACCGGATCAGCAGGTGGCTGCCACTCCGGTAGGTTTACTCACAAGCTCGACTTACCTGATCGAAGGGACCACAGCAATGCGCACAACCACGACTTCTCGTCGAGGCTCGCTGAATCGCCTGGCGATCGGCGCGGCAGCCGTCGGCATCTTCGGCGCGGTGGCCGCCTCGGCGACGGCCGGGCAAACTGCACCAGCAGCTGATGCCGCACCGGCGTCCTGCACGGCGGCCGGGCTGTCCAGCACCGCCAGCGGGGTGCTGGGCCAGGCCGGCGGATTCCTCAACGACCACCCGGAGACCAACGACGTGCTGACCGCCGCGGCCTCGATGCCCGCGGAGCAGGCCAAGTCCTCGGTGCAGGGCTACTTCATCGGCCACCTCGACCAGCTGTCGACCCTGCAGGGCATCGCCCAGCCGCTCACCGACCTGAAGAACCAGTGCGGGATCGCGGTCTCCCCGACCCAGCTGGCCATGCTGCTGGAGACCGTCAGCAAGTAGGACCGGGCGATGAGCCTGGCGATCAGCGACCACGAACGGGCCGCGTTGGCGCAGGCGGCGGGCTTCGGCCTGTTCGCCGCGATCACCGGACGCCGGTCGCGGCGGTTCCCGGTCGGCGGTGCCATTCCGGCCGGTGCCCTGGCCTACGCGAGCCGCCGCCCGGTACAGCCGCTCTCCGAAGTCGAACGGGCGCTGTTGCTGTCGTTGATGGCCGGGGTCACCGGTTGGCACGACGGCATCGCGCACCACCCGGGATACGCTCCCGCGCTGCCGAACTACCCCGGCAGCGCCACCGGCCGGGCCGTCCCATCGGCGGCGGGCTTTCACACCAGCCAGCTGTTCTTCACCGACGACACCGGCTGCTACCTGCTGCCCACCCGCGATCAGGAGCCGCGGGAATTCGACACCATCGAGGATTGGATCGGCCACACCGCGGATTCCTATGTGCGGCTTTCAGATTCCCGCTTAGAGCTGCCGCACGAAGAGCCCTACATGGAAGGCCACAACACCTGGATCGGCAACCACCCGGGCAGCCTGCTGGCTTTCGCCGTGGCCGATCTGGCCGAGCACCTGATGGAGAACCTGTGGTTCTTCGCGGCCAATGGATACCCGATCCGCGATGACATCAACGGCCGCGAGATCCCCGGTCTGCAGGCGTTTTCCGGGCTGGCACATGCCGATGACCCGATACCGCTGTCGTTCGTCGAGCAGTACACCCTGACCGAGGCCAGCGCCGAGCTGTCCATCGCCGCCCACAACGGGGCCCTGGGGCTGCAGGCCCTCGGCCTGGGGGGCTGGATCTTCGACGGGCTGGACCGGCTGTCGGTGCTGGGCGGCTCCGGTGACCCGCGGGCACCCGGGCTGGGCTTTGTCGCCGATACCGATCCACGCTGGCCGTTCCCGAATGTCACCGGGCTGCCCGGCCACTTCGAGACGCTCAGCCCGCCGCATGTGGCGTCGGTGGCCGACGGCGTACAGCAACTGGTGGCCCGAAAGTTCGGTCCCGGCGGGCCGTTACACCCCGATACGCCCGGACCCTGGTCGCAGAGTCCGGCCGTGCGCGGTTCGGCGCTGCCGCCGGACGGCATCGCCGAACTGGTCACCGCCGAGGCCTCCTACATCTACGACACCTTCGGCAAGCTGCCCGGCACCGTGCCGACCGTGCACGTGCTGATGTACCTGCAGGCCCAGCACCTCGACACCGACTTCTACGACGAGTTCTACGGCCCCGGGGCGTATCTGCGCACCCACGCCGAACACCAGCAACGCTGGCACGGCTAGCGGTTCCGGCTCGGCGAGAAGACTACAGCCAGGTGTCGTCGGTGGTGGCGGTGAGGAACGCCTCCAGATCGTCGCGCCACTGCGCGGGCGTGGTCTTGTCCGGCTCGATGCCGGTGTAGTCACCGCGGTAGAACAGCAGCGGCCGCGGCTTCACCTCGGGTACGTCCGAAAGGGATTGCACCGCACCGAAGACCACGAAGTGGTCGCCTCCGTCGTGCACCGAGGACACCGTGCAGTCGATGTGGGCCAGCGACCGGGCCAGGACCGGCGAACCCAGCGGGGAGGGCTCCCAGTCCACGCCGGCGAATTTGTCCGGTTCGCGGGAACCGAACCGGGCGCAGACGTCCTTCTGCTGCTCGGCCAGGATGTTGGCGCAGAACTTTCCGCTGGCCTCGATGGCCTGCCAGGACCGCGACATCTTGGTCGGACAGAACAGCACCAGCGGCGGGTCCAGCGAGAGCGCCGCGAACGACTGGCAGGCGAATCCGATCGGCGCACCCTCGTGCATGGTGGTGATGATCGTGATGCCGGTGCAGAACTGACCGAGCACGCTGCGGAAAGCGCGCGGGTCGATCAGTTGGTCTCCTGCTGTCGATTCAGAGCTCACTGCACTACTGCTTCTCTATGCCCACCGTGAAGTCATGCCCCCACAGGCTGACCGCGGTGCTCTCCCGCGCCACCCAGTCGTCGTCGTCGACTTCCAGGCCCTCGCAACCGAATTCGATCTGAAAACCACTGGGCGACTTCATGTAGAACGACAGCATCTTGTCGTTGACGTGGCGGCCCAGGGTGGCGGCCATCGGCACCTTGCGGCGCTCGGCCCGGTCCAGACAGAGTCCGACGTCGTCGGCCTCGCCCACCTCGATCATCAGGTGCACGATGCCAGTCGGGGTCGGCATCGGCAGGAACGCCAGGCTGTGGTGGCGCGGGTTGCAGCCGAAGAACCGCAACCACGCCGGGTCACCGTCTGCCGGGCGGCCCACCATCTGCGGAGGAAGTCGCATCGAGTCACGCAGTCTGAAGCCGAGCACGTCGCGGTAGAAGTGCAGGGCCTCGGCGTCGTCGTCGGTCGACAGCACCACGTGGCCCAGACCCTGCTCCTCGGTGACGAATCGGTGCCCGTAGGGGCTGACCACCCGGCGGTGCTGCAGCGCCACACCGTGGAACACCTCCAGGGTGTTGCCGGAAGGGTCGGCGAAAGTGATCATCTCGACGACGCGGCGCTCGGCGAGTTGGGCGGCGGTGGCTTCCTTGTACGGGGTGCCCTCGACCTCCAATGCCTGCCGGATCGCCTGCAGCCCTTCGGCGTTGGCGCACTCCCAGCCGGAGGACAGCAGCCGGTCGTTGTCGCCGGGCACGATCACCAGCCGGGCCGGGAACTCGTCCATCCGGAGATACAGCGCACCTTCGGTGGTGCCTTCGCCCTCGACCATGCCGAGAATCTTGCACCCGAACTCCCGCCAGGCCGCCATATCGGTGGCCTGGATCCGCAGATACCCCAGCGAACGAATACTCATCGGTGATACCTCCAACAGCTCGTCTATATCCCAGCGTCCCAGCCCGGTCCAGTCCGATCAGACCATTGTGTCGCCCGGCGGCAACCCGAATTCGTGGTTGCCGAAGATCATGTATGCCCGCTCCGGGTCGTTGGCCGCGTGCACCCGGCCCGCGTGCGCGTCGCGCCAGAACCGCTGCACCGGCGCGTCGTTGGACAGCGCGGTGGCACCGGCCGCCTCGAACAGCCGGTCGATGGAGGCGATGGCCCGGCCGGTGGCGCGCACCTGGTCGCGACGGGCGCGAGCCCGCAGGTCGAACGGAACCTCCTCGCCGGCCGCCAGCAGGGCGTACTCGTCGGCGACGTTGCCGATCAGCTGCCGCCAGCCGGCGTCGATGTCACTGGCCGCCTCGGCGATACGAACCTTGGCGAACGGGTCGTCCTTGGCCTTCTCCCCGGCGAACGCCGCCCGGACACGCTTGCCCTGGTGCTCGACGTGGGCGTCGTAGGCGCCGTAGGCCATGCCCATGATCGGGGCCGAGATCGTGGTCGGGTGCATGGTGCCCCACGGCATCTTGTAGACCGGGGCGGTGTTGGTGGCGTAGCCGCCGGCGGTCTGGTCGTTCATCGCCTTGTAGGACAAGAACCGGTGCCGCGGCACGAAGACGTCCTTGACCACGACGGTGTTGCTGCCGGTGCCGCGCAGGCCGACCACGTGCCAGACGTCGTCGATCGTGTACTCGGTGCGCGGGATCAAGAAACTGCCGAAGTCCACCGGCTTGCCGTCTTTGATCACCGGGCCGCCCAGGAACGCCCAGGTGGCGTGGTCGCAACCCGACGACCAGTTCCAGGCGCCGTTGACGATGTAGCCGTCGGCGTTCTCGGTCACCACACCGGCGCCCATCGGGGCGTAGGAGGACGACACCCGCACGTTGGTGTCCTCGCCCCAGACCTCAGCCTGGGCCTGCTGGTCGAACAGCGCCAGGTGCCAGTTGTGCACACCGATGATCGAAGCCACCCAGCCGGTGGAGCCACACGCGCTGGCGATGCGGCGGACCGCCTCGTAGAACACCGCGGGGTCGCACTGCAGGCCGCCCCACTGCTCGGGCTGCAACAGCGTGAAGAAGCCGATCTCCTCAAGCGCCTTGATGTTGGCGTCGGGAATCTTGCGCAGATCCTCGGTCTCCTGAGCGCGCTCGCGCAACTGCGGAAGAAGATCGTCGATGGCCGAAAGCACCGACCGCACGTCACGCTGTTGAATGGACGTCACTAGATTGCCTCCCAGGAGTGAGCAGGTATAGCGGCCCGTTTTTCAACCAGCCTAGAGTGAGATTAGAACACGTTCCGATTTGTGTCGAGCGGGGTGTTCCTGCGGCTGGTAGCGATACCGGACCACTTTTCTGTAACCTGTTCTAGTTATGACCGAAGATGAAGGGCGGGCTGTGGCGGAGACCATTCCGGACGAACCACTCGGTGCTCACGTCCTGGAATTGCAGATCACGCAAGTCGTCACCGAGACCGACGACGCGTGTTCGCTGGTATTCGGCGTGCCGGACGGGCCCGACGATCCGGAGGTCCCCGCGCGGCGGCTGAAGTACTCGCCGGGCCAGTTCCTGACGCTGCGGATCCCCAGCGACCGCACCGGCTCGGTGGCCCGCTGCTACTCGTTGTGCAGCTCCCCGTTCACCGACGACTCCCTGACCGTCACCGTCAAGCGGACCGTGGACGGCTACGCATCGAACTGGCTGTGCGACCATGCCCGCCCCGGGATGCGGGTGCACGTGCTGGCGCCTTCCGGCACGTTCGTGCCCAAGTCCCTGGACACCGACTTCCTACTGCTGGCCGCCGGCAGCGGCATCACCCCGATGATGGCGATCTGCAAATCGGCGCTGTCGCAGGGCGACGGCAAGGTGGTGCTGGTCTATGCCAACCGCGACGAACGGTCGGTGATCTTCGGTGCCGCGCTGCGCGAGCTGGCCGCGAAGTACCCCGACCGGCTGACGGTCGTGCACTGGCTGGAGTCGGTGCAGGGCTTGCCGAGCTCAACCGCGCTGGCCCAGCTTGCCGCCCCCTACACCGACCGCCAGGTCTTCATCTGCGGACCGGGCCCGTTCATGCAGGCTTCGCGGGACGCCCTGGACGCCTTGAAAGTCCCCGCCGGGCAGGTGCATCTCGAGGTGTTCAAGTCGCTGGACAGCGACCCGTTCGCCGCGGTCAAGATCACCGAGGCGCCGGAAGCTGCCGAGAGTGCTGCGCCGCCGGCCACCGTCACGGTCGAATTGGACGGCGAGACCCACACCGTGCAGTGGCCGCGCCACGTCAAGCTGCTGGACCTGCTGCTCGACAAGGGCCTCGACGCCCCGTTCTCCTGCCGGGAGGGGCACTGCGGCGCCTGCGCCTGCGTACTGAAGAACGGCAAGGTCACCATGGAGGTCAATGACGTGCTGGAACCGCAGGACCTCGACGAGGGGCTGATCCTGGCCTGCCAGGCACATCCTGAGACCGATTCGGTGGAAGTGACCTACGACGAGTGATCTCAGGTCTAGGTTGGTGCGACATGAAACGGTTGCTGATGATGCCGGCGGCGTTGACGTTGTTGGCCGCGTTGATCCCGTCCGCGATCGGATCCGCGGCAAATGACACCAAGACCACGTTGGTCCCGGTCAACGACTTCGACCAACTGCAGACCCACAGCTGGGTCGAGTGCACCGCGCCGCCGCTGTGTCGTTTCACCGTCGGGGTGCAACTGCAGACGCCCGAGGGGATGGCCGGCTTTCCGCCCGACCTGTGGGCCCGGCAGAGCACCGAGATCCGCTCGTCGAAGCGGACGGCTTATCTGGACGTGCACACCGACGGTGGCGAGGGCTGGTTCAAAGACCGCGGCGGCCCGGGGACGAAGGTGTTCAAGGACGGCACCGGTGCGGTGATCCAATCGATGTACTACGGCGAAGGTCCGCCGGAGAAATACCAGACCAACGGCAGCATCGACGTCCTGGAATACTCCACCGGCCAGCCCAAGACCGACGCCAACGTGATCGTCTGCACCCACATACAGGTGGTCTACAGCGGGGTCAACGTGACCACGCCGGCCACCTGCGCCCAGACGGTGTTCTAAGCGCGCAGCACCGCGAACGACTGCCCCGGCAGTTGCGTGGTTTCGTTCTCGAATGTTGGTGACCCCCAGGCCAGTACCAACTCGCCGGATACCGGCACACTCACCGCGGCCTCGCTCAGGTTGCAGACGAGCACCAACTGACCGCGGCGCATGGCGATCCATCGGTTGTCCTCGTCGTAGTCGACAATGAGGTGGCTCAACCAGGGATCAGCCAGATCGGCTTCGGCGCGAAGCCTGATCAGCGCCTTGTAGACGCCGTGCAGCTGCAGGTGGCCTTGCCCGTCGACTTCGTCCCAGTCCAGCTTGGACCGCTCGAAGGTCTTCGGGTCCTGCGGGTCCGGGATGTCGTCGGCGTTCCAGCCGTGCTCGGCGAACTCGGCTTTGCGACCTTCGGCGGTGGCGCGTGCCACTTTCGGGTCCTCATGCGAACTGAAGAATTGGAACGGGGTCAGCGCGCCCCATTCTTCGCCCATGAAAAGCATTGCGGTATAGGGCGACAGGAGCACCAGTGCAGCCTTGACAGCGAGCTGTCCGGCGGTCAGGTTCTGCGAGGGGCGATCGCCGAGTGCTCGGTTGCCGACCTGATCGTGCGTGCAGGTGTACGCCAGCAGCCGGGTAGCCGGAATCCGCGAGGCGGGCAACGGCCGGCCGTGACGCCGGCGGCGAAACGACGAATACGTGGCCGCGTGGAAAAAGCCGTTCCGGAGCGTGGTCGCGCACGTGGCGATGCTGCCGAAGTCGGCGTAGTAGCCCTGCCGCTCTCCGGATACCGCGGCGTGAATGGCGTGATGAATATCGTCATCCCATTGCGCGGTGATCCCGTAGCCACCGTCTTCACGGCGGGAGATGGTCCGTGGATCGTTGCGGTCACTTTCCGCGATCAGCGACAGCGGGCGACCCAACTGTGCAGCGAGCAGGTCGGTTTCGGCGGCCAGCTCCTCGAGGATGTGGATCGCGGTGGTGTCCACCAGCGCATGCACTGCATCCAGCCGTAGTCCATCGGCGTGGAAGACACGCATCCAGCGCAGCGCGCAGTCGATGATGTAGCGGCGTACTTCGTCGGAGTCGGCGCCGTCGATATTGATGGCATTACCCCAGGGGTTACGGGCCTCCGACAGGTACGGCCCGAAACGGGGCAGGTAATTCCCGGACGGTCCGAGGTGGTTGAAAACGGCGTCGATCAACACACCCAGGCCGCGGCCGTGGCAGGCGTCGACAAAGCGCGCCAGCCCATTCGGGCCGCCGTAGGGCTCATGCACCGCATACCACAGCACACCGTCGTATCCCCAGCCGTGCGTACCGGAGAAAGCGTTGACCGGCATCAGTTCTACGAAGTCGACACCCAGGTCGACCAGATGATCCAGCTTCTCGATGGCGGAATCGAATGTGCCCGCGGGAGTGAATGTGCCGATGTGCAACTCGTAGATCAGCGCACCTTCGACGGGCCGTCCGGCCCAGTCGTCGTCGGTCCAGGTCAGGCTGGTCTCATCCCATAATGCCGAGCGTGCGTGCACGCCGTCGGGCTGACGGGCCGACCGCGGATCCGGCAGAATCGCAGGATCGTCGTCGAGCAGGTACCCGTAGCGCGCATCGGCGGGTACGTCGAGCGTCGTTCGCCACCAGCCGTCGTCTGCACGGCCCATCGGGTAGGACACACCGTCGACATCGAGGCCGACGGCTGCGGGAGTTGGTGCCCAGACGGCGAACTCAGTCATCGCCACGCTCCAGCAGCGCAACCGGCAGCTTCGCGAAGAGTTCCGCAGCCGGCACCGATCCGCTGTGCTTGCCGCCGGACAGTGAGTCGGTCCAGGTGCCCGGCGGTAACGTGACGGCGGTATCGCGCCATCCGGTGTCACGCAGCCTCACCGTCCAACGGCTGACCGCGACCACGACGTCCTCGTCCCGACGAAACGCGACGACATGTTCGCCGGCCGAGCCTGACGCCAACACGGGGTGATAGCTGCCGTGCAGGAAGGTGTCGGGACGGGTTCGTCGCATCCGCAACGCCGCGGCCACCACCCGTATCTTCGGGTGACGCAAAGACTTGAGCGCCTCGCGACGGGCGACGTAGTCGACAGGTCGCCGGTTGTCCGGGTCTACCAGATTGTCGTCCCACAATTCGGTGCCCTGATACACATCCGGGATGCCGGGCACGGTCAACGCCAGGAGCTTCTGGCCCAGGATGTCGCTTTCAACGTACGGAGCAAGTTCGGTGACGAGCTCGGACAATTGCTGCGCGACAGGTCCGTCCAAGATGTCGTCGAGCCAACGGTGTACGGCGTCCTCGAACTCCGTGTCGGGATCATGCCATGAGGTTCCCCGCGCCGCTTCGCGAACGGCCTTCTCGGCGTATGCGTGCAGTCGCCGGCGAAGGGTGCTGGTCACGTCATCGTCGCGGGGCCAAACACCGAAGATGTTCTGCCACAGGAACAGTCCGGTAGCCAGGTCAGGCGATGGAACACTCGCCTCCCAACGGGCGACGAACTCGGACCACAACGCCGGCACCTGGGACAACACGGCGATCCGGGCCCGCACGTCCTCACCGCGTTTGGTGTCATGGGTGGACAAGGTGGTCATCGTGTGCGGCCAGCGTCGAGCCCTGGTAGCGGCCCGTTGATGAAACTCCGCCGACCCCACACCGAAGTACTGGGGGTCGCCGCCGACTTCGTTGAGCGACACGAGCCGCGCGTCGCGGTAGAACAGGCAGTCTTCGCTCGCCTTGGCAGTCACCGCCCCGCACAGCTGTTGCAGTCGGACCGCGGATTCCTCGTCATCGGCGATCGCAGCTGCGACCAATGCGAGCGGCTCACCGAGTTCGGGCTCCACGGCCTGTGTTTCGGCCAACGCAACGGGCAGTATCGCGGCCGTGCCCGGGTAGTCGCTGCGGTAGACCCCGGTCCGACCGAGCACTGCTGCAATGGCATCGGGCAGCAGGGGATGGTCGGCGCCGGTGGCACGGACCACGCAACGGCGCAACCGCGCCAGCTCACTGCCCAGCGACTCGGCGGCCGCGACCCTTTTCTCTTCGGCCAACAGGGTCGGCATCGCCCGGTAGTCGACGCCGGCGGTCTCAAACAGCTCGGTCAGCGCCGGCTCGCCGTTCGGGTCGATGAACAGGCCACCGATCTCCCGCAGGACGTCATAGCCGGTGGAGCCGGCCACCGGCAGGGTCGGTTCGAGCGACTCGTCGACGGCCAGAATCTTTTCCACGACGATCCAGGCGTCCGGTCCGACCAGCGCGCGCAACCATTGCAAATACCCACCCGGATCCGACAGGCCGTCCGGGTGGTCGACCCGCACGCCATCGACGAGCCCGTCGCGAAACCAGCGGGAAAGCTCGACGTGCCACGCATCGAACACTGCCCGATCCTCTTGACGCAATCCGGCCAGCGACGTGATCGAGAAGAAGCGGCGGTACCCGCACGTGCCGTTGCGCCACCCGACCAGCCGGTAGTGCTGGCGATCGTGGACTTGGGCGCCGCTGCCGGTGCCGGTTCCGGGCGCGATGGGAAACACCAGATCACCCAACCGCAGCAGCTCACCGTCGACCACCAAGTCGGCCGCATCACCGTCAGACCCCAACACCGGCAGAATGATTCGGCCGTCACCGAGCTCCCAATCGATGTCGAAGAACGCCGCGTACTGCGAGGACCGGCCATGGGTCAGCACATGCCACCACCACGGGTTCTGCTCCGGCCTCGCCACGCCGACATGGTTCGGCACGATGTCGATGACGAGACCGATTCCGCGATCACGCGCTGCCGCCGACAGCCGCGCCAACCCCTGCGCACCACCCAATTCGGCGGACACCGTAGTCGGATCGACGACGTCGTAGCCGTGCGACGAACCGCGTACCGCGGTCAACACCGGTGAGAGGTAGAGGTGCGAGACGCCGAGTTCGTCGAAGTAGTCGAGTAGTTCCTCGGCGTCGGCGAAGGTGAAACCGAATCCGCTTTCCGGGCCGCGCAGCTGTAACCGGTAGGTGGACAGCACCGGGCGCGCCATGGGTCAGCGCACTTTCCGCAGCACGAGCAGTGACCGCCCGGGCACATGCATCGCATCACCGGCCTGCACCACCCGCTCGGCCGGCACCGTCGACTCTGCGGTGTCCAGTTCGACGGCCCACTCCTGCCCGTAATCCCCGCTGAGAACGGAGAACTCGACCGTCTCCCCGTGCGCATTGAAACAGAGCAGAAACGAGTCGTCCACAACCCGCTGGCCGCGCCCGTCCGGCTCGCGGATCGCCTCACCGTTGAGGAAGACCGTGATGCACTTGTCGAAGCCGTTGTCCCAATCGTCTTGGTTCATCTCCCCGCCGCTGGGGGTGAACCACGCGATGTCGCCGATCTCGTCGTCGTGGCGACCCGGACGGCCCTCGAAGAACCGGCGGCGACGAAACACCGGATGTTCCTTTCGAAGCCGGGTCACGTGGCGGGTGAAGTCCAGCAGATCGGCATTCGTCTCCGCCAGAGACCAGTCCATCCAGGCGATTTCGGAGTCTTGGCAGTAGGCGTTGTTGTTGCCGTGCTGAGTGCGGCCCATTTCGTCGCCGTGCGCGAGCATCGGGGTGCCTTGGGACAGCATCAGGGTGGCCATGATGTTGCGCATCTGCCGAGCCCGCAGCGCCTGGATGTCCGGGTCGTCGGTGGGTCCTTCGACACCGCAGTTCCACGACCGGTTGTGGCTCTCGCCGTCCGTGTTGTCGTCGCCGTTGGCCTCGTTGTGCTTTTCGTTATAACTGACCAGGTCATGCAGGGTGAATCCGTCGTGGGCGACCACGAAGTTGATGCTGGCGCCGGGCCGGCGTCCGGTCGCCTCGTAGAGGTCCGACGACCCGGTGAGCCGGGAGCCGAACTCGCCCAGCGTCTCCGGTTCGCCGCGCCAGAAGTCACGCACCGTGTCCCGGAACTTTCCGTTCCATTCGGTCCACAGGCCGGGAAAGTTTCCGACCTGGTAGCCGCCTTCCCCCACGTCCCACGGCTCGGCGATCAGTTTGACCTGACTGACCACCGGATCCTGCTGGATCAGGTCGAAGAACGCCGACAGCCGGTCGACGTCGTAGAATTCGCGGGCCAATGTCGATGCCAGGTCGAAGCGGAAACCGTCGACGTGCATCTCGGTCACCCAGTACCGCAGCGAGTCCATGATCAGCTGCAGCGCATGCGGGTTGCGCGCGTTGAGGCTGTTGCCCGTGCCGGTGTAATCCATATACAGACTGCGGTCATCCTCGACCAGCCGGTAGTACGCGGCGTTGTCGATTCCGCGGAAGTTGATGGTCGGACCGAGGTGGTTGCCCTCTGCGGTGTGGTTGTAGACCACGTCGAGGATCACCTCGATGCCGGCTTCGTGGAAGGTGCGCACCATGGTCTTGAATTCCGCGACGGCCGCGCCGGGCTGCTGACTCGCCGCGTACTGACTGTGCGGGGCGAAGAACCCGAAAGTGTTATATCCCCAGTAGTTCCGCAGGCCCATCTGCAGCAAGCGGTCGTCGTGCATGAACTGGTGTACCGGCATCAGCTCGACAGCCGTGACATTGAGCGCCTCGAGGTGGTCGATGATGACCGGGTGGGCCAGCCCCGCGTAGGTGCCGCGCAGTTCCTCGGGGATGCCCGGGTGGGTCTGCGTCATGCCCTTCACATGGGTCTCGTAAATGATCGTTTCGTTGTAGGGGGTCTTCGGTGGCCGATCCGACGCCCAGTCGAAGTACGGGTTGATCACCACGCTGGTCATGGTGTGACCGAGCGAGTCGACCCTCGGCAGGGTTTGCGATCGCGGCGGGTCGTCATCGTTCAAGCCCGCGGCCATGTCGTAGGAGAACAGCGCCTGGCCGAAGTCGAAGTCCCCGCCGAACGCCCTGCCGTAGGGATCGAGCAAGAGCTTGCTGGAATCACAGCGGTGTCCGGCGGCCGGGTCGAACGGCCCGTGCACCCGGAACCCGTAGTGCTGCCCCGGCGACACCGTCGGCAGGTAGGCGTGCCAGACGTATCCGTCCACCTCCTCGAGCGGGATGCAGGCCTGGTCGCCGTTCTCGTCGATCAGGCACAGATCGACCCGGTCGGCAATCTCGGAGAACACCGCGAAATTGGTTCCGCCACCGTCGTAACCGGCTCCGAGCGGCGCGCTGCTACCCGGCCAGATGGTGGGTGACACCGGCGGCTTTTCGGCGGAATCCCCGACCGCGGTGACATCTCTGGCCGGATCTCGGGTAATGCCCATATCCACCCAATCTCGTCCACAACTTTCGATTCGGCGACACCCGGGGTGTGGCTACCCGCCTGCCGGGCGGTCAAACTTTCGCCGTCTACGACATTACGGTCAGGTTCGCGATCCGGCGGCCGGGCGTTGAAAGACCTCGTACGCGGGTATAGCCGTTGTCGTGGTGCCCGATGACCTGCGGCGGCTGGCAGCCGCACACGGCGTGGCCACCTGCTATCGCAATGCGGAGCGCGAACTGGTGCAGGTCGATGCCGACGTCGTGATCCGGGTACTTCGGCTGCTCGAAGTCGAGGCCGACACCGAAGCGAACAGACGCCACGAGTTGATCAGGCTGGACGAACGCGACCGCGCCGATGCGGTGTCACCCACGGTGGCCGTGCGGGTGACCGGATGTTCCCAGCCGCTGCCCGGGGCCGCTTGGCTGGTCAGCGAGGACGGCGAACGCACGACGGTGCGCGATGAACTGCCCGAACGCCTGGCGCCCGGTTGGTATGAGCTTGCGCTGCGCAACGGCCGGCAGATCACGCTGGTGGCCGCCCCTGCGCAAGTGCCGGCGGCACCGGCCACTTGGGGATGGATGCTGCAGTTGTACGCGTTGCGGTCCGCCCGCTCGTGGGGTGTCGGCGACTTGTCGGATCTTCGCGATTGGGTGACATTCACCGCCGCCGAGCACGGAGCCGGAGCGGTCCTGCTCAACCCGCTGCACGCGCCGGGACCGACGCACCCGGTGCAACCGTCGCCGTATACGCCGTCGAGCCGGCGGTTCGCCAACCCGCTGGCACTGTGCCTCGAAGACCTCGACGTCTATCACCGGGCCGACCCGGACACCCGGGCGGAAGTCGATGCGCTGCGGGTCGACGCGCACACCCCGCGAATCGACTACGACCTCGTCTGGGCTGCCAAACGCGCCGCCTTGGAGTTGCTCTGGCGAGCTGACGGCCGCCCCGGTCCGCTTGACGAGTCGCCGGCGAACAAGGCGTTGCGCGACTGGGCCACCTACTGTGCGTTGGCCGAGCGCCATGGCGGCCGGTGGACGACATGGCCCGCGCCGCTGCACGACGCGGCCGGGTCCGCGGTGGCGGAGGTGCGGCGGGAGCTCGCACCGAGAGTCGCGTTTCATGCCTGGGTGCAGCAACGCTGTGCCGAGCAGCTGCTGGCGGTGCGCAACGCGGCAAAAGATTCCGGTATGGCGCTGGGGGTGTTGCACGACCTGGCCGTAGGCGTCGACGCCGATGGCGCCGATGCGTGGGCGCTGGCCGACGTGCTCGCCGGTGAAGCCCGGATCGGGGCACCCCCGGACGCGTTCAGCCCCCATGGCCAGGACTGGAGCCTTCCGCCGTGGCGGCCGGACCGCCTGGCGGCCACCGGCTACAGCGCGGTGCGTGACATGCTGCGTGCCGTCCTGGCCCACGCCGACGGTGTTCGTATCGACCACGTCGCCGGTTTGTGGCGGCTGTGGTGGATCCCGCCCGGCGAGGGTCCGGACCGCGGGACCTACGTCCACTACGACGCCGATGTGATGCTCGCGGTGCTGGCGCTGGAAGCGCACCGAGCCGATGCCGTCGTCATCGGCGAGGACTTGGGAACCGTCGAACCGGAAGTCACCCAGGCACTGGCCGATAACGGAATGCTGGGGTGCGCGGTCTCCTGGTTCACCCGCGATGAATCGGCGCCCGGCCAGCCGTTGCTTCCACCGGGGAAGTGGCCTTCGCGGGTAGCCGCCAGTATTTCCACCCACGACCTGCCCACCGCGGCCGGATTTCTGCGCGCCGAGCACGTGCGGGCACGCGCCGAGTTGGGCCTGCTCGACGACGCGGCCGCCGCGCAAGCCGCCGCTGATCAGGAACGAGCCGAATGGCTGGCGCTGCTGCGTTCTGAAGGACTGCTGGCGCCCCGTGAAAATCAAGCCCCCGGAAGCGGCGGAACCCCGGACGAGTCGCTCATCATCGAAGCCATGCACCGCTTTTTGGCGGCCACGCCGAGCCGGCTGAAGCTGCTCTCCCCCTACGACGTGCTGGCCGAACCCCGCCAGCCCAACCTGCCCGGCACCGTCGACCAATATCCGAACTGGCGGCTCCCACTGCCCGAACCTCTTGAGCAGCTGCGCAGCGACCCGCGGATTGCCCGCGTCGCGGCGTTGTTCTCGAACGGTCCCGGCGGGTCAATACCCACCGAAGTCGGTGATCCCCGCCGATGGTAGGTAATCGTGGCCGGAATGGGGTACATGTCGAGATATGGCTCCCGAGGTTGACGACGAGTTCGGTCAGGACCTGCCCGACCCCGCAGCGGGCAGCCATGTCGAGGACGGCGTGGTGGAGCATCCGAGCGCCGACGACTTCGGCGATGCCGCTGCCGTGGCTGCTGATCCCGACTGGTTCAAGCGCGCGGTGTTCTACGAGGTGCTGGTCCGGGCGTTCTACGACTCCAACGGAGACGGCATCGGTGACCTGCGCGGGCTGACCGAGCGGTTGGACTACCTGCAGTGGCTCGGCGTCGATTGCCTATGGCTGCCGCCGTTCTACGATTCGCCCTTGCGCGATGGTGGCTACGACATCCGGGACTTCTACAAGGTGTTGCCGGAGTTCGGCACCGTCGATGATTTCGTCGAGCTGCTCGACGCCGCACACCGGCGCGGCATTCGGGTCATCACGGACCTGGTGATGAACCACACCTCCGACAGCCACCCCTGGTTCCAGCAGTCCCGCCACGACCCGGAGGGGCCGTACGGCGACTACTACGTGTGGAGTGACACCAGCGAGCGGTACGCCGACGCCCGGATCATCTTCGTCGACACCGAGGAGTCCAACTGGACCTTCGACGCGGTGCGCAAGCAGTTCTACTGGCACCGGTTCTTCTCCCACCAACCCGACCTGAACTATGAGAACCCGGCGGTGCAGGAGGCGATGATCGACGCGCTGAGGTTCTGGCTGAATCTCGGCATCGACGGTTTTCGGCTGGACGCGGTGCCGTATCTGTTCGAGCGAGAAGGAACCAACTGCGAAAACCTGCCCGAGACACACGATTTCCTCAAACGTTGCCGCAAGGTGGTCGACGACGAGTTCCCGGGCAGGGTGCTGCTGGCGGAGGCCAATCAATGGCCCAGCGACGTGGTCGAGTATTTCGGTGATCCCGACACCGGTGGGGACGAGTGCCACATGGCCTTCCATTTCCCGCTGATGCCACGCATTTTCATGGCGGTGCGCCGGGAATCGCGTTTTCCGATTTCGGAGATCATGGCGCAGACGCCGCCGATCCCCCATCTGGCGCAGTGGGGAATCTTCCTGCGCAACCACGATGAGCTGACGCTGGAGATGGTCACCGACGACGAACGCGACTACATGTACGCCGAATACGCGAAAGATCCGCGGATGAAGGCCAACGTGGGGATCCGGCGCCGGCTGGCGCCGCTGCTGGACAAGGACCGCAACCAGATCGAACTGTTCACCGCACTGCTGCTGTCCTTACCGGGATCACCCATCCTCTACTACGGTGACGAGATAGGAATGGGCGACATCATCTGGCTGGGCGACCGCGACGCGGTGCGCACGCCCATGCAGTGGACACCCGACCGCAACGCCGGTTTCTCCACCGCGAACCCCGGCCGCCTGTACCTGCCACCCATTCAAGACGCGGTCTACGGCCATCAGTCGGTCAACGTCGAAGCACAACGTGACACCTCGACGTCGCTGCTCAACTGGACCCGCACCATGCTCGCCGTTCGGCGCCGGTACGACGCATTCGCCCTCGGCGGGTTCCGCGAATTGGGCGGCTCCAACCCGTCGGTGCTGGCCTACGTGCGGGAGATGTCCGGCGAAGACGGGGACACGGTCTTATGCGTCAACAACCTGTCCCGGTTTCCCCAGCCGATCGAATTGAATCTGCAGCACTGGGACGGCCACGCGCCGGTGGAACTGACCGGTTCCGTGGAGTTCCCGCGGATCGGAAAACTCCCGTATCTGCTCACTCTGCCCGGACACGGCTTCTACTGGTTTCAACTGTGCGAGCCGAGGGGGGAGATGTCATGACCGGCGAACCGGCAGGCCTGCCGTGGGCGGAATGGCTGCCGACACGACGCTGGTACGCGGGGCGTAATCGCCACCTGGCCGGCGCGGAACCCATCCAGGTGGTGGCGTTGGGTGATCGACTGGATCTGGTCTTGATCGACGTCGACTACACCGAGGGGGCCGCCGAGCGTTACCAGGTGATCGTCAGCTGGGACGTCGACCTGCCGCCGGAGTATGCCCAGATCGCGATGATCGGAACCTACGACGGGCACACCGCCTACGACGCGTTGTACGACGCTGCGGCAACCCGATCCTTGTTGTCGCTGATCGATTCGTCGGCCACCCGCGGCGAAGTCACCTTCACACCGCAGGCGGGGGCGGCACTGCCTGTCGGGGAGCACGCGCGCGTGTCGGAAGCCGAGCAGAGCAACACCAGCGTGATCCTCGAGGAGCAAGTGGTCCTCAAGGTGTTCCGGCGGCTCAAAGACGGCATCAACCCCGACATCGAATTGAACGCGGCACTGGGTCAGGCGGCCAATCCGCACGTGCCGAAACTGTTGGGCTCCTACCAGATCGAGTTGCCCAGCGACTCCGGAACCGAGCCCTACGCGCTGGGCATGATCAGCGAGTACGCGATGAACTCGGCCGAGGGCTGGGCGATGGCCACCGCCAGTGTGCGTGACCTCTTCGCCGAAGCCGACCTGTACGCCTACGAAGTGGGCGGCGACTTTGCCGGCGAGTCCTACCGACTCGGTGAGGCCGTCGCGTCGGTGCACCGGACGCTGGCCGACAGCTTGGGGACCTCGCAGGCGGTATTCCCGGCGGAGGCCCTGTTGGCGCGGCTGTCGGCAACAGCGGAGACGGTGCCGGAAGTACGGCCGCACGTCGCCGCCATCCAACAGCGATTCCATGCCCTGGCCGGGCAGACGATCACGGTGCAACGAGTCCACGGTGACCTGCATCTGGGCCAGGTGCTGCGCACCCCGAACGGTTGGCTGCTGATCGATTTCGAGGGAGAACCCGGCGCGCCGTTGCCCGAACGCCGGAGGCCGGACTCGCCGCTGCGGGATGTCGCGGGCGTGCTGCGGTCCTACGAGTACGCCGCCTACGGGAAATTGGCCGATCTGTCCCGCGATGGACAGGACAGGCAATTGGCCACCCGTGCCCGCGAATGGCTGGACCGCTGCCGCAGTGCCTTCTGCGAGGGCTACGGCGCCGAATCCGGTGCCGACCCCCGTGACTCAGCGGCGCTGCTGGCCGCCTATGAAGTCGACAAGGCGGTCTATGAAGCCGGCTACGAAGCCCGGCACCGGCCCGGCTGGCTGCCGATTCCGCTGCGGGCGCTGACTCGCCTGACCGCGCGGTGATCGCAAGCGCGGCGGAGCCGGGCGAAGCGGGTCACCGCCATCAGCCCGCGTGACGGCATCACTGGTCAAGTACGAGCCACAGCGCAGCTAGCGCGGGAAGCACCAGCACGGCTGAGGCCGGACGGCCGTGGCGAGGCTCTTCGACGGCGTCCACGCCACCGAGGTTGCCGGCGCCGCCGCCGCGGTAATCGACGGCATCGGTGTTGAGTATCTCGCGCCACCGGCCGACTGAGGGCAGCCCGAGCTGGTAGTTGGCGTGCGCCACACCGGAGAAGTTGAA
Organism: Mycobacterium sp. IDUB_21; assembly: GCF_055419425.1. Classification (NCBI taxonomy): domain Bacteria; kingdom Bacillati; phylum Actinomycetota; class Actinomycetes; order Mycobacteriales; family Mycobacteriaceae; genus Mycobacterium; species Mycobacterium sp. IDUB_21. The sequence continues at coordinate 22,560 of NZ_JBVAXQ010000001.1, read as the reverse complement.
CACGGCGGCCAGCACCGATCCATCGGCGCCGTAACGCAGGAAGCTCAGCACGTTGTTCGCGGAGTCGTTGGCGTCGATCCAGGAATAGCCCGCCGGGGTGATGTCTTGGCTCCACAACGCGGGACTGCTGCGGTAGACGGTGTTGAGATCGCGTGTCAGGCACAGGATTCCAGCGGAGAATCCGCCTTCCTCAAGTTCTGGGTCGAGCTGAAACCAGTCCAGCCCCCGCTGCTCGGACCACTCGGCGCGCTGACCGAACTCCTGGCCCATGAACAACAGCTGCTTGCCCGGGTGGGCCCACTGGTAGGCCAGCAGACTGCGTACCCCGGCCGCCTTTGCGTGATCGTCACCCGGCATCCGGCTCCACAGCGTGCCCTTGCCGTGCACTACTTCGTCATGGCTGATGGGCAGCACGAAGTTCTCGCTGTAGGCGTACAGCATCGAGAAGGTCATCTCGTGATGATGGTAGGAGCGGTGCACCGGGTCATGACCGAGAAAGGCCAGGGTGTCGTGCATCCAGCCCATATTCCACTTCATCGAAAAGCCCAGCCCACCAAGGCTGGTCGGTCGTGACACGCCGGGCCACGAAGTCGACTCCTCGGCGATGGTGACGATACCGGGCGCGACCCGGTGAGCCGTCGCGTTCATCTCCTGCAGGAACTGCACCGCCTCCAGGTTCTCTCGGCCGCCGTGGACGTTGGGCGTCCAACCGCCTGCGGGGCGCGAGTAATCCAGGTAGAGCATCGACGCGACGGCATCCACTCGTAGCCCGTCGATATGAAACTCGGTGAGCCAATACAGCGCGTTGGCCACCAGGAAGTTGCGCACCTCCGGGCGGCCGAAGTCGAAGACATAGGTGCCCCAGTCGAGTTGCTCACCACGGCGCGGATCAGCGTGCTCGTATAACGGGGTGCCGTCGAACCGGCCCAACGCCCAGGCATCTTTCGGGAAGTGTGCCGGCACCCAGTCCACGATGACTCCGATCCCGGCGCGATGCAGCGCGTCGACCAACACACGGAAGTCATCGGGCGTGCCGAATCGGGCGGTGGGTGCGTAGTACGAGGTGACCTGATACCCCCAGGATCCACCGAACGGATGCTCAGCAACCGGAAGAAGTTCGATATGGGTGAATCCATGTTCCACAACATAATCCGTCAACTCGGTGGCGAGCTGACGGTAGCTCAGACCCGGACGCCAGGACCCGAGGTGCACCTCGTAGGTGCTCATCGGTTCGATGGTCGGATTCCGGTTCGCACGCCGTCTCATCCATTCGCCGTCACTCCAGGCATAACGGCTGGTGACCACGCGAGACGCGGTGTGCGGCGGAGTTTCGGCGGCGAACGCCATCGGATCAGCCCGCTCGGTGACCACATCGTCTGCCCCGTGAACCCGGAACTTGTACAGGCCGTCGATCGGAAATCCCGGCCAGAACAGTTCCCACACACCGGAAGAGCCGAGCGCCCGCATCGGCGCACCGGCGCCCTCCCACCCGGTGATATCACTGATCAGACCGACTCCCCTGGCGTTTGGCGCCCACACCGCGAACGACACCCCGGTCACCGTCCCGTCTGCAGTGGTGAACGTGCGGGGATGGGCACCGAGCACCTCCCACAGTCGTTCGTGTCGTCCCTCGCCGAACAGGTGCAGGTCGACCTCGCCCAGGGTGGGCAGAAAACGATATCCGTCGGCCACGACCTGCGGCTCTTCGCCGGCATACGCGATTTGCAGTCGATAGTCGATCAGGCCGGCGAACGGCAACGTCGTGGCGAACAACCCGTCGGCCAGGTGCTGCATCGGCAACCGGTCGCCACCCACCAGGACCGTCACGGCATCCGCGCCCGGCCGCAGGGCCCGGATCACGGTGCGTTCACCGTCGTCGTGCGCGCCGAGGATGGCGTGCGGATCGTGATACACGCCGGCCGTCAAACGGTCGACGTCCTCGGCATCAACCGCAAGTCGGTGCTTACCGTGTTTACTCCGTGTCATCGGGCCTCACCTCACAAGCCTGGCTCGCGCGTCGGCATTCATCGCCGGCATATTGACGATATGGGCGACCGCTCGGCTCGGGTCGAGTCGCACGTAATTCTCCTGACCCCACTGGTATTCCTCCCCGCTGATCTCGTCGCGCACCCAGAACCGCTGGTATGACTCCATACCCAGCGCCGCCATGTCCAGCGACAACGTCGCCTCTTCGGCGGCGAAGGCGTTCAACGTCACCACCACCAGCACCGTGTCACCGCCGGCCGGGTCGAACTTGCTGTAGGCCAGCAGCGCATCGTTGTCCACGTGATGAAAACGCAGGGTGCGCAGTTGCTGCAGCGCAGGATGGCGACGGCGAATGGCGTTGAGGCGCGCGATGAACGGCTCCAGCGATCTGCCCTCTTCCAGGGCGGTGGCGAAATCACGTGGACGCAGTTCGTACTTCTCCGAATGAAGGTATTCCTCGCTTCCGTCGCGCAACGCCTGGTGCTCGAACAACTCATAGCCGGAGTACACCCCCCACGACGGTCCCATCGTCGCCGCCAGCACCGCCCGGATCGCGAACATGCCCGGCCCGTGATGCTGCAGACTGGCGTGCAGGATGTCCGGCGTGTTGACGAACAGATTCGGACGGCGAAAATCCGCGAATTCGGCGATCTCCTCGCCGAACTCGACGAGTTCGGACTTGGACGTGCGCCAGGTGAAGTAGGTGTACGACTGGGTGAAGCCGAGCTTGGCCAGGCCGTACTGGCGTGCCGGCGGAGTGAACGCCTCGGACAAGAACAACACGTCGGGATCGGTGGCCTTCACCCTCGCGATCAACCACGCCCAGAAGCCCGGCGGTTTGGTGTGTGGATTGTCTACCCGAAATGCCCTGACCCCGTGCTCGATCCAGAGCTGCACCACTCGAAGCACCTCGGCATACAGGCCGGCGGGATCGTTGTCGAAGTTCACCGGGTAGATATCCTGGTATTTCTTCGGCGGATTCTCCGCATAGGCGATCGTCCCGTCCGGCAACTCGGTGAACCACTGGCGGTGCCGGCGGACCCACGGGTGATCGGGCGCGCACTGCAACGCCAGATCCAAGGCCACCTCCAAGCCGAGTTCGCGTGCCCGAGCGACGAATCGGTCGAAATCGTCGAACGATCCCAGGGCTGGGTGCACGGCGTCGTGACCGCCCTCGTCGCTGCCGATCGCCCACGGTGAACCCACGTCGCCAGGTTCGGCGACAGTGCTGTTGTCACGGCCCTTTCGGTGAACCTTTCCGATCGGGTGGATCGGCGGCAGGTAGACCACGTCGAACCCCATCTGGACGATGCGCGGTAGCGCCGACGCCGCAGTGGCCAGCGTGCCGTGCACCGGGTGGCCTGCGGCATCCCATCCGCCGGTGGAGCGGGGGAACATCTCATACCAGGCGCCGAACCGGGCCAGCGGTCGATCCACCCAAACCCGATACTGCTGTCCCCGGGTCAACAGGTCGCGAAGTGGGTAACACGTGACCAGCTCGGTGACCTCATGCGACAACGCCGGCGCCGACCGGGTCATCGGATCGCCGGGATCGCGCAACGCCGCGGCAGCCGCCAGCAGAGGCTCGCGCTTGCTGCGCGGCACCCCTGCGGCCGCACGGTCGAACAGCTCGGCGCCGATCAACAAGTCGTTGGACAGTTCAGCCTCGCCCTGACCGGCGTCCAGCTTCGCAACCACCGCGTCGCGCCAGCTGCGGATCGAATCGCTCCACCCGTCAACCCGGAAAGCCCACAACCCGACCCGGTCCGGAACGAACTGGCCGTGAAAGACGTACGGTTGCGCCCCGGTCCTCATCGGAACCAGCAGCGGTTTCACCCGCGGGGATGCCGCAACGGCGTCCTGCTCGTCCCCGCGCGTACCCGACGGCGCCGGGTAATCACGACCGAGGTAGCGCACCACCAGGGTCGCCGCGACGACGTCGTGCCCCTCACGCCAGGCCGTGGCGACGACCGGCACCACCTCCCCGACCACCGCCTTGGCGGGTTGCCTGCCGCAGGACACAACCGGCGTAACGCCATCGACCTCGATTCGGCCCGGCACCCACCACCCCGTTCGTCGGTTCCTGTTCCGACAGGGGGTACCCGCAGCGACGTGAAGCTACCCGCGCGGCAGCCCGAGCAGCCGTTCGGCGGCCAGAGTCAACAGAATCTGCTCGGTGCCACCGGCGATCGACAGGCAACGGGTGTTGAGGAAGTCGTGCACCTCACGCCCGGCCACGGCGCCGGCCCCGTCGGTCACATCCATCCGGTATTCGGCCAGCTGTTGGCGATAACGCACCCCGATCAGCTTGCGCACCGAAGACTCCGAGCCGGGGTCCTGGCCGCCGACCGCGAGCTGGGCGATGCGCTGATCCAGCAGCGAACCCGCCTGGGCGGCGAGGATCAGCCGGGCCAGCCGGTCGGCGGTGGCGGTGTCGGTCTCCCGATCGGCTTCCCCGCCGAACAGGACTTGCAGCAGTTCCTCCATCGGGTTGCCCAGCGCAGTGCCACCGGCGATCGCGACCCGCTCGTTGGCCAGTGTGGTGCGGGCCAGCCGCCAGCCGTCGTTGACCCCGCCGACCACCATCTCATCGGGCACGAACACGTCGTCGAGGAAGACCTCGTTGAACAGGGCATCACCGGTGATCTCGCGCAGCGGCCGGATATCGATGCCCTCGGCGGCCATGTCGAGCAGGAAGTAGGTGATGCCCTTGTGTTTGGGCGCGTCGGCGTCCGTTCTGGCCAGGCAGATACCCCACTGCGAATCGTCCGCCCGCGAGGTCCACACCTTCTGCCCGGTCAGTCGCCAGCCGCCGTCGACCTTCACCGCCTTGGTGCGCAGCGCCGCCAGGTCCGAGCCTGCGCCCGGCTCGGAGAACAGCTGGCACCAGAACACCTCGCCGGTCAGGGTGGCCGGGATGAAACGCTCGATCTGTTCGGGTGTGCCGTGCTCGAGGATGGTGGGCGCCGCCCACCAACCGATCACCAGGTCGGGGCGTCCGACACCGGCCGCAGCGAGCTCCTGGTCGATCACCAACTGTTCGCCCGCACCCGCCGCGCGCCCGTACGGCGCCGGCCAGTGCGGCGCCAGCAGGCCGGATTCGGCCAGTGCCACCTGGCGCTGCTCGTCGGGTAGCGCGGCGATCCGGGCTGCCTCCGCGGCGATCTCGGGCCGGATGTCGCTCACCGCGTCGTCCTGGCCGAGGTCCACCTCCAGCCGGCGCCGCACCCCGGCCCGGGTCAGTGCGGCCGTACGACGCAGCCAGCGCTGTTCGCCGCCCAGCGCCTGGCCGATGCCGTAGGCGCGGCGCAGATACAGGTGTGCGTCGTGCTCCCAGGTGATGCCGATGCCGCCGAGCACCTGGATGCAGTCCTTGGCGTTGGCCTTGGCGGCGTCGATGCAGATGGCGGCCGCTACCGCGGCAGCGATCGCGAACTGCTGGTCATCGGGGTCAGCCGCGGCGCGAGCCACATCACTGGCGGCTACCGCGGCCTGTTCGGCCCTGCACAGCATCTCGGCACACAGGTGCTTGACGGCCTGGAAACTGCCGATCGGCTTGCCGAACTGCTCGCGCACCTTCGCGTAGGCGACGGCGGTGTCCAGCGCCCAGCGGGCGACGCCGGCCGCCTCGGCGGACAGCACCGTGACCGCCAGGCTCTCCACCCGGCTCCCCGCTTCGAGCACCACTGCCGGCGCCGCGGTCAACGTCACCTTCGCCAGCGGCCGGGAGAAGTCGGTGGCCGTCAGCGGCTCGACGGCTACCCCGTCGGCCCGCGCGTCCACCAGCACCCAGTTCTGGCCGGCCGGCAGCACCAACAGCGCGTCGCCGGTCGCCCCCAGCACCCGCTCGGCGGTGCCGGTCACTTGGCCGGCCGCGGCGTCGAAGCGCACCGTCGCAGCGTCGGCGTCGATCGAAACCCCGGCGACCCGTTCGCCTCCCGCCAGGGCTTCGGCCAGCTGCGGATCGGCGACCACCAGGGTGGCCAGCGCGGTGCTCGCCACCGGGCCGGGAACCAGTGCCTTGGCGGCCTCGTCGACCATCGCGCAGAGGTCTTCGAGCCGGCCGCCGGCGCCCCCGCACTCCTCGGCTACGGCAACCCCGAACAGGCCCAGATCGGCCAGGCGGGCGAAAACCGGCTTCCAGGCACCGGTTTCGCCCAGTTCCACGGCACGAATCGCCTCCGCGCTGCCCGCCGTGGCGGCCCAGTCGCGGACCAGGTCACGGGCGGCGAGCTGTTCGTCGTTGATGGTCACCGGCACGCTGGGCTCCTCGGGGTTATAACGGTGGTGAACTTCAGCAGTGAGGAAGTCCACCACACTCACTAGAACGTGTTCTAATAGTGCCAGCGTCCAGGCGTCAAGTCGAACCGTTGTGGCAGGACACGTCACGTCCCGCCGCTGTTGGGAGTGAGAGATTCAGCTACGCGATACGTATCCTTACTGGCGAGTAGGCCGACTGAAGGAGTTGCTCACCACATGTCGTCACCAGCCGACAGCAATCGAGGGCGCGGATCGAGCACCCAGCCCCGCGAGGTCACCAGCGTGGCTGTGCTGACCGAGTCCGACCTCGGCTCCGAGGCGCAGCGGGAACGCCGCAAACGCATCTTGGACGCGACGCTGGCGATCGCCTCCAAGGGCGGCTACGACGCGGTGCAGATGCGTGCGGTGGCCGACCGCGCCGACGTCGCCGTCGGCACCCTGTATCGATACTTTCCGTCGAAAGTCCACCTGCTGGTCTCGGCGATGGGCCGCGAGATCGCACGTGTCGACACCAAGACCGATCCGGTGACGTACGCCGAAACCAGCCGGCACCAGCGGCTCAACCTGGTGGTCAACAAGCTCAACCGTGCCATGCAGCGCAACCCGCTGCTCACCGAGGCCATGACCAGGGCGTACGTCTTCGCCGACGCGTCGGCCGCCGGTGAGGTCGACCACGTCCAGAAGCTGATCGACTCGATGTTCGCCGGGGCGATGAGCGACGGCGAGCCGACCGAGGAGCAGTACCACATCTCCCGGGTGATCTCCGACGTGTGGTTGTCCAACCTGCTCGCCTGGCTGACCCGGCGGGCCTCAGCCACCGACTTCAGCACGCGACTCGACCTGGCGGTCCGGTTGCTGATCGGCGACGACGACAGTCCCAAGGTTTAGCCGATTCGCCGATGCGCCTCAAGCCCGGCAGGCCCGATATCGGCCAGTATGCGCACCGGTTCGCGGTGCCGGCGGCCGCGCCGGATGCACCACTGTCGGTGACGTGGCTCGGCGTGACCAGCATGCTGATCGACGACGGGTCGTCGGCGCTGATGACCGACGGCTACTTCTCGCGGCCCGGTCTGGCCCGGGTGGCACTAGGCAAGGTGTCGCCGTCGGCAGCCCGCGTCGACGGCTGCCTGGCCCGGGCCGGAGCGCGCCAGCTGGCCGCAGTGATCCCACTGCACAGCCACATCGACCACGCGCTGGATTCCGCGGTGGTGGCCGAACGCACCGGCGCAGCCCTGATCGGCGGCGAGTCCACCGCCAATATCGGCCGGGGCCAAGGACTTTCGGATGACAGGATAATCGTCGCGACGCCCGGAGAACCCATCACCGTGGGCGCCTACGAGGTCACTCTGGTCGAGTCGCGGCACTGCCCGCCGGACCGGTTCCCCGGCGTCATCACCACCGCGGTGGTACCGCCGGTGAAGGCCTCGGCCTACAAATGCGGTGAGGCATGGTCGGCGCTGGTGACCCACCGGCCTTCGGGGCGACGGCTGCTGACCGTGGGCAGCGCCGGCTTCATTCCGGGCGCATTGGCGGGCCGCACCGCCGAGGTGGTCTACCTGGGTATCGGCCAGCTCGGCATTCAGCCCCGGCAGTATCTGGTCGACTACTGGAACGAGACGGTGCGAGCGGTGGGTGCTTCGACCGTGGTGGCGACCCACTGGGATGACTTCTTCCGCCCGCTGTCAAAGCCGTTGCGCGCCTTACCGTATGCCGGCGACGACCTGAACTTCTCGATGCGGGTTCTCAGCGAGTTGGCCGAGGCCGACGGCGTTGCCCTGCACCTGCCCACGGTGTGGCGGCGCGAAGACCCGTGGACCTGAACCCTGCCCTTGCGCTGCTGCTGCTCGCGGTGGTTCTGGCGTTCGCGGTGGCCCGTCCGCGGGGGTGGCCAGAGGTGGTCGCAGCGGTGCCCGCAGCAGCCATCCTGGTCGGGACCGGCGCGATCTCGCTGCACGACGCGGCCGCCGAAGCCGCCACCCTGCTTCGGGTCGTCGCGTTCCTGGGTGCGGTGCTGGTGCTGGCGCAGCTCTGCGACGACGAGGGCCTGTTCGAGGCCGCCGGAGCGGCCATGGCGCGTGGCGACGTGGGACCCCCACAGCACCTACTGCGCCGGGTGTTCGTCATCGCGGCCACCATCACCGCGGTACTGAGCCTGGACGCGACGGTGGTGCTACTGACCCCGGTGGTGCTGATGATGGCCCGCCGCCGTCGCGCGCCGATACGCCCGCATGCCTACGCGACCGCACACCTGGCCAACACCGCATCACTGCTGCTTCCGGTGTCCAACCTGACCAACCTGCTGGCGTTCCACCAGACCGGTCTGTCGTTTGCGAAGTTCACCGCGCTGATGGCGGCACCGTGGCTCGCCGCGACGGCCGTCGTCTATCTGATCTTCCGGTGGTTTTTCCGCGCCGATCTGCGCGCGACGCCGGTGCACCGCCACGCCGGCCCGCCACCGCCGATCCCGGTGTTCGTGCTGGCCGTGCTGGGTCTGACGCTGGCTGGTTTCGTGGTCGCCGAGACGTTCGGTGTCGCGCCGGCCTGGGCGGCGTTCGCCGGTGCCGCCGTCCTGGCTGTGCGCGGTCTGGCGTTGCGGCGCAGCACACCGGCCGGCATCCTGCGGGCCGCTAACGCGGGCTTCCTGGTGTTCGTGCTGGCCCTCGGTGTGGTGGTGCGCGCCGTCGTCGACAACGGGCTGGGCGATCGGATGAGCGCGCTGCTGCCGGCGGGCTCCGGGCTGGTGGCGCTGCTGGGTGTGGCGGCGGTGGCCGCGGTGCTGGCCAACGTGGTCAATAACCTGCCGGCAACGCTGGTGCTGGCGCCGATGGTGGCACCTGCCGGCCCGGTCGCGGTACTTGCGGTGCTGATCGGGGTCAATATCGGACCCAACCTCAGCTACACCGGTTCGCTGTCGAACTTGCTGTGGCGCCGGGTGCTGCGCAGGCACCGCGTACCGGCCGGTGTCAGCGAATACACCCGGCTGGGGTTGTGCACAGTTCCGGCGACATTGGCGGTGGCGGTGCTGGCACTGTGGGCCGGTGCGCAATTGCTGGGTGTCTAGCGTCGCCGCGGCGTCAGCGATACGCCCGCGGCAGCGGCATGCCCAGCTCGGCCAGTACCGCGCGTGTCCGCGCCGGGTAATCGGTGATGAGTCCGTCGACCCCGGCGGTAATCTGTTCGCGCATCGCATCGGCGTCGTTGACCGTCCACGGAATCACCTTGAGCCCCGCGGCATGTGCGCGGTCGACGAAGGCCCGATCCACCACCGGGTAGTCCGGGGACACGATGTCGGCGCCGACGGTCGCGGCGCCGGCGATCGGATCGGGCCCCCGCTCCCACAGCGCGACAACGGGAATGGCCGGCTCGACGGCGCGCACCAGCGACAGGGTGCGCCAGTCGAAACTCTGGATCGCGACGGCGTCCAGCTTGCCCGCGGCCCGCACCGCAGCCAGTATCACCTCTACGATCTGCTGCGGGTTCTGCGCATCGGACTTGGTCTCGATGTTGTAGCGCACGTCGGCGTGGTAGGAGTCGGCGAGCGTGAACACCTCCGGTAATGTCGCGATCACGTTGCCGTGCACCACTTCCGCGTCGGGGAACTCCGGTAGCGGCTTGCCGCAGTCCAGTGTGCGTAGCTGTGCCAGGGTGAGGTCAGCCACCCGCTTGCCCACGTACGGGTGGTGCGGGTCGCCGGCGAAGGCCGGCCCGGTGTCGGCACACTTGGCCGGCTCGATCACCGGGTCGTGCCACACCAGTGGTTGGTTGTCGCGGGTCAGTACGACATCGAATTCCAGTGTGGTGACGCCTAATCGAATCGACTTGGCAAAAGCCCGCAGTGACTCCTCGGTGGTTTCGCCGCGACCGCCGCGATGCGCCTGCAGATCGAATGTCGCCGGCTGTGCCGCAGCCGGCGGGCCGACGAGCACCGCAACCACCGCTACCATCGCGGTGGTTGCGCGGCGAATCACCGCCGCTGACGGGCGATCTCGGCCAGCACCACTCCGGCAGCCACCGAGGCGTTCAGCGACTCGGTGGGCCCGGCCATCGGAATCGACACGATGGCGTCGCAGTTCTGCCGGACCAGCCGGGACAGGCCCTTGCCCTCGGAGCCGACGACCAGCACCATCGGGCCGGTGCCGTCCAACTCTTCGACGACGGTGTCGCCACCGGCGTCCAAACCGACCACCTGCAGGCCGCGATCGGCCCACGCCTTGAGGGTTTGGTTCAGGTTGGGTGCGCGCCCAACCCGGATCCGTGCTGCCGCACCGGCACTGGTGCGCCAAGCCACCGCGGTCACCGACGCCGACCGACGCTGCGGGATGAGCACGCCGTGCCCGCCGAATGCCGCCGCCGATCGCACGATGGCGCCGAGGTTGCGCGGATCGGAGATGTTGTCCAAGGCGACCAGCAGCGCGGGCGCCACGTCTTGCCGCGCGGCGGCGAGCAGGTCGTCGGGGTGCGCGTAGTTGTAGGGCGGAACCTGCAGCGCGATGCCCTGATGCAGGCCGTTGGTGGTCATCTTGTCCAGATCCGACCGGGGGACCTCCAGGATCGGCAAGCCGGAATCTGCTGCCCGGGTTACTGATTCGGTCAGCCGCTCGTCCGCTTCGGCACCGAGCGCCACGTACAGCGCGTTGGCCGGGATCCCCGCCCGCAGGCATTCCAGTACGGGGTTGCGGCCCAGCACCGTTTCGTTCTCGTCGGTGCGCTTGGTGGTCCGGTATACCCGCTGCTTGGTTGCGCGTTTGGCGGCTTTTGCGGCCGGGTGATAGTCCCGCTGGTGTGCGGGTGGGGTGGCGCCGCGGCCCTCGAGCCCTCGGCGGCGCTGACCGCCGGAGCCGACGGTGGGGCCCTTCTTGGTCCCGGGTTTGCGCACGGCGCCCTTGCGCTTGGAGTTGCCGGCCATCTATCCCGTCCCGTCTACCAGTAGCGACCACTGCGGGCCGTCCCCGGTGTCGGTGACGTCGATCCCAGCGTCTTTGAGCCTGCCGCGGATCTCGTCGGCCAGCGCCCAGTCTTGTTCGGCTCGTGCGTTCGCCCGGCGTTGCAGCTCCGCGCGCACCAGCACGTCGACCGCCGCCAGCGCCGCCGAGGTCTCGTCGCGCGACTCCCAGCGTTCGTCGAGCGGGTCGCAGCCCAACACCCCCATCATTGCCCTGATGGCACCGGCGGCGGCCAGGGCACCGTCGTGGTCGCCGGCGTCCAGGGCCCGATTGCCCTCCGCGCGGGACCGGTGCACCTCGGCCAGTGCGATCGGCACCGAAAGGTCGTCGTCGAGCGCGGCGGCGAACCGCGGCGTCCAGCAGCCGGGGACCACCGTGCCCGCCCGGTTGCGCACCCGGTGCAGGAAGTCCTCGATGCCGACGTAGGCGTTGACGGCGTCGTGCAGGGCGTTCTCGGAGAACTCCAGCATCGAACGGTAGTGCGCGCTGCCCAGGTAGTAGCGCAGCTCGGCGGGGCGGACCCGTTGCAGCACAGCCGACATCGACAAGACGTTGCCCAGCGACTTGCTCATCTTCTCGCCACCCAGGGTGACCCAGCCGTTGTGCAGCCAATAGTTGGCGAACCCGTCGCCGGCGGCACGACTCTGGGCGATCTCGTTCTCATGGTGCGGGAAGATGAGATCCATCCCGCCACAGTGGATGTCGAACTGCGGGCCGAGGTAGGAGCGGGCCATCGCCGAACATTCCAGGTGCCAGCCGGGGCGACCCGGCCCCCAGGGCGTCGGCCAGCTGGGTTCACCGGGTTTGGCGCCTTTCCACAGCGTGAAATCGCGCGGATCGCGTTTGCCGGTGGCCGCCCCCTCGCCCTGGTGCACGTCGTCGATCCGGTGACCGGACAATTGGCCGTAGTCGGGGTAGCTGAGGACGTCGAAGTACACGTCGCCGCCGCCGGTATAGGCGTGGCCCGAGTCGATCAGCCGCTCGATCAGCTCGACCATCTGGGTGATGTGCCCGGTGGCGCGCGGCTCCGCCGACGGCGGCAGCACGCCCAGCGCGTCGTAGGCGGCAGTGAACTCCCGTTCGTGGACGGCAGCCCACTCCCACCAGGGCCGGCCCGCCGCGGCGGCCTTGTTGAGGATCTTGTCGTCGATGTCGGTCACGTTGCGTACGAAGGCGACGTCGTAGCCGCGGGCGGTCAGCCACCGGCGCAGCACATCGAACGCCACACCACTGCGGACGTGACCGATGTGCGGCGGGGCCTGAACGGTCGCACCGCACAGATAGATCGACACATGGCCGGGCCGCAGCGGAACGAAATCACGAACGGCGCCGGTTGCCGTGTCGTGCAGCCTCAAGCTGGGGCGATCGGTCACGGCGGGCCAGCTTACCGGTCCCGGTGGCTAGCAACGGTCGCGACCGTCTCTACCAGGTATTTCCCAGGAACGGATACCCATTACCGTATCGGTGGACAGGTGGTCACCGGTCGCATATATTGCGGAAGTGAGCAGACGTCTGGCGGCAGCCTCGGGAGCCCTTCTAGCTGCGGCCGCAATCGCTTCGGCAGGCACCGTGTACGCCGAGGAACCCAATGACCAGGGCGCGCAGGGATCTTCCCAGGCGCCTGCTGGGGCGAATCTGGCCGGCGCGGTACAGCCGGCCGAACCCGGCATGCCGGGTCCGGCCGATGCCGGCACGCTGGCACCGCCCGCTGCCGGCCCGGCGCACCCGCACGCTGCGGGCCCGGCCAACGACGACACGGCGAAGCCGGCTGACGACGAGGCGACACACCCCGGCGACGACGGTGGGGCGGCGGCAGCTGCTCCGGCCGCTGCCGGCGGCATGGGCGGGATGGGGTCCTCCATCGGCATGTCGATGGCGATGATGGGCCCGATGATGGCGATGTACGTGCCGATGATGGGTTTGCCGCTGCTGATGAACGGTCTGGGCGGCCTGGGCGCCGCTCCGTCTACCGGCGCGGACGTCGCAGCCACCGGTGCGGACGCCGCAGCCACGGGCGCGGCTGCCGCAACCGCCGGTTCGGCCGCGGCCACCGACGCTCTTGGCCTGCCAACGTCGGTTGCCAGCGACCTGTCCAACCTCGACCTGACCCCGAACCTCGACGCCGGGGGTTTGGCGGATGTGACCACAGACGCCTTGGCCAACTCGCTGACCAGCCTGCCGCTCGACGCGCCGCTGCCCGATGTACCGCTCGACGTCGATCCGACCGCGCTGACCGATACCCTGGGCGACGTGCTGCCGGGTATCGCCGCCGACACCGGCGCTACCGTCGGCACGGAGGCCGCTGGCAGTGGCGTGTGCCTGGGCCTTGCCTTCCTCGGCCTCTGCTAACCCCCACCACGCGAATTACCGCGGCACCACCAGCGCGGTAGCGACCGCGGCCAGGCCTTCACCCCGGCCGGTCAGCCCGAGTCCGTCGGTGGTGGTCGCTGACACCGACACCGGTGCGCCCAACAGTTCGGACAGCAGCGCCTGTGCCTCGGCACGGCGCGGTCCCACCTTCGGCCGGTTCCCGATGACCTGCACCGCGGCATTCCCGAGCAGGAAGTCGCTGTCGCTGAGCAGGCCGCGCACATGGCCCAGCATCACAGCCCCGGTTGCCCCGGCCCAGCGTGGATCGTCGACGCCGAAAACCGCGCCCAGGTCTCCCAACCCTGCCGCGGAGAGCAGCGCGTCGCACAGCGCGTGTACAGCGACGTCGCCGTCGGAGTGCCCGGCGCAGCCGTCGGCGTCGGGAAAGAGTAATCCCAGCAGCCAGCAGGGTCGCCCCGGCTCGATCGGATGCACATCGGTGCCCAGCCCGACCCGCGGCAGCACACTCACCGGCTCACCACCGCCTCGGCGAGCATCGCGTCCAACGCGGTGGTGATCTTGAAAGCCAGCGGATCGCCGTCGACGATCTGGACCTGGCCGCCGATGTGCTCGACCATCGATGCGTCGTCGGTGAACTGCGTCCGTTCACCGGCCTGCTGATAGGCGCGCAACAGTAGGTCGGCGGCGAACCCCTGCGGGGTCTGCACCGCCCGCAGGCCGGCCCGCTCCGGCGTGCCCAGCACCACCCCGTTGGCGTCGACCGCCTTGATGGTGTCCGACACCGGCAGCGCGGGGACCACCGCCCGGTGCCCGGCGCGCAACGCCTCGACGACCCGTACCACCAGGGATGGTGGGGTCAACGGCCGTGCGGCGTCGTGGACCAGGACGAACTCGGGTGCTCCGGCACTCTCCAGCGCCAACCGGACCGAATCGACCCGGTTCGCGCCACCGGCGACGACGGCGGCCTTACTTCCGAGGATCAGCTTGGCCTCATCGGTGCGATCCGGCGGCACCGCGACCACCACCTGGTCGACGACGCCGGATTCCCGCAGGCCGGCCACAGCGCGCTCGACCAGGGTCTGCCCGCCGAGTAGAAAGAACGCCTTCGGAACGCCGGCACCGAGCCGCACACCCGAGCCCGCGGCCGGAACCACGGCTACTGTGCTTGCCACCGATACCCCGGCGACTCAGGACGCCGCGGCCAGCACCTCGTCGAGGATGATCTCCGCTTTGGCGTCGTCGGTGTTCTCGGCCAGCGCCAGCTCACCGACCAGGATCTGACGTGCCTTGGCCAGCATCCGCTTCTCGCCGGCGGACAGGCCGCGCTCCTGGTCGCGACGCCACAGGTCACGAACGACTTCAGCTACCTTGTGCACATCCCCGGAGGCGAGCTTCTCCAGGTTGGCCTTGTAACGGCGCGACCAGTTGGTCGGCTCTTCGGTGTGCGGGGCGCGTAGTACCTGGAAGACCTTGTCCAGACCCTCCTGGCCGACGACGTCACGCACGCCGACGTATTCGGCATTTTCAGCGGGAACTCGAACGGTGAGGTCACCCTGTGCCACCTTGAGGACCAGATAGTCCTTCGGCTCGCCTTTGATGGTCCGGGATTCGATCGCCTCGATTAACGCTGCACCGTGGTGTGGATATACGACGGTGTCTCCGACCTTAAAGATCATCTGATTTGAGCCCCTTTCGCTACCCCATCCTAACACGTCGCCCAGACACCGGACGATCAACGGTGCAGGTCAGGGGCATCGCAGCCATGGGCGGGGGCTTGACAGCAACGATAAACCATGCATGACGTGGGCCACTGCGGGCCGGTTCGGGGCGGTCCATCACCAGCTGAAGCGAGGCCCCAACCCTGAGCTACCGCCGCTACCAGCGTGCTACTACAGTCCATAGTCACAAACCGCAGCGCCGAGCAGGAGGCCTCAAGTGAACCGGTTCAACAGGGTCGTCACCGCGTTGGCCGTGGCCGCGGCACTCGCCGGGTGCGGCACCGGCCAGATCTCCCAGACCGCCGATCAGGCGTCCGCGGTCAACGGCGCTTCGGCCACCGTCGGCGATCTGGCGCTGCGTGACGTGCGCATCCAGGCGGTGCAGACCGGCGACGCGCTGGAGGCCGGCCAGACGGTCGATCTGGTGTTCGTCGCCAGCAACCAGTCGATTGACACCGGCGACGAACTCACCGAGATCCGCACCTCAGTCGGCAATGTGTCGGTGACCGGCGGCAGGTCGGTGCCCGCCGGCGGCGTCCTGGTCGTCAGCGCCCCGGCCGGCCCGGACCTGCCGACGGCACCTGCCTCCAGGGCGCTGCCCGAGGTCACCGACGCCAGCACCGCGGCGGCCACGGTGACACTGGACAAGGCGATATCCAACGGGCTGACCTACGACTTCACCTTCGACTTCAAGAAGGCCGGCCCGATCCGCCTGGCCGTGCCGATCTCGGCCGGCGGACTTTCGCACCACTGACTCCCGCGCCGCTGCCCGGCAGTGCCGGACACGCGTCGTCGGACACGC
Source organism: Mycobacterium sp. IDUB_21 (assembly GCF_055419425.1). NCBI lineage: Bacteria > Bacillati > Actinomycetota > Actinomycetes > Mycobacteriales > Mycobacteriaceae > Mycobacterium > Mycobacterium sp. IDUB_21. The sequence goes on along the minus strand of NZ_JBVAXQ010000001.1, from coordinate 6,520 downwards.
GTCGTCGGACACGCGTTGACGGACACGCGTTGTCGGACCCACCCGATACGGTCAGCAGGTGGCCAGAACCTCCAAGGCTCGTTCGCTGTATCGCTGTTCGGAATGCGGGAACACCTGCGCGAAATGGCTGGGTCGCTGCCCGGAGTGCGGCAGCTGGGGCGGCATTGATCCGGTAGCCGAATCAGCCGCACCGCCGAACGGCCTGCAGGCGGCCACACCGGCCCGGCCCGCGGTTCCGATCAGCTCCATCCCGGCGGGCTGCGCTCGCCACCAGCAGACCGGTGTGGCCGAACTCGACCGGGTGCTGGGCGGCGGAGTGGTCCCCGGCTCGGTGACATTGCTGGCCGGCGACCCCGGCGTCGGAAAGTCCACGCTGCTGCTCGAGGTCGCGCACCAGTGGGCGCTGGCGGGGCGGCGGGCGCTGTACATCTCCGGCGAGGAGTCCGGCGGCCAGATCCGGCTGCGCGCCGAACGCACCGGGTGCAGCCACGACGAGATCTACCTGGCCGCCGAATCAGACCTGCAGACCGTGCTCGGCCACATCGAGGCGGTGCGGCCGACCTTGGTGGTGGTGGACTCGGTGCAGACCATCGCTGCCGCCGACACCGACGGCGTAGCCGGCGGGGTCACCCAGGTGCGTGCCGTCACCGCCGCACTGACCGCGGCTGCCAGGAGTGCGGACGTGGCGCTGGTCCTCGTCGGTCATGTGACCAAGGACGGTGCGATCGCCGGACCGCGCTCACTGGAACACCTCGTCGACGTGGTGCTGCATTTCGACGGCGACCGTGATTCGGCGTTGCGGATGGTGCGGGCTGTGAAGAACCGCTTCGGCGCCACCGACGAGGTGGGCTGTTTCCTGCTCCGCGACAGCGGCATCGAGGGGATCGCCGATCCGTCCGGGCTGTTCTTGGACCAGCGCAGCGAACCGGTGCCCGGTACCGCGATCACCGTCGCGCTGGACGGCAAGCGCCCGCTGATCGGTGAGGTACAGGCGCTGCTGGCCAACCCGGCGGGCGGGTCACCGCGCCGGGCGGTCAGCGGCATCGACTACTCCCGGGCCGCGATGATCACCGCGGTGCTCGACAAGCACGCGAAGCTGCCGATCGCGGCAGCCGACATCTACCTGTCCACCGTGGGCGGCATGCGGTTGACCGATCCGTCGACCGATCTGGCCGTCGCCATCGCCCTGGCGTCGGCGTATGCGGGCCTGCCGCTGCCCGCGACCACCGTGGTGGTCGGCGAGGTGGGCCTGGCCGGCGACCTGCGTCCGATCAGCGGGATGGATCGTCGATTGACCGAGGCGGCCCGGCTCGGCTTCACCACCGCGCTGACACCGCCGGGCGCCCCGGCCACCGTGGGTGGCCTGCGCACCGTCGCGGCGGCCAATATCGTTGCGGCGCTGCACCACCTGGTCGACATCGCTGATCATCGCGCCGACAGGCCTGCGCCGCCACAGCTACTGCGACGGGTCTAGGGCGAATACGGCGACCCGCCGCACCCGGCTCCGCCGCGCTTGCGATCGCCTGGGGCAAATACGGCGATCAGTTGCCCGGCGGCGGCGCCTCCGGTCCCGGGACGCCGTCGACCGGCGGTGGCGCGTCCGGCGAGGGCTCGGTCAGCATGAATGGCACCGTCGCGGATCGCAGATTGCCCAATTGAACGACGAGGTTGTAGATGCCCGGACCGATCGACTGTCGCGGAAGCGGACATTGCGGCGCCGAACCCATACCCGTCCAGGTCACCGTGGTCGTCACCTGTTCGCCGGGATCGAAAGTCTTCACCAGGGTCTCGTTCGACGGCGCGCAGTCCAGGTTCGACCACAGCCGCTGGTTGTCCAGGGAGTAGACGTAGGCGGCCAGCACCGCCGCCCCCACATCCCGCTTGCAGGCGACCAACCCGATGTTGGTGACCACCATGGTGAACTGGGGCTGCTCCCCCACCGTGTACTGCGGACCGGTCAGACCTTTGACTGCCAGCGTCGAGTCGGGGCAGTCGTCGCCCTCCTTGAGCACCGGCGGCGGGATCACCGCTGCGGTCGGAGTCGGAGAGGGTGGTGGCGCCTGCTCGGCAGGCGGCACTACGGGCGTCTTGACCTCTTCGCCCGGGGCGCCTTGCGGCTTGGCGTGCTGCGCGGCGGTCGTCTTTTTCCCGTCGGCGTTCTCGGCGCCCGCACTGGTGTGTACGACAGCGAAGATGATGGCCGACACCACCGCGATCACCGCGACCGCGATGCCCAGCGCCAAACCACGGCGTCGCCAGTAGATCTGCGAAGGCAGCGGACCCTGCGGTTCCAAATCGAGCACGTTCTCACGGTAGGACGAGCTCACCTCGAGTTGTCCGACCTCTCTCGGCGTGTCGTTGCCGCGTTGTGACCTTCGGCGACTAATCGGCCCTAATCGCCGATATTGCCGAGATGTCCGCGCGCCGACACCCGCCCGTCCGCCAGGTGATAGGTGGCGCCGACGATGGCCAGCGTCCCCGCCGCGATCTGGTCGGCGATGACCGTCGAACGTGCAGCCAATTGCGTCACGGTCTCGTTGACGTGGCGGGCCTCGAACTCGTCGACGGCGGTCAACCCGTCACGCCGACCCAGCAGGATCGACGGCATCACCCGTTCGACGATGTCCCGCAGGTAACCACCCGGCACGGCGCCACCGTCCAACGCCGCCAGCGTCGCCTTGACCGCGCCGCAGCTGTCGTGGCCCAGCACGACGATCAGCGGCACGTCGAGCACCGCCACTCCGAACTCGATCGAACCCAGCACCGCCGAGTCGATGACGTGACCGGCGGTGCGCACCACGAACATGTCGCCCAGACCTTGGTCGAAGATCAACTCGGCGGCGACCCGGCTGTCACCGCAGCCGAACACCACCGCAGTCGGCTTCTGGCCGTTGGCCAGTGCAGCGCGGCGCGCGACGTCCTGGCTGGGGTGGCTGGGCTCGCCGGCGACGAAACGCTCGTTACCCTCCTTGAGTGCTTTCCACGCGGATATCGGATTCGAATTCGGCATATCCAACATTGTGCACGGCCCGCCGATGAGCATCGATGCCGACGACCTACTCGGCTGGTTCGACTCCGCTGAACGCGACCTGCCCTGGCGAGCCGGCGATGTGACGCCGTGGCAGATCCTGGTCAGCGAGTTCATGCTGCAGCAGACCCCGGTGGCGCGGGTGCTGCCGATCTGGCCGGATTGGGTGGCACGCTGGCCGACACCGTCGGCGACGGCGGCCGCGACCCCCGCCGACGTGCTGCGGGCCTGGGGAAAGCTCGGTTACCCCCGCCGGGCCAAGCGGCTGCACGAATGCGCGACCGTGATCGCCCGGGACTTCGCCGACGTGGTCCCCGACGACGTCGACGTCCTGCAGCAGCTACCGGGGATCGGCAGCTACACCGCGCGGGCGGTGGCCGGCTTCGCCTACCGCAAACCCGTTCCGGTGGTCGACACCAACGTGCGTCGAGTGGTGGCGCGGGCCGTGCACGGGCACGCCGATGCCGCAAGCCCGTCGGCGAAGCGCGACCACGCCGACGTCGCCGCGCTGCTGCCCGATGACGGTCGGGCCGCCCGGTTCTCCGCGGCGCTGATGGAGCTCGGAGCCATGGTGTGCACGGCCCGGGCGCCACGCTGCGACGGCTGCCCGTTGCGCTCCTGCGCGTGGCGAGACCGCGGATTCCCGCCCGGCAGCGCGCCGAAGCGACCCGTCCAACGCTACGCCGGCACTGACCGTCAGGTACGGGGCCGTCTACTGGATGTGTTGCGGGACAACGCGTTTCCGGTCACACGTGCAGAACTTGACTTGGCATGGCCGGTGGACACGGTACAGCGGGAACGCGCCCTGACCTCACTGTTGGGCGACGGGCTTGTGGAACATCTCGCCGACGACCGCTTTGCGCTGCCGGGTCAGGACAGAAACGACTCGACGGCCTCGCGGTAGACCTGCGGCGCCTCGTCGTGCACCAGATGACCGGCATCCGGGACGTGCAGATAGGTGCTGTCGAACGCGACGCGGTGCATTTCGCGCATCTGGCCGGGCGGCGTCACCGAGTTGCCGGCTTCGATCAACAATGTCGCGCAGCGCACCTCCCGCCACTGCTCCCAGTAATCGCGGGTTCCCCACTCGGCGGCGATCTGCACCCACCGTGCAGGCTGACCGTGCAGCCGCCAGCCGGTCTCGGTGCGGTCGAAAGCTTCCAGGAAGTACCGACCGGCGACCTCTCCGAATTCGGCGACCACCTCTTCTGCCCGGGCGAATTCGACCGGCAGGGCGTGCACCCACGGCTCCCACGGCCCGGTGGTACGGCCCCGGAAGTCCGGCGCCATGTCCTCCACCACCAGGGCGGAGACCAGATCGGGATGGCTTGCCGCCAGGCACCACGCGTGCAGCGCCCCCATCGAGTGACCGACCAGGCGCACCGGGCCCGGCAGCTGCTCCACCGCCACGGCCAGATCGGCTACGAAACGCTCGGTGGCGATCGGATGCGGGTCGACGACGTCGCGGCCGCGATGCCACGGCGCATCGTAGGTGTAGACCGCCCCGAACCGGGTCAGCCAGGGCAGTTGCCGAGGCCAGGTGCTGCCACGCCCCATCAACCCGTGCACCAGGACCAGCGGCGCGCCGTGCCCACCGCGATAGCTCAGCAGCTCGCTCGGGGCGGTGTCCACCCGGGGCACGGTAGCCTAGGCCGCATGTCAGTGGTGAAGATCAACGTCATCGAGGTCCCCGAGGGTGCCGGTCCGGAGGTGGAGAAGCGGTTCGCCGACCGGGTCGACACCGTGGAGAACTCCCCGGGCTTCCAGGGCTTTCAGCTGCTACGCCCGGTCAGGGGTGACAACCGCTACTTCGTGGTCACCCGATGGGAGTCCGACGAAGCGTTCGAGGCGTGGGTCCGTGACCGCTCGGAGGCAGCGCACAGCGGCTACGGCAAACCCGTCTCAACCGGCGCCGCCAACCTGGAGTTCGAGGTCGCATTGGACGTTGCGGGAACCGCCGGAACTGCCGCAAAGGCTTAGCCCGTGCGGCGCCATCTGGCGGCATGCACGACCGCTGTAGCCCTGTTGAGCCTTGTCGGCGTGTCAGCTGTCGGCTGCGCCCCCTCCCCGGCGTCGCCCGCCGACGCCGGCGACGGCGCGGTGACGATCTCGACCAAAACCCCACCGGGTCTGCGCGCCAAGCAGACCATGGACATGCTGAACTCCGATTGGCCTATCGGCCCGGTCGGGGTGGCCACTCTGGCCGCACCGGACAAGGTCGAGCAGGTCGTCACCACCATGGAATCGCTGTGGTGGGACCGACCGTTCCGCCTCGACGGCGTCGACATCCGCGCCGGCGCCGCCACCCTGCACCTGACCACCTCCTACGGCGCCCGGCAAGACGTCAGGATCCGCACCGACGACAACGGCATGGTGGATCTGTTCAAGCCGACCACCGAGGCGCCACCCATCGGTTCCTGGCATGACGTGGACGCGGTGCTGAGCCGGACCGGCGCCCGCTACTCCTACCAGGCGTCGCGCATCGAAGGCGGCGTGTGCAAGCCGGTGGCCGGCACCAACACCAGCCAGTCCCTGCCGCTGGCGTCGATCTTCAAGCTGTATGTGCTGCTGGCCGTGGCCGATGAGGTGAAGGCCGGGACGGTGTCCTGGGACGATCCGCTGACCATCACCGGCCGGGCCAAGGTGGTCGGCTCGTCCGGGCTGGAGGAACTGCCCGACGGCGCCCATGTATCGGTTCGCAAGGCCGCCGAGAAGATGATCGCCACCAGCGACAACATGGCGACCGACCTGCTGATCGACCACGTGGGAACCCGTGCTGTCGAGCGGGCGCTGGCGGTGGCCGGCCACCACGACCCGGCCAGCATGACGCCGTTTCCCACCATGTACGAACTGTTCTCGGTGGGCTGGGGCAAACCCGACCTGCGCGAGCAATGGCAGCACGGCTCACCCCAGGAGCGGGCAAAGCTGCTGCGGCAGGCCGACTCTCGGCCGTACGAGCCGGATCCGATCCGCGCGCACGTTCCGGCGTCGGCATACGGCGCCGAGTGGTACGGCAGCGCCGAGGACATCTGCCGGGTGCACGTCGCGCTGCAAGCCGGTGCGGTGGGCAAGGCCGCGCCGGTCAAGGAGATCCTCTCCGCGGTCCGCGGCATCGACCTGAAACGCGCCGACTGGCCCTACATCGGCTCGAAAGCCGGCGGCCTGCCCGGCGACCTGACCTTCAGCTGGTACGCCATCGACCGGGCCGGGCAGCCGTGGGTGGTCAGTTTCCAGCTCAACTGGCCACGTGACCACGGCAAGAGCGTCGGCAGCTGGATGCTGCAGATCGCCAAGCAGGCTTTCGGCCTGCTGCCCGTAGGGCACTGAACCCGGCGGTTCAGCGAGGCCCGACGAAGGAGAGCCGAAGCTGGGACCGCCGCATAAACCCGCCGAACACGCACAAAAGCCCCCGATTCCCTCTTTGCCAGTCTGGTTGTGAGTCAGTCGGCTCGCATTCAGTGGAGGGAGTGGTCGTTGTCGATCAGTGCAGGG